>CAZWKF010000031.1:0-3367 GCA_964634785.1 uncultured Muribaculaceae bacterium
TCTGAAGAGAGATATCATACTTTACAAAAACTGATTTATAAATTAGAAAATTTTATGTTAACCTTCTCTGATGAAAACAGTATAGATTATGATAATACACAAGAGGAATTTATTTATCACTTAATCTTTAAGTCTAAGAATATTCACTCTGTGCAAAATGCCTGTAGACAATTTCCCTATATCATCAATTCTCAAGACGAAAAGGGAATTCTTTTAGTAGAAAAGATCCTTGATGCTTATTTAGATGCTTTAGATATTTATTTGAACGAGGAAAATTTAGGTCCATTAGATGACTTAATCTATTTTGATAAAGTATTAGATACGGTATTTAAAGAAGCAAAAATAAAAATAAGTCCTCATTTAAAAAGTCTTTATTTAGAAAAATTAAAAGAGTTTTATGAGCAAAAGCAGTATTCTTATAATCGTCATAAGGAAAAATTGTCTTTCTTTATTAATAATGCAATGAATATTATCTTGGGAAATAAAGTAGAGAAAACACTTGAATATCTTAACTACAAATATGAGGTACACGATCGATTTAAAGAAGCTCATTTACTAGAAGCTTTTATGATTCAAAATAAAAAGAGTGAAATTGGAAATCCAACAAATGAAAAAGTGATTTATACCTTTGATGGAGTCGATGCACATGAGATTGATGATGGCTTATCGATTGAATATAAAGATGGAATTTATACTTTAGGCATTCACATTGCTTCTCCATTAGATTATATTCCTATTGATTCTATTTTAATGGATGAAGCATTTAAAAGAACCGTTTCCCTTTATATGGATCCTGATACGATTCCGATGCTTCCACCTACTCTTTCTAGTGGAATTATGCACTTAAAAGAAAACCAAGTAACACACACTATCAGTACCTATTATGATATTGATGCCAAATCTGGATGTCTTCTTGATTTTCGTATGAGACCTGAAAAATGTAAAATTGCGAAAAATCTAACTTATGATCAGTTCGACTACTTCTTAGAACACGGCATTGATGATGAATTATTAGAGACATCGCTTATTCACTTTGCAAATATTGACCCAATATTAACAGAACTGCACAATAAAAATAGTGAAAATGACATTCCCTATGTTCCTGTAGGAAGAAACTCGGAAGAAAAAACCTTATCAGAAAAAATGATTGCTCATGCAATGATTTACAACAACTATCATATTGCTAAATTCATGTATGAAAAGGAATTTCCTTTTATCTACCGTTGCCATGAGTTAAATGCGGAAGAGCAAAGAAAACTATCGAATCTTCAAGAACGTTTGCGGAATAATCCATCAAACAAAGAGATGATTGATGCGATTGAATATTATAAAAATGAATTCCCCAAAGCATACTATTCAAGAAAAAATGTAGGTCATTATAATTTGGAACTTCCTTATTATTCTCATTTTACTTCACCACTCAGAAGGTATGCTGACATTATTGCTCATCTATGTGTAAGAGAATTTGTTTTTTACAATCATTGTTCTGAAGAAGATAAAAAGCAAATTGAAGAAAGAATTGACAAAGCAGTTGAAATGATTAATAAGAAGCGAAATAGCTTAGCGGATTATGAAGTACAATATTTAAAGTATAAATATCCAAAACAAAAAGCCGAATAATGGCTTTTTTCATGGAGTGAACTAAAAGTATGTTTTCTTTTGTTAAGGAAAATGCTAAGATGAGATTGAATGGAAGTGATGAATATGAATCAAGAAAAGATAGGAAAGTTTATTGCCGAAAAGAGAAAAGAAAAAGGATGGACTCAAGAACAATTAGCTAATCAACTAGGAATAACGAAAAACGCCGTAAGTAAATGGGAGAGGGGATTAGGCCTTATGGATATGTCCTTACTAAAACCATTAAGTGAACTATTAAATGTCTCTGTGAATGAACTTCTATCAGGTGAAAGTATTGAAAAAGAGGATATTGAAAAAAAGAGTGAAGAGAATATCATCAAGCTAACCGAACTTATCAATTTAAAAACAATGCGCAATGGGATTATAGGTATGTGTATTGTCTTTATGATTCTTGTTACTATCTCAACTTATAAAGATATTTCTCCAGCATCACTTGTCAGTCTAATCTGTGCTTATAATTGCGTAACATTTATAAGTCGTTATAATATAAGAAAAGATAAATCGGATTTAATTGCAGGTATTCTATTCTTAATAGCAACTGTTTTAAATACAATTTCTTTTATTCTAATTTAACTAGGAATAAAGTCCCGTATTTAAGCATAAAATATATTGAAATCACCTATAAATCATGTTATAATCAATTATGTCATGGGGCTTTAGCCAAGTGGTAAGGCGTGGGACTGCAACATCTATGCCTTAGAACTCAAACGAATGTATATTTCTTCCCTTTTTTAGGGACTTTTTTTTTGCATAAAATGAATATTATTATACTTTGTGACGGATTTATGACGATTTAATTCAAAATAATTCAAAAAAACACTCAAAACAAATCAAACAAAATCAAAGAAAATAAAGTGTAATAATTATATTTTGAAGTTAAAATGACAAAATTAATAATTCAAAAACATAACACTATGTTATAATAATTTAAAAAGATTTTTAAAGGTGAAATATGAAAAACTATCAATTATTTTGTAACAAGATGAAAAAGTTATATTCTGAATGCAACTCTATATTAGTAGAAAATATAATTAACGAATACAAAGACAACTTCGATTCGGATAATATTGTAAAACAAGAAAAAAACATCATTAAAGATAATTTTTCTTTTAAGTTTATCATAATTAATCAAAAACTACCAAAGAGGACTTCTTGTAAAAATCATTTTAATTATTGTATGCAAAATAAATATTGTAGTTATCTTTTTATAGATCATAGTGAAGAACATTTTTCGATTTTATTAAGTAACTCAGATACTTTAAAAGAAGAAGAAACAGAGTTTTCAAATTGGGTAGACTTTTTTAATAAAAACAATGTTGATGTTATATTTGAAAAATTATTGCATTTATTAGAAGAACGTATTTAAAATACAAAACTACTTTTTTCTACAAAATATGTAAACTTTCTTAAAAGCTTATTTAAAAAAATAATTGAATTTGATAAAATTAAATATGGCTATAATAAAAGCCAACATTAATATTTATTATTTTAGAGCAGTATTACTTTTTTTAATACTGCTCTTTTTATGGAGAGGGTTGATTATTGTGATAGAAGAAAAAGTAATTGAATTTAAAACGTATTATGGCTACATTGAATCTCATTTAAAAGAAATTATGGATAAAAAAGGAATATCAATTTATATGATGAGCCAACTTTCAAAAATAAAATATGACGTTGTGAAAAGATATTATAAAGGAGAAAATTACAATATAAATACTGATATTCTTGA
>CAZWKF010000031.1:3377-14468 GCA_964634785.1 uncultured Muribaculaceae bacterium
CTAAATTCTGCTATGTATTAGGCTGTGATGTTCAAGACATAATAAAATATAAATCTGATTGAAAATATTTATATTGAAATTGAAAAGAAATTGAAAAGTATCATATTTTGCATTTGCAATTTATTAATTTAGCCGATACAATGTTTATAATGAGTCATAATTGTAAATGATACTTCTCTACGTAGAGAACTCTACACAGGGAATTGACTGCATTTATTAAAGTGTTATCATAACAACCAAGTATTTAAAAGTTATTAGATTTTGGGGATGAAGCCTATGATTAATAGTGGTTTAAATATTGGTATGTTAGTTTGTTTAGTAGTTAAATTTTATTATGACTTAGTAAGAGAGTTTTAAGCAATTTTTTGCTTGGCTCTCTTTTTTGTTGGATTTTTATTGGAGGCGACTATGAAAAAAAGAAGGTCTATATTTTTAAGTGATTACATTGTTGAGCAGTATCCTATTGAAGATTATAAAGAAATTATCTTTATTACCCTAGATATCGTAGAGAACTTTCTCTTAGTTCTAGAAAGAGGTTTTAGTTATGATTCAACGTCTGTTGCATCTTACGGAGTAAAATATGGTTCATCACAAAAAAATAATAGTTCTAAAATTGAAAGTATATATATAAAGAATTTACAAACTCAAGAGGCTATGGAAAATTTTCTTGAATCCTATTTTGATGCTTATAATTCTTTAAATCAGGATGAAAAAGATATATTTGATGCTACTTTCATTGATGGATTAAGTGATCTTGAAATAATCGCAAAATATAACACTCATTCTAAGCATATAAGAATGGTTAGAAAAAGTGCAATTGTTCGATTCACATTACGAGCAGGTTTAAATAAGTTTGTTAACTTAATTAAATAAAACACGAGTTTATAGGGATCTCGTTTATCAAAAAACTAATTTTTATATGGAAAGGAGGTAATAAATGACTTGTGATCCATACTTTGAAACTTCTCTTGGAAAACTTTTTAAAGGAGATTGTTTAGAGGTTATGGACTATCTCATTGAACAAGGAGTAATGTTTGATGCAATAATAACCGATCCACCCTACGCAGTAACTGGATTCTCATGGGATCAACTTATACCATTTGATAAAATGTGGGAAAAGATTTCAAAATTAATAAAACCTACAGGAGCAATTGTCCTTTTTGGAAATGAACCCTTTTCTTCTGCATTAAGGCAAAGCAATAAAGAATGGTATAGATATGACTGGAAATGGATAAAAACACAGGTAACTGGATTTCAGAATGTAAAATATCAGCCTTTAAGATGTTACGAAGATATTATGATATTTTCCAAATCAAGTGCTGTTCCAAATTGTAAAAGTCCTATGTGTTACTATCCTCAAGGTTTAATTAAAGTTAATCTAAATGTTTCTAGAGGTTCAGTTGATTATTTAAAGGAAAAAAAACAGACAACTAAAAAAAAGACTATACAACAATATGGAAACTTTCCAAGAAATATTTTGCAATTTGCTAGGGAATCAAAACTTTATCATCCAACACAAAAGCCTTGTAATTTGATGGAATATCTCATTCAAACATATACACAAGAGAATGAATTAATTTTGGATTTCACAAGTGGAAGTGGTTCTACTCTTTTGTCGTGCGAACTCTTAAATCGAAAATGGATTGGAATAGAAATAACTGATAAATATTGTAAAGTTATAAAAAAGAGATTAGAAAACGGAATTCAATTAAAACTATCATTAGAATATTCTAATAAGGAGGAATGAAAGTATTGTTAAAAAAATCCAAATAAAAAGCCGAGAAAAATTTAACATAGTGCATTGCAATTCACTAAATTCACTCGACTTCTTTTATAATACCATAAAAAATTCTCAAGGAGGATTTTTTTAATTGGAGAGCATACTTCAAAATGTATTAAATTTAATAAATGATGCTATGGGTTATCTAAAACTTTTTGTTATAGGAGGTACAGCTTTTTTTGTGGCAAAAGATTTTGCTCTAAAAATGGCTTCTAGTGATGACAATCAAAAAGCCTCTTATGATAGAAAAATAAGAACAACAATTATTGCAGGTGTTTCGGCACTTGTAACAACACAATTCGTAGCTTGGATTTTAGGTTATTTTAAATGATAAAAAAAGAAGAATTTATGGACATCTTAAATGATATTTTAATTGAAGGAAAAGTTGAAAACGTTCCATTATCTAATATTGATATTTTAAAAGATATTTTAAAGGATAATGATCTTACTAATTTGTTTTTTTTAGAATTCGAAAAAAACTATCCTTATGATGATGATATATTGGTTTGTAAAACACAAGACTTTATTTATCGATTAAATCTAGCTGTTAATGAATGGCTAATCCCTAAACACAATTTAACTAGTGTTGAAGACATTAAATCAAAGCTATTTGACTTAGTTTTTGATGATATTGATTTATATAGTGCTGTTAATTATAATGATTTTGATAAAGAGATAATTGAAGACTTCGAAGAACTATTTCCCCAAGAGGACATTTCAATCTAATATGAAAAAAAATGCATATTCTTTTATAAAAAGTCATAACTTAGTAAATAGAGTTTACGATCAAGTATATTTTTTAGGAGTTATAAAAGAACCTGTTAATGATAAGCTATTCAAAAACTTTTTTCAAAAGAAATTGGTTAATATTGATTATGTTGAATCATTAGCAAAATATTTCGAGAAAAAGTTATCTAAAAATAACAATAATATTGAATTATGTTGTAATCTTAAAGACTTAATTTACGATTTAAATATTCTAAAACAATATTTATGACTTGCTTTTTTCGTAAAATGGAGTTAATCTCGATGCAAGAGGTGACCTTATGAAGAAAAAAATTATTGTTATTGGTTTTATTATAGTTATTATCTTTAGCATGTTGTTAATTTTCTATTTAAATAAAAATGATTCATCCTTAAATAATTCTAAATCAACCACTACTATTTCTAACTATGAAGAAAAAAACACAACAAAAGCTATTGAGAATAATGTAATTAATCAATCTACAACTGTAAGTTCAGAAACAACAACATCTACTGGAACTACTACAACTTCTACAAAAGGAAACAGAACAACTACAACTAGAAATACTACGACAAGTAATAAAACATCTAGTACCAAACGTAGCACTACTACATCTGCAAGGAACACTCACACTACAACGACATCTAAAAAGTCATATGTAGGAGTTCCTGATCCAAATAGTTTTACATATTCAATTCATCATGGACAGATTGATTATAAAATCACTGGAAATAATAAAGATGAAGTTAGAACAAAATGTCTTACGGATGCTAAAAAAATAGCATATAAAGATACTGTAGATATAGACAATACTAACTGTATAGATGTTATGGATGGAGAAAATAATATATTAGGTTATTATTTACTTATCAAATGTCATTCAGGAAACTGTGACAAGTATAAAAATTAAGGTGACTATATGTCACTTTTTTTTATGGGAGGAATGTATGAAAATTTTATTACTATTAGGGTTAGCACTAATTTCTTTATTAGTACTTTTTATATTAAGTGCTTGTATCTTATCAAGCAAAATCTCAAAAAAGGAGGAAATGGAAATTGAGAAATAAAATAAGTAAATTATTTTTATTAGCAGTAAGTTTAATTTCAGGGTTAATAATAGGTTCTCAAAATGTTTCAGCTCAGACATTAACTTATGAGAATACTGACTATTACTTTGAAAGAAGAGATAGTGAACACCATGCATCAGATTACTTAAAAGAATATAAAATTGATGGAAAAGTAGCCTATTGTATTGAACCTCGTGTTCATGAAGGAACTAATAATTATCTTCAAGGAAATTGGAGTAATATCAATTTACCAAACGAGATAAAAGAAAGAGTTTTATTAATCGCCTATTACGGATATACTTACCCAAATCATCAAACTATAAAATACAGAGCAGCAACTCAAGGAATGCTTTGGGAAACAATTATGGGCGAAGGCTCATGGGTAAAATTCACTACACAATTATGGGGCAAAGGAAAAGAACTTGATATCTCAGCAGAAAGAGCTGAAATTGAAAGACTTATTGCCAATCATTTAATTAAACCAAGTTTTAATGGAAAAACATATAATCTTCAAGTTGGTGAATCAATCACGATTCATGATGATAATGGTATACTTAACGAGTATATCATTGATGTCAATGGAGCTGATTATTCAGTTAATGGTAATGATTTAACATTAACTGCTACAAAAACTGGAGAGGTTTCTATACTAATGGAAAGAAAAATGATATATGATGATAACTATAAAATATTTTATGGCAAAAATATACAAAACATATTAGTCGCAGGTAATGTTGACCCAGTTGTAGCAAGTGTTAAAATCTCAGGTTATCATACTAGTGTTGAATTGCATAAAAAAGATAGCACAGGCACTATTCAAGGACAAGCTTCATTAGAAGGAGCAATATACGGAGTTTATTCTCTTGATGGCAAGTTAATTACAACAATAACAACCGATAAAAATGGGGATGGTAAATCAACTCAAGTTGCGCCTTATGGTGATTACTATGCTCAAGAAATTAAAGCTCCTAAAGGTTATGAGCTAGATAAAAACAAGTATCCTTTTGATACAAAAGGAAAAGCAAGTGTTAAGGTTGAAGTAAAAGAAAAAGTTGTGGAAAATTTCATATCTATTTTAAAACAATATGAAATAGTTAATGGGAATACTACTTTCCTTAGTGCAGAACAAAATATCGAATTTGAAATCTATTATCCAAACGGAAAACTATTTAATAAGATCAAAACCGATAAAAATGGTTATGCTACAATTAAAATTCCATATGGAGTATGGACATTCCATCAAGTTAATACAACTGAAGGATTTGAAAAGATTCACGATTTTAAAATAACAGTTGATGAAAAGTCAGAAAAAAATCAATACTATAATATATTAAATAATTCATTAACTATATATTTACAAGTACATAAAGTGGATTCAGAAACAAATAAAACGATTGCTCTTGCAAACACTACATTTAAAATATTAAATACTGATACAAATCAATTCATTAGTCAATTCGTTGGTGGAAAAGTATATGATACTTTTAAGACTGATGAAACTGGGAAATTTACAACTTATTTAAAGATTCCATCAGGCAATTACAAGCTAGTTGAGGTCGAGAGTCCATACGGCTACTTAATAAATGAGGATGGATTTGAATTCCATATAGGAAGTGATACAAAAATTGAATATACAACTTATGGAGCATTCACTACTTTAAAATACGAAAATTCTCCTATAAAAGGAAAAATTGAAATTAACAAGGTTGGAGAAAAGTTTGTTATAGAGAATGGTAAGTATAAATACGAAACAATTCCACTAAAAAATGTAAAATTTGAAATCCGTGCAAAAGAAGACATACTATCATCTGATAAAACTCATCTATATTATAAAAAAGGTGATTTAGTAGATACTTTAATGACTGATAAAAATGGTCATGCATTAAGTAAATTATTGCCTCTTGGTAACTACTACATAATTGAGACAGAAGTTTCTGACAATTATGTCTTAGATAAAACTGCACACGATATTACATTAAAACAAGTAGATAATAAAACACCTATTGTTTACTCTTCTTATAGCAAATTAAACCATTTAAAGAAATCCACTTTAGAGTTTACAAAAAATGATTTAACTACTGGAAACCCTATTCCTAATACTAAAATAGAAATATATACAGAAAAAAATGAGAAAGTATTCGAAGGTAACACTGACCTAAACGGAAAAATTACTATAAATGACTTACCTATCGGAAAATACTACATAATTGAGACAAGTCCTGCCGAAGGATATGTAATTACCGATGAAATAGTTTATTTTGAAATTAAAGAAAATAATGAAATTGTAAAAGCAGAAATGTCTAACAAGAAAATTACTTCAACAATTAAGATTCATAAAGTAGATGAAAATCAAAACCCAATTGCAGGTGTCGAAATTGGAATTTATGACATGAATGATAAACTTATTGGATCATATATTAGTGATGAAAATGGGGACATTGAAGTTGAACTTGAATATGGAAATTACTACTATCAAGAAATCGCAACTACAAATGGATATATCTTAAATGATGAAAAAGTATATTTTAGCATTACAGCTGATGGAGAATATCAACAATATACTTTAATCAATGAGAAAGAAACCGTAGAAGTTCCTAAAACTGGATTAAACGAATCTAAACTATTAAACGTTATAGGAATAGTTGCAATTATTACAGGAATTGGTTATATCATATATGAAAAGAAGAAAAAATAAGAGCCATATACTTTTTGGCTCTTTTCTTATTATCTTAGGTATAGTTCTCCCTTTATCTAAAGAGTTATACAATTATACTCAAGATAAAAAAGAAGAAAGTAAAGTTGAATATTTTTTCGATAATCATAAAGATGATATCGATAAACAAGCTACTGAACAAAAAAACACTAAACAGGAAAACACTTATAACTATATCGCTGTTTTAGAAATTCCAACTATTAATTTAAAAAGAGGATTAGTTGCTAAAACTGATAAAAATAATAATGTAAATAGAAATATAACAATTCTAAAAGAAAGTGATATGCCTGATGTAGGAAATGGCAACTTTATTTTAGCAGGTCACTCAGGAACTAGTCGTGTTGCCTTTTTCCGATACTTAAATAAAGTAAAGGAGAATGATCTAATTTTTATTTATTATAAAAATATAAAATACACTTATAAAGTTGTTCACACTCATTTAGAAGTAAGAGATGGTGATATAGATATCATTAGAAATAAAAATAAAAATACTTTAACTTTAACTACATGCAGTCAAGAAAAGAAAGGCAATCAAATAGTAATTATAAGCGAACTTATTAACAAGGAAAACTACTAAGGAGGATGATATTGAATAATTGGATTAGCACAAGTTGAACAACATTGGTATACAGACATATTTCGAAGTGTTCTATGGTCGATTGGAAAAGGCATTTTATGGTTATTAGATGGATTCTTCGAAATCATAGATAAAATATGGAGATATCAATTTTTTAATAATGAATATGTTAATAAGATTTTTGGTGGAGCTTTAATTGTAGCAACATCATGGCTCGTTTTAAAAGTAATTATTGAATTAATAATGAATTATATCGTTAATAACGATGGGAAAGGAAATCCACTAACAGTTTATAGAGGAATAGTCATTGCAATTGTTATGATGTTTTTAGTAACTCCTCTTTTTGATTTTGGTCATAATCTTTCTACAGCTTTAACAGACGATGTAATATCAGTATCAGGACTTAGTACAGGATCAAATGCTGAATCAAGTATTTCAAAAGCAATAGTACAAGCCATGGTTTACGAGAATGAAACTTCAGCTGATGATATGACATACTTGATTAATAATTGGAAAACGATAGATATAAATGAGACAACTGGTGGGGTTATCGGCATTGGTGATGTTTATAAATACTCATTAAATTTCTTTATGCTAATAGTCTTAGCTATTGTTACCATTTTTCTACTCTTTTTTGTAGCTATTCAGATGGCAAAGCGAGTCATGGAAATTGCTCTGTTCAAGATTATTGCTCCCTTTTGTTGTACAAGTTTAACAAATAATGGAAAAGCATTTGAAACGTGGTGTAAAAGTACAATAGGCTTATTCACTGTAACGGTAGTTCAGTTTGTTTCTATAGGATTAATGCTTACCATGTTTGGATCAGCTTTCCAAGACAATGGTACTATGACTGGTTTATTCTTAGTTATTGGATCATTACTATTCATAATAGGAACACCTACAATTATAAATAGTTTATTAGGACAACAAACAGGAATGATGTCTGCCTTTGGAGATATGCAATCTTTAATGGCAATTGGACAGGCATCAGCTCAAGGTTTAGGAATAGCAAAAGCAGGTACTATGGGAGCTTTATCTTTGGGTACTAGTGTTATGGGAAAAGGACAAAACGTTATGTCAGGAGGAATGAACAAAATTTCAAATATGTTAACAAAGAATAGAACTATATCTGATACTCAGATGAATGCTGTAAAAGAAACTCTTTCACAAAACAATCCACATAAAGCATATCAACAAGTGGGAGAATTTTTAAAAGAAAATAAAAAAATAAGACAAAGTGATACAAATCCTACTAATAATGCATTTACAAATTACACAATGGGGTATAATCCTATTCGTAATCAATATTTAAACAATTCAAAACTAAATGCAAATAATAATATTGAAAGGAATGATCTAAATATATCTAATTCCAAAAAACATTAAAGTAAAAAGAGAAATATTTAAAGGATTTGGAATGCTTGAATTAATTGCAATAGCAATAAGTTTAGGTATTGGATTCTTAATACAAAATTTGTCATCTGAATTTCAAATTAAGATGATTTTATTTTGTGTTTTTCCACTTACAACACTTTTGTTATTGCTTCCACTTCCCAACGGAAGTACAGCATTAACTATATTTAAAAAATTTATTATATATAGTTATAAGCAAAAAAAATATAAATTAAAATAAACGGAGGAAATATATGAATAAAATTAATGAACAAAATAAAAGTAAAAAAAATAGAAAAAAATTATTGTTAGTATCAGGTATTAGCTTATTTACGATTTTAGGTGGAACACTTGCATACTTCACAACAAGTGATACGTACGTAAATAATTTTAAAATTGCAAAATATCAAGCAAAGATTGTAGAAGAATTTACTTCCCCATCTAACTGGACACCTGGAACTACAACAAATAAAACAATAAAAGTTACTAATAATGGAACTATAAATATGGCAGTAAGAGCTTCTTATACTGAAAAATGGACAAGTGCTAACGGAAAAAATTTATCATTGAAAGATAGTAAAAATAATGTTGCATCAATTATAAATTTTGGATCAGGTTGGACTAAGGATGCTGATGGATACTACTACTATGGATCAAAGAGCAATAAAACTCAATTGACTCCTGGGCAAACTTCAACTTCATTCATTACAGGAGTAAAATTTAATGAAAACATAGAATCTTCATTAAATAAAAGTGTTTCTTCAGATGGAAAAACAATTACCTACACCTCTACTGGAGATGGATATGACGGAGCACAATATACATTGACTGTTAAAATTGATACAATTCAATATGATCAAGCAAATAATATTTGGTAACAAATGATAACTAAAGCTAGAGACTCTCTCTAGCTTTAATTATTTTAAAGAAAGGAAAATTTATGTTTTTAAAAATTAAAAATTGCATAATAAAAATTTTATATTTTTTAATTAGTATATATTTACTTGTTTTTATTCCATCTTTTTTCGGACATAAACCTTTGGTTGTAATTTCAGGAAGTATGGAGCCAACACTTCAAGTTGGAGGAATTTTATATTATCATGAACAAGATTTAAATGATTTTAATCAAGATGATATCTTAGTATATAAAACAAAAAAACACATAATCTCACATCGTATTGTTAATCAAACTGCAACTGGTTTCATCACAAAAGGAGATGCAAATAAATCTATTGATGAAAGTGAAATAAATAATAGCCAAGTTTTAGGTAAAGGTACAAATTGGTCGATTCCATATATCGGCTATTATGCTGATTATATATATAATCATAAATACTTACTTTTTGGTGCAGTCGCTATTATAATTGTGGACTTAGGTTATGAAACGTATCGTGAACGAAAAAAGAAAGTTGGTGTTTTATGTGAAAAAAACGAGTAAAATTATTTTATCTTTAACAGTCTTGTTTTTATCGCTAAATTCAACTTTTGCGTATTTTCAATTTAACGCTACTTTAACCAATAAATTTAATGCCAAGAATTATAATATTAAACTTGACGGATCTGGTGGAACATACAATACCAATGCTATTATTGTAAAAAATGGTGAAACTACTCTTCCAACCCCAACAAAGAATGGATATACTTTTTTAGGATATAGTTCTACTGAGAATGGTAATGTTGATATCTCAAATAATGTTAAAAACATAGATGTTATTAACAATAAAATGATTTATGCTAAATATAAAGCCAAAAGTTATAGTATCACTTACAACACAAATGGTGGAACTATTAGTAATCAAAAAACAAGTTATACAATTGAAGAAAATTATTCATTACCTACACCAACCAAAACTGGATATACTTTTTCAGGGTGGTCAGGAAGTAACGGAAATACCCCTCAAAAAAGTGTCACAATTCCTAAAGGTTCTACTGGTGATAAATCATACACAGCTAATTGGAATGTAAAAAGTTATACAACAAAATTCGAAACTAACAAAGGTGGAACGATAAATAATACAAGTGATTTAATCAACTTTGGTGGAACAAAAAATATAACTGTAACACCAAGTAAAGGATATTACCTATCTAATTTTAGTTGTACGAATGGTTACACAACTAATGCCAAAGTTGGAACAGCTCAAACATCATCTCAAACAATTACTATTTCAAATAACAGCAAAGATGTAACTAGTACATGTACAGCGTCGTTCACTCCTGTAACTTATACAATAAGCTATAATGTAAATGGTGGTAATGCAATAAATAATATAACCTATACGGTTGAAAGTCCAACATTTACACTACCAACTCCTACAAGACGAGTTCATAATTTTACTGGATGGACTGGATCAAACGGCAATACACCTCAAACTAGCGTAACAATACCTCAAGGTTCTACTGGTAATAAATCATTTACTGCTAATTGGTCTAAAATTGACGCAGCAATTACTGGAGTAACCATTGTTTCACTTCGCAAAGGCGAATCATGGGGAGGTAATGCTAATGGCTATTATTCATTTGGAACAAGTAATCAAAACGCAGGTAATTGGACAGTAAGTGTTTCAAATCACAGTGTTCATATTAAAGGCACAACGAAAGTAATTAGTGAAGATCGTTATTATACTTTCTATGTATACGCAGGAAATGGTACTTCAGGAGAATTGTTAGCATCAGGAACAGACTACCCAGTTGCAAATCGTGGTAGTGGCACATATGCGGAGATTACATTAAGTTGGTAAGTATGCTATAATAAACTCACAAACAAATAGTAATTTGTAGAGGAGATATTTATGGAAGATAAACAAGTATTATTTAATA
>CAZWKF010000032.1:0-14192 GCA_964634785.1 uncultured Muribaculaceae bacterium
TAGCATGTGTTTACACTTTTTTAGTCAAATTTCCAGTTTCTACTTGAAATTTTGCGTTTCCAAAAAAGTCACCTTAGTGACCTTCATTTTTACTTTTCTTTTCTTTTTTTGTAGGCTTTTTTTCTTCTACTTTCGTCATCTGTTTAATTAAAAACTGATTCACTTGACGATTCCTTAATTCTGTTGCCTTAATAATAAAGACTAGGCAGAAAATGAGTAAAAAGCCATCTATGATAAATATATAAATCTCAGCTTGACTATAAAAGTCATAGAGAAAACTCAAGATCGAGTAAAGGATACCAAATACTCCAATAGCACGTACTCGTGTCAAGCGCTCATATAATTTATTATGATTTTCTTCGCTTTTTTTAAAATCAAGTCTTGCTTGTTTTTTTTCCTCTTTTGACAATCTTTGATATTTATTCTTCATAGTACATCTCCTTTGAATAAGAAAAACCTTTTCGATACATTCTCTCTTTTATTTTATTTTCTAAAACAGATCCAGAATATTTCTTCTCCAATTGTTTTCTTATTTTTTGATATTCCTTTTCGGCAATTTCTTCATCTATTATATCATACTTATTTATAATAGATAAAAAATCTTCTTTTTCATAGCCTAAATTTACTAAATCATGGCTTATTTTCATCTTTAACATCCTTGCCGATGTATGGTGATTCATTTCGATTCTTTTATTGATATAGCGCTCCATCTTTTCTTTCCATATATCAAAGGAAATCTTCCTTAATTCATCGTCAATCTTCTCTTCATTTATACCTAATGCAAGTAACTGACTTCTTATTTTTTTAGGTCCATGATTGGATAGATTGAGTTCATCACTTATAAAAGCTTTTAAATAGAGTTCATCATTTAGAAAATGATTTTCTTCTAGCTTTTTCATTGTCTTTTTAGAAATGAGTTCACTATAGCCCCACTTATGAAGGACTTCTTCCATCTCTTTCTTGCTTCGCATTTTCTTTGTAATATATTTGATTGCCCGATAATAACTCTCAAGCTCATGATTCGCATTTTCTATTTTCTCTAGTTCACTTTTATTTATTTCCTTTTTCATCAAAAGTCCAAACTGAATAATAACATCATCATAAAAAGTATACTCTTCATCATCAATCAATACTTTATATTTATTTGCCTTGTCTTTTTTATACTTTTGAATAATCATACAATCGCCTCTTCATCATCATATCATGGAGAAAAAGTAATGTCAAACAATTGTTTTGTTTCTTGATTCACTTTTTTATGCTATAGTGATACTAAGGTGATGTGTGATGAAAAAAAGAAAAATAAAAAAGAAAGTAAAAATCATCGGCATATTTCTGCTTCTCACGTTAGTTGGACTTCCACTTCTACTTTTACTACCAAAAGATAATAAAAAAGTAGCCGATACAGAAGGACCTACTGAGAAGAAAACTACAAGTGAAAAAAAAGAAGATAGAAGCATTCAAAGTGCAAATCTTACTTTAGTAGGTGATTTTCTCTTTGAGCAACCTTTCTATGATGATAACAAAGATATTGAAAATTCCCCTTACTTTGACTTAGTAAAACATTACTTTGAAGAAGATGACTTATCCATTGGTAATATGGAAGTGGTTATTGGAAATGACAATATTAAACCAAGTGGAACAGGTTATAACTTTTGCGCCCCTCTAAGTGTCGGGAAATTAGTCTCCAAACTTAAACTAGAAGTTCTTTCAACTGCCAATAATCATTCATTTGATCGTGGTGTTGAAGGCATCGATTCTACCATAGATTTCTTTAAAAATAATACAAAAATTAAAACTGTTGGCACTTATAAAAATAAAGAAGATATAGAAAAAATAACAACTCTTACAATTAATGGTATCACTTTTTCTTTCCTTTCCTATACATTAGGAACAAATATTAGAATAGATGAGGAGAACCAATGGAAAGTAAATCTTTATCGTGATCCATCCACTAAACAAATCACTAGTAGCTATAAAGAAAAAATAAAAAAAGATGTAGAAAAAGCGAAGGCAGAAAGTGATGTTATTGTAGCACTTGTCCACTGGGGAACTGAATTTACAAGTAAACCAAATAATGAACAGACAGAACTTGCTACATTCCTAAATGAATTAGGTGTTCATCTTATTGTAGGAAATCATTCTCACTCGATTCAACCAATTGAATGGATTGGAAATACACATAAGACACTTGTCTATTATTCTCTTGGAAACTTTGTCTCTGCGGATGATGATATTTCAAGAACAGGAGAAACTTATGACAATGCTTATCAATTTGGTCTACTCTCTACTTTAAAAGTGATAAAAACAGAAGACTCTATTACCATTAACGATATTAAAGCAGAACCTATCGTAAACTATTTTGATAAAGATATGCACAATTTTAAACTCATTCCATTTTCTCAATACACAGAAGAATATGAAAAATCTCATTATCGTTATTCTTATAACTTTAACAAAGCCTTTATTACCAATATGATGAATGATGTCGTCGATAAGCAATATCAATAAAGATATTGTTTTTTTATCTAGAAAATAGCAAATATTTATCTTTTATTTATCTTTTTTTAGCTTTTTTTCAAAAATTAAAAGTAATTTCGATTTTTTTCGGTAACATAATAAGTATGAACACATAGTTTTTGTAGTTGCCATTTTCGGGGGTTTTGGAAATTTTATTTTCTTAACTTATGAGAATCTGGAGGTAATGGTTATGAAGAAAGATGCATTAATCTTTGTTCTTATCATTATTATCTTGAAACTATTAGGAATAATAGCATAAAGAAAACTACCGTAAGGTAGCTTATAACAAATAGGCACCCACGAAACGTGTGTTCCCACCACTAGTATATGATAAATCATAAAATTCTACAAGTATAAACAGAGTAAAAGGAAGCGCATGCTTCCTCAATCTATATAAAACGTTATATAACGTATATTATAGTGTATGACTCATCCTTTAAAAAGTTTCTATTTTTTCTTTCGTTTTAATATAAAATATCCACCTGCTATAACAAGAATGAAAGGAGCATAAACGGGATACTTTTTCATTAACTCTAACGTCTTTTCCATAAAAAGGTCTTCTTCACTTTTCGTATGTTTCACCTTTTTCGTAGCTGTATTCTTAGTAGTAGAATTGCTCTTGGTCTTGCAATAGCCTTCTTTTCTTTTACCATTTTCCCAAATACCTATCTTATTTGAAATGGCAGTCTTCTGAAGTGCACATAATTCATCTACATATTGATACTTCCCATAAATATAGGCGACTTCAGCAAGTCCTTTTTCAATCAAGGTTTTCTGAAGCATAACACCATCTACATAAATCCAAGCAAGTCCTCTTCCATACTTATCCTGTTTTCCACTTGCTTCATCATATTCAACTTCAATACTCTTAGCATTCGTTAAAGCATCACAAGTAAAAGTGCTTGCTTCTTTTCCAAAAGCTTCCTCTCCTTTTGTAGGATGAACAGATTCAGGTGTATCAATGGCTAGAAAACGATATTTCTTCTCTTCCCCATTCACTAGAAAAACAGCCGTATCTCCATCCACACACTTTGAAAGAGTCACACTTTCTTTTTCTTCTGCAGAAACAACCATAAGAGGAAATAAACAGAGCAAAAATAATATGCCTTTTTTCATCTTTACTTCTCCATAGACTATTTTTGTTTCTTTATCATTTTAAGAAGAACAACAAAAAGGAAATAATAGGCAATAAAAGCAATAAGAGCGAGTTTCACATTTTTTAAATCCAAGACAGCATCACTACAGTTAAGTAGACTTGCTCCATCACAGGCTGCCTTTTCAATCGTCTTAAAATAGACATAGCCCCAGACACTGACAAATATAGGAATAAGTCCACCTATCATATGATAGACAAATGGATACTGTAACTTTTTAACATAAAGAGTAGCTAAAAAATAAAGACATCCAATATTAAGAGCAATAAAGAGTAACATTGTAACGGTCATCACTCCTTGACTGGCTCCCCAAGGTGCTTCTACAACGAAGTGATTATATAAACTATAGGTAACTATGCCTAATAAAGGAACAAGGATCACTTCATAGAGAAGAACAATTCCTATCTTTTTTAATTTTTCTTTCACATCAATCCCTCTTTTCTTACTTTTCAATTTTCTTTCCACAGTGGCCACAGAACTTATCTCCCTCATCTAACTTACCTCCACAATATCCACAAAAGTGAGGGCTTCTTACTAAAGAGGATGGAAGTTTCTTTTCAACACTTTTTATCTCCACTTTTACTTCCTCTTTTTCAGGTACTTTAAATGATTTAAATACTCCAAATAGCAAAGTTAAACCTAAGACAAGGAGAAGAATGAAAGCACCTATTCCCTCCATATACTGAACTAAATCAAGTAAACTTAAGATGCCAAAGACAATACCAAAAGCTCGTGAACTACCCGCATCTTTTGAAAGAACATAAAGAGCAATAGACGCAATCAATACGAAAAGACTTGTCATAAATGTATCTTCCCCTATAGCAGCAAAAGACAAAAAGACGAAAATTAAATTTAACCAAGCGACTCTTGATTTCTTTACAACCTTTAATGCAAAGATAAAGCCTATAACATAAAGAAGAAGATAATCGGCTGCTATCGTAACGGAGGAATAACCTAATATACCACCTATATACTGAGTAATAACATACAAAATAAACGGAATAGTTACACTCATATAAAGACGATTCTCATAATGTAAAGCACATAGGAGAAGTAAAAAGCAACTTAAGACTAAATAAGCTAAATTACATGGATATTGTTTCATAAGGACGAACAAGAAACCAAGTGTAATAAAATAGTATCCATTTTTTTCTTTTACTTCTTGATCTTTTACATCAAATGCAAAGAATAAGTAATTGATGATAATCATTAAAGAGGTAACAATAAATTGTAAATTTTCAAATTCATGAAAAACAAGCACAATAGACAATAAAATTGTCAATAACTTCAACTCATTTTTAATTCGTTTTTGTTTTCCCATAAAGGCAATGAGAAGAACAAAAATATCAAGAATTATAAACAATAAATAACTCGATAGTAATTCCGAAAAAAAGAGTTGGCCTAGTGCTAACAAAGCAAATAAGGCTTTAATAGGTACTATATTTTTTTCATTTTCATCATGTTTAAAAATAAAGAGATTGACAACTGATGTAATGGCAATTAAGACAAGAATAGCCAATAATGTTCGTGCATTAGAAACTGTATATAGGATAAAAAGATATCCAACTGTACATAAGTATTTCGCAATTTTTTTTAAAGTTGAATTTTTAAATAATGAAAAACAATTAGCTCCTATTTCAATGATAGCAATTCCGACAGTCATCATTAAAAGTAAAAGGCTACTTTCCTCACTAAAACTTGCATATAAACATAAATAATATATACTTAAGGATAATATACTCAAGATTTGACATTCATCTGTAGCGTCCTGATAAAGAATGATGAGTATGTTGACTATATGTACAAGAGAAAGTAAGAGAAGAATCCATACATGATCTTCACTAGTAAAGAAAAGGCAAGTGAAAAATAAGATTCCCATACTGGCATATTTACTAAACCGTTTCACATAGTCATTTTTAATAAAATGCGATATACTCAAAAGAATAGAGATTACAAGTAAAACGAATAAGTTAGAATGTACAAACAAAGTCATCAAACTTGAGATAAAAAGTAAAAGACTAATCACAATGAGATAAATAAAATGATACTCTTTGTACCGGATAACCATTAAACTAGATAAAAGAGCCATCACTAACCAAAGACTTGCAACAAAGAGTTTAGAGAGTTCTCCACTAAAAGAAAAAGCACTTCCAAACAACCCCTGTCTACCAATAAAGATGTAGGTTAAAAAGAAAGAGAGTAAACTTAAGAAAAAAGGAATTTTACTCATCTCTTTAAATTGTTCTTCGTCATATGACTTACAAGAAATACCAAGTAAACCAATTCCAATTCCCATATGAATAACAAATTTTACTATATTGTTTTCAATTCCCGAAGATAAAAGACTTATTCCTGCAAAGAACAAAACAATGACTCCTAAAACATACATGAATAATCTCGTTTCTTTTTTCATATCATCAATCCTTTATAATAGAATTATAACACATATCAAAAGAAAAGAGAACGTTTACCTTATTCGTTCTCACTTTCTTTTTTTGATTTTTTTTCTTCAAAGGGCAGCTCTGTTACCTCTTCTAACGAATGCATTACCGTTAAGTTTTCTATAAGTTCAATAAGAGAACTAAATGCTAATATTCCTCCAATAATACGCAAGAAAAGAACAGCTGATTTAAAGGGATTTACTAAAAGTAAGATACCAATAGTAGCACTGATAAGACCTAGAATCAAATTATAACGCCACTTATCTGAAAGATCCCTTAAATTTAAGGCAAATTGTATTTTAAAGATTGCTTTAATAAGAATCGTCACGCCAATAATAACTGTAATAAACTTGACTAATGAATCTAGATTCAGTACGAGAAAAAGCCCTCCACTTAAGAAAAAGACGCTTAAAAATAAAGATAAGCTCATCATTTTTTCTTCTTTCGATTGACGAATATAATCAATAAGTTGAAATACCCCAATCAATAAAGAAATGATTCCTATTACACAGGTCATCATACGGATAGACCCTACAGGTTCAATCAGTAAAATAAGTCCTAGTAAAAAAGTCAGAATACTACTTATCATCATCGTCTTTTCACATTTTTTCGCATAATCAATAATCATTTCAACAACTCCTTGTATGTTCATTATAAAATAGCTTTTACATAAAAACAAGGAAAAGCATCTACTCTTTTCCATTCTTTATACAAATTGTGTTTTTTTGTCTATAAAGAGATTTCTTCTCCAGATTTTATAATCAGACGATTTGAATGTTTAAACTTTTCTGCACATTCAAAGTCAAATGGTTCTAGAGGTTTCATATGAATAGGAACTACTCTTTTAGCTTTTATCACATCGGCACAGTGCATCGCTTCTACAGCATCCATATTATAAATACCATCGATAGGAAGGAAAGCGTAATCAATATGATAATTTGGCAGTTTTTCTTGCATATCGTTAGTAAGAGAAGTATCCCCTGCACAATAGATTGTAAAGCCATCAAAACGTAAAACGTAACCTACACAACAAGTAATGTCATGCTTTTCATTATAAGCTTCTACTGCCTCTATTTCAATGCCTTTTATACTCGTCTTCTGATAAACGTGCCCTGTCTTTAAAGTATTTTCTCGAATGATAATACAATCTTCCTTTTTCAT
This sequence comes from uncultured Muribaculaceae bacterium, assembly GCA_964634785.1. Classification (GTDB taxonomy): domain Bacteria; phylum Bacillota_I; class Bacilli_A; order RF39; family UBA660; genus CAG-582. Next base: position 7,274 of record CAZWKF010000032.1, read on the forward strand.
TACAAGATCAATCTTGTTGTGGTCATAATGCTCATGGGTCACTAAGATAAGATCTGCTGGAATTTCATATCCACTTCCACAAAATGGATCAACATAAATAACAACTGATTCATCTGTTATAAACCGTAGACTTCCATGTCCTTGAAATAAACATTTACTCATAAAATTCTCCTATAAAAAAATGCAGTAGGCACTGCACTTAAAGTATAACATATCTTATTCTAAATGAAAACTACTTTTAAATAATTTCTCCAATTTTATCAATTTCTCCAATATAAATATTGCGATAATCATCGGCATCAACACGAACTTGTAACTGTGTATAAAAAAGAGACTCTTCATCATTTTCATAATTTAATATATCCGTAATAATACCTTCTACCTTTTTCCCATCTTTTAAAGTAATAAGAACATGTTTATTTAAAAAATCTCTTAAACTCATAAATACCTCCATAATAAATAACTATAAATAACCATCAACATAATATGAATAAATATAAATTTTTTCTTCTTTGTCTTATGATGAAAGAAAAACATAGATGCAAATCCTAAAAAACATCCCCCTATACTTGAAAAGAGAAGTAAAGTTCGTTCACGAATTCGTCTTTTATTCTTCACGGCTTTTCTCTTATCAATACCATAAAGAATAAAAGTGACTAAATTAATGACAATAAAATAATAGAGTATGCTTTTCATATCATCAACCATCTTAAGTATAATACAGAAAGATAGAAACAACAATAGAATATGATTTATCTACATAAGAAAAAACAAGATATGCTATAATAAAAAAGAAGGATGTGAATCAACATGAATATTACAGTAATAGATGGAATAAAAAAGTTTGATGAATTTACGTTAGACCATATTTCCCTTACCGTTCCTAAAGGAAAAATTGTAGGTCTTATTGGAGAAAATGGTGCTGGTAAAACAACACTTATAAAATGTATTATTGATGCCATGCATTTTGATTCAGGAGAAGTTTTTCTCTTTGATGAACCTTATAAAGCCTCTTTAAAAGAAGATGTAGGGGTCGTCTTTGATCATTCTTTTATGAATGAAACATTTACGATAAAAGATATTAATAGAATTATGAAAAATATCTATAAAAATTGGGATAGCAAAATGTTTTTTCAATATATGAAAGAGTTTAAGATTCCTTTAACCAAAGAATTAAAAAGATTATCTACAGGAATGAAAAAGAAAGTGGAAATTGCGAGTGCTCTTTCGCATCATCCAAAGCTTCTTATTTTAGATGAACCGACAAGTGGACTTGATCCTATTATCCGCAGTGAAATTCTTGAGCTATTTGAAAACTTTGTAGCGAATCGCGAAAATTCTATTTTACTTTCCACTCATATTACTTCAGACTTAGAACATATTGCGGATGAGGTTATTTTTATCTCTAAGGGAAAAGTAATCTTTAATCGACCATTAAAAGATATCAAAAGTGACTATATTATGCTTGAGATGAATCATGATGAATTTTCTAATCTTCCCAAAGAGGACATCATAAGGTTTAAAAAGAATCGTTTAGATTATCAAGTATTAGTTCACAAAAAAGCCATGAAGAAAAGATACGAAAAGTATCAAAGCCGCTACACAACATTAGATGATATCATGTTACTTTATATAAAAGGAGAAGAAGTATGAAAGGACTTATTATAAAAGACATTCTATTTATTAAAAACACTTGGAAGAATATATTACTCATTTTTGTAGGATCTCTTCTTCTTTCTATTGCCCTTGGAAACTATTTACTTGCTATCTGTGCTCTTCCCTTAATGCTCTTAACCTCAGGGATTAATACGTTTCAAACAGACGAGTTTTATAATACTGAAAGTTACATGCTAAGTTATCCTCTATCGCGCAAGAAAATTGTCTTAAGTAAATATGCTTTTACTTTCCTCATGTTACTTTTATCTACATATCTTGGATTTCTTATCTATTTCCTCATTTATTTTATCATTCATCCCGGAATGAATGGTCTTAACCTAGATATGCTTAAACACTTGCTTATGATCGAACTTGCTGGAGTGCTCGTAGATTCCATCTTTTATCCTATTATCTACAAATATGGCTGTGAGAAAAGTCGTTTTGTTCTTATGAGTATCGTTATGCTTTTACTTGGAATTGGTTCAATCTTAAGTGTGTATATCAATGTGGTAAATGTTAACGCTATTAATTTTGAAGCGATCATTCAATTCATAGATAAATATGGACTTCTTTCTTTGACTTTATTCGTCAGTATTTCGATTATTATATCCTATTTTCTCTCTTTACTCTTCTTTAGACACAAAGATTATTAAAAAATGTAAAATTTTGTGTCAATTTAACAAAAAATGAAAAAAAGATAAGACAGAGAAACAATTCTATTGTAAAATGACACTAGATGGAGACTATAAGAACATTATGGACTCAATGATAGATTAAGTTTGAATCCCGTGGTGTTTGGAAATAACCACAATAATGTTGTTTGGATACATAGTTTAAATTTTTTCAACTAGAATAGACTTTTCCCATCAAAATTATTAAAATAATGGTTTTTGCAGGATGGTAAAAATTGTTATAGTCTAGTGACACATTCTTTTACTTTCGAGTATAAGGACTAGAGCGTATAAGCAAATGTGGAAGACAATTTTATTTTTTTAGTTATATGTTTATTGTTATTCTTATTTTTATAAGAAGCGTATGTTTGAGATATTTGTTTCAAAATTATATAAAATTGTAAACATTTCTTTCCCCCTAAACTTTTAGAAGCAAATAGCTCAACATAGAATGCAACATGAAAAAAAGAACTATTCTAGTAGTTCTTTTTTAGTGGTTTAAATCACTTTTTCTAAATAATGATCATAAATTTTATTCATGATTATAGGAATATTTCTGATAAAGATTTGATATTGTTCCTCATGCGAAATCTCTTTTGTTGACTCGCTTTCATTTGTTGGGAAATCAGATATTCCTTTTATTATTAAAACATCAATATTATTTTTCATACAAACATAGGCAATACTTGCTGCTTCGGTATCACAAATGGTTATGTTATTTTCTTTCAAAATAGTATAATCGTTCCACATAACGATTGGTTTATCTTGTGTGGCAATAATTCCCGTATTATATTCAAAATCTAACTTTGATAAATCTATTTCTACATTAAATTTTGTTTTTATCAAAGGTTCTGTTTCTCTTACTGTGCAATCAGTTTGAACAGCTAAATTAGGAATAATAATATCATATTGATTATATGTTGTATCAATACCAGCACAAGTACCAACAACGATTATTTTTTTTAAATGAAAATGATCTATCATATATTGCGCTGCTGCACTTGAAGACGTCTTTCTAACATTACATCGGTAAAATAAAACTTCTTCATCATTTATTTTATTATAAAAATACTCACCATAAGGATATTCTAAAATGTTATCTATATTATAATATTTCTTTGTATTTATCCATTCGTTTTCTTCTGCTACGCTTATTCCAATCATATTGCTCTCCTTTTTTCTCTTTAAATTTATAAAAGTATATCAATTATTCTATGTTTTTACAATTGCTTTCCCCATTAATTTTATTCTTCATTCTTTAAATACTCTGCAAGCTCAAAATAAGCTTTCGTATCAAAGCAAGCGAGTTGCTCTTCTTCGCCCATTTCTGAGAATGTTCTCGTATCCCCTTCAGGAATAAAAATTTCATCGTAAGGATAACCTCTTCCCTTTCTTGCCTCTTTAGAAATCGTTCCATATGTTTTAGAAGTAAACAAAACAGGCTCACATCCCGGTTTAGCGTAAGCTAAGACTTCAATCCAATAACACTTTCGATTTTCAGTATCCCCCATCAATTTTATAAATCCTTCCGCTTTTAAATTGTTTTCCGTATATTTAGCTAAAGCTCCCGGAAATCCATCTAAAGCTTCAATAAAAAGTCCTGAGTCATTTTTTAATACAGGGACACCTAATTTCTCTGCTGCGTACTTAGCTGAAAAAGAGGCCACTTCATGACAATCAAGAGATTGTATTTCAGGAATTTCTATGTCGTTTTGAACAATCTCAATAGGATAATCTTTTAAAATCATCTGAGCAAGTTTTATTTTCCCTTCATTTCCCGTAACATAATTAATTTTCATGACAATCAAATCCTTCCAATTCAAGTACTTGATATTCCTCATATAAAGGAGGGTATTTTTTTGTGCGTGCAAGAAGACTTGTCTCCTCTAATAAATCACCTAATGTATCTTTAATCTCTTTTGCATTCATCTTTGTATAATCATAAGTTATCGTCGTGACTGATTTACCTCCTATTATAGTATTTACTGCACTCACTCCCTTTAAGGAGTTATATAATTCTCGATACTGTTCTCCATAGAACGTCGCATCATTTTGGGAAATGGTTTGATAAATCGCTTTTTCAACAACCTCTTCATTTAAAGTGATATAGATTCTCAGTTCAGAAGTAAAGGTTTCTCCCTCTACTTCTCCAGTAAAACTTTTCTTACAATAAACATCACTTGAATAGGTTGGAATCGTTTCCGTTTGTTCCTCCTTTTTATTTTGTTTAAACAAAAGAAACAGGAACACGCCCCCTATAAGAATAACTAAAATAAGTAACACTTTCTTTTTCATAATTCACCTCGTACTTTTCCAATCAATCTTTCTACTTCTTGTTTCGATTCGTCATAAAAATCCATTCGAAAACAAGTAATACCATAGTGAGCATAATCCTTGATTTCTTCTATTCGATTAAGGCATTCATAATGCCAAATCGTTGTCGTATGATTTTGAGGATTCGTTTCAATCGGATATTTCTTCCCATTTCTGTCCTCTAAATAATAGCGATGATTATGCGAACATACTGTACAAAATGAATTCCTATTTAAATGATCCTTTAATAGACAATACTTTAGTAACATAAGTCTTACTCTTCCATAGACGAGTTGTTCAACGGGGGCACACCCATCATAATACTTTATGAGCTCCATTACTTCTTCTTTAGGTAGTTCTACCGATAAAGTCATCGCTTTTAATGCGTTACTTAAAACATTAACGGTTTCATGATTGGTAATATTTAATGTATAATCACCTATAGAATTCGTATTTTCTATAGAACCAATCTCTGTAATTAATGTTTTATCGAGTTGTTCCTCACCAATTCTAGAAGTCTCTAAATAAAGATTTGGAAGATGTTTATACTTCTGAAAAAGTTGTTTATTTCGCGTATAAATGCGATTTACTTGGCATTCTATACTTGCAAGTAATTGTTCTTCTGTTTGTACAGAAACCGTTATTTTATTTTCTTCTTGCATAAATTCTTTCTTCTCTTCTTGAACAAAGGGAAGAATTGTATGTCGATTCCTATGTTTCCTTTTTTCCTCTAAAAGAAAGATTGCTTGTCTTCTCAATTCATTTAATTCTTTTATCGAAATAAAGATGTTCTCCTCCATATGAATCGTTAGTTTACTAATTACAAAAGGCGTATTTCCAAGGCGACTTACTTGCTTTTCAATTTGCTCTTTTGTCATAGGCCTATTCTTCGCTTCTAAGACATTTCCATAGGAAATAGAAATCTTATTTTTGCCATCAAAAAGAGTCATTAGAGCATCCTTATTTATACGCAAAGTAACTTGCATTTCAATGGGTATTTTAAGTTCTTTTACTCCCTTATACTTCTTTATCACTTCATTCGAAGAAGTCAAATGAACTTTTTCTCCTACTAAAACATGATCTCGTTTCTTTATAGAGACTACCTCTCCCTTAGAAGCATGATGAATGAGTTTCCCTTTTTCATCATAAAGATAATTTACAATGCATCCCACCTGAGAAGACATAAAACGAATGCCATCTTCCTGCGTTAAGTCTTCCTCTAGAAAAATAGAAATAAATTCATTGTCTACACTTTTTACAACACCTAAAGGAATACCCACATGATTAGGAAGCTCATTGTTCATAAAATCATGGTTTTCCACATTGCCAATAAAGCCTTTTGTAAATTTTCGATTGAAGATAAGGGTTAAATCTTTAAGTAAAACCTCATCAGGAGTGACGGGTGCTCCCGCATAGTATTTATCCATCAAGTCACGATAAAGACGTGTTACACAGGCGACATACTCAGGGCTTTTCATTCGTCCTTCAATCTTTAAGGAAAGAATACTAGAATCCATGATACGCTTAAATAGTGAAGTTGTATTTAACTCTTTAGGTGATAATAGATATTTCCCTTTGGTCTCTATTCTTTTCTCATCTTCCAATAATTGATAGGGAAGTCTACACATCTGTGCACACATCCCTCGATTTCCACTGCGATTCATCACGCAAGAAGAAAATAGACACTGCCCCGAATAGGAAATACAAATGGCTCCATGAATAAAAGCCTCTTTTTCGAGTGTAGTATCAATACTTTCTATTTCATCTAATGAAAGTTCTCTGGCAAAGACAACACGTGAAACCCCAATACTCTCTAAAAATTTTACAGCCTTTTCATTTGTCGTATGTACTTGAGTAGAAGCATGAACAATAAGACTAGGATATCTTTTTAAAGAAGCCACCATTAATCCAATATCCTGCATGATAATGGCATCCACTCCATGTTCATATAAGAAACCTACATAAGCTAAAGCACTTTCCAATTCACTTTCATAGATAAGAGTATTTACAGTTACATAGATCTTTTTCCCATAAAGGTGAACATATTCAATAGCATTCACCATTTCTTCATCATTAAAATTTCCTGCATAAGCTCGAGCACCAAAACGCATACCACCTAAATAAACAGCATCTGCGCCATTCATAATCGCCATTTTTAAACATTCTATATTGCCAACTGGGACAAGTAATTCTTTCATGCAAATCACCTAACTACTCTTATTTTATCTTAAATAAAAGCTTCCGTCAAAAAAACACTGAAATTCTCTCAGTGCTTAATT
>CAZWKF010000033.1:0-14122 GCA_964634785.1 uncultured Muribaculaceae bacterium
GACCTCCTGGTTTTCAAGACCAGTCCCTTCAACCGGACTTGGGTATTTCTCCGTACATATTCACAAGGAACAAATTGATTATAACATAGTCATTTTTATTTAGTCAATCATTTTTGCCCTAATTTCTTATAATCTGTTATAATTTTATAAAAAAAAAGAAAGATTATTCCTTTTCTTTATGGATTTCTTGATACTTGCTCTCAATCCATGAAGGTAAGTGTTGTTTAAGAGGCGTAAATCCCCTTACAGACTCTTTTACTAATTGATTTTCATCAATTCGATAGTTCAATCCTTTTACGGATAAGATACACTTCTTTGTTGTTTCATCAATACTCTTAATTTCTACATATATTTGCTCACCTATTTGAGCATACGTTGTAATATCTTTAACAAACTTTTCTGTTATTTCGGATATATGAATCAATCCACTATAATTATTATTAAGTTTTACAAATATACCGTAACTTTCTATACCCGTTACTTCTCCTAAGACAACACTTCCGACACTTAAGTCTTCCATAATTGCACCTCGTAGTTCATTATAACAAAGATTTTTAACTTTGTACATAGATACTTCACAAAAGACTTGTGATATAATAAAGTTAGGTGATTTTATGAAAAAAGAAAATGAAGATAAAATGAAGATTATAGAAATCCTTAATCAACTGCGTCCCTACCTCAATAGTGAGGGAGGAGATATAGAGTTTATAAAATATGAAGATGACTATGTTTTCATAAAACTTTATGGTGCTTGTGCAGATTGTGGATTCCAAGACTATACCATAAAAGATAACATTTATGCCTCTTTAAAAGAAGAAGTACCTACATTAAAAGGTGTCATTAACGTAGAACTATAAGTTCTATTTTTTTATCCATTCCACTTCATATAAAGGATAAGTAGATTTTAATCTTAAATAAAATTGATATAGAAAATCTTCATAAGCTTCTTGTCTTTCTAATATCCTTATGACTTCTTTATTTTCTTCTTCCGTTAAAATAGAATCCTCAAAAAGATCAAAAAAATAGGTAGGGTAGAAAAGTCTTGCATAAAGAAGTTTTACTTCGTCACCACTTAGGTGCATCTCTTCCATATTCTGAATAACATCATCGATTTCTAGTTGATCTTTAAAAAATTTAGCCTTGGTATATTCTGCTAAATCACGCACTCTTGAATCAATAACAAAAGTTGTGGGATCGTAATATTCTATAGGATCAATTGGATAAGATACTCTTCGATGTTCTAGAGCATAGCGTACTTGAACATGCTGATTTTCCAAACGATTTACCATAGATATCGCATTCTCAGCCATTCCCACATAATAATTAAAAGCATTGATAAGGAGTTCTTTATGCATACCAAGTTCTCTTATTTGTTGCATATAATAATCAATTTTTTTACTCCACAATTCCCCCATATGAATTTCATCTAATCGTGTTTCTAAGGACGAAAAAGAGGGAAAAAATTGTTTCTGTTTTAAAATAGCCATTAAACAATAGCTTTTGTTTTGATAAGGGGTTAGAATTTTACCTTCTACATTATAAAGAATTTGATGATGATAAAGAGAATAGAAACGAGCCACATCTAAATTTTTGTTAATCTCTTCTTCGTTTAAATAGACTTCTTTGAAAAGCAGAATTCCTTTATCTGTTTGAATCAAAGTCGCGCCATTTTTTTCTTCCTCTTTTTCATATCGAATTTGATAATAATACCAGATTACATTTTTCATACTACAGTATATAAAAAAAAGAATAAATTATGCAACTTATTCTTATTTATTCTGTTGGTAATGATCCCGGGCCAAAGACAGCGTTTGTCGGATTTGTTTGAGGATTCATATAATTATTAGGTAAAACAACTTGACTTCCTAAAGCACTTGGTGTTTCAACTCCCATCTGTAAAGCTGCACCATTATTATTTGCTGTATATCCCGCATTTTGTTCTGTTGGTTTTGTTTCAATTGTTTCAAAATCATCATCTAAGGCGTCCATATCAATAATTTGTGTACTTGGAATCGCATTAATATCATTCGTATTTTGTGGCATACTCTCATTTAAGGCAGGGATCTCTAAAGGCACTGGCATTTCGGGAATCGATTGGATCGTTGAAGGATCAGGGGCAGATATATTATTTTCAAATTTAGGTGTCTCAGAATTTGTATTTGAAGCAGTTTCTGGTTGATCGTTTAAAGATAACTCATCAATTAAGGAAATTGCCGACTCAGGAATTTCTAAATTCTCTTCCTTTTTTTCTGTTTTCTCGAGAGTTTCTCCTTTCCCTTTAACATAGCGCATTAGTACATCCAATGCTTTTAAGGCCTCTTCTTTTGTGACACTTGTTTTAGGGCTTTCCGTTTCTTCCTTAGTTGATTCTGAAGGAATTACTTTAACTTCATCACTTGAAATAGCAGGTTGAGGCATAATCGTTGGTTCTTTAGGCAACTGTTCTTCGGCATTTGGTGTAAGCGGGGTATCGAATATATTGACCATTGGTGTTGGAATCGCAGGTTCTTCTTCGCTTACTACTGAAGGAGCTTCAGGGCTAAAGAATTGTGGAGTGCTTTCTACTGCAGGTTCATTAGATGTCGTATCTACTTTTGATGCCATTTCTTCTACATAAAAGCTTCTCAAAGTCTGTTTCGCTAAATCACTTACAGCGAGTTTCTTTGGAATACCAATCATAAAAGAAGCAGTCCCCATCGATAGGCATTCTACCCCTTCAATTGGATTTCCAGAGGTTACTGGCATTAAAGTATCGCGAATTATAGACCATTCATCATCAGGAATCTTATCTAAAACACCAGCGGTCTCTCCTACTTCACCTACATAAATCTTCTTCATATCATTTTTAACAATTTCATTTAATGTATAAATGATATATCGTTTGCCATTTGTGGGAAATTTAATATAGGCAATTCCCTCTGCCAAAATTCCGTTATTATTCTTATCAATAATTGTTACATTTTCATTCATATAAACGCCCTCTTTTATTCTTTTTCATTATATCAACTTGTTTCTTTCTTTTCAAGTAGAAAATAGCGACAATCATAAGCACAGTTGTCTTTGATGTATTGTTCTAACGATTGAATATCATTCATTGGTTTTACATCTTTACGATCACTTTTATAAAATCCCTTTAAACGAAGTTTTCCATAAGCCCAGTCTCCAAAAATGTAATCATAAACGTTAAAATAATCCGTAACTCTCATTTCCACTTCTTCTTTTTTAAAACCTTCTCGATAATCTTTTACAACAATGTATGTAATTCCGTTTAAAGTTAGTTCCATTATGCTCCTCCTAGAATTGAAAGAATAACAAGACCAATCATTATCTCTGTTGCGACAATACTTAAAATCATCAATTTATCGACAAACCCATTTCCTGTCGTTAAAATAATTTTACTTCGTTTATTTCCCTTCTTTTTATTCTCTATTTCAAAGAAACGTTCCTCTTCCTCTTCAATTCTTTGGTTAATGGTATTGATTTCCTCTTCACTTAATAAAGCGACTGTTTTTATATCATATCCAAACTTTGAATAAGTATATGGTTCTAATAGATTAGGATTAATCGCCATCATTCTTATTTGGGTATTGGTTAATCCATATTTTTTATCTTCCCATTTTTTTATAATTAGTCCATCATCAGTATGAATTAGACTCTTTAATTTTTTTAAATTTCCTTCACGAGGATTAAAGATTGTATCGAATTCTCTTATCTCGGCTTCACTAAATTCACGACGACTACTCCGTTTTTCAATCATTTCTATAATAATCTTTTCAATTTCACAAATGAGTCCTCCAGCTTTTTCATGAGAATGACTATTCTTTAAAAACTGATGATAGGCTCCCATATACTTGATAAAGTTTTGCATCACATTTTCTTTTAAATCATACATCAATAAATTACATTCAAATGCCTTTTCATTTTCAATTTTATATGGTAACAAAATAGATTTTTCTCCATAAATTATGGTTAAAGCTTTAATAACTGACATTTCAAATGTATAACAAGCTTCTACTGGCTCGCCTTCTTTTGCTTTTAAATAGGAACGTATGCCATATTCAATCGCTGGATTAATAAAAAACTTTTCTACATATGTATACTTCATATAATCACCCTACTATAATAATGATAGCATACAAAAAAAGAAATTACTAGTCTTGGATTTCAAGCAAGTTAGAAATACTTTTCATAGTTCCATTATAAAAACTTGGAACCGTTCCTTGAATCACTTTAGAGCCTAAAATCATTTTATAATCTCTCGTTATTTTCTCCTCTTGATAGGGAATAATTAATTTTTGTTCTAAACTAACGGTTAAAGTCACGTTTAAAAGGGCATTGTTAATGCCATACTCTTTTACTTCTGTTTCAACGGTTCCTAAAACATGTTCATAGTGGCTAATTTTAATTGGAATTTTAGGACCAAGAGATGAAAAAAGAACACCATCAAAAGTGAGTCCTAAGGGAAGAAGAAGATATAAATTTCCATTATAGCTTTTTAATTCTCGAGCATTTTTAAAATCATGTATATTGCCATTTTCTAACTCTAGTAAGTTATTTTGAATGTTGACAATAATCTCTTTCATCATTTTATAAGCTGTATTATAATCGACATCAACAGCAATAATTTCCTCTTTACTATTTAAATGAACATCAATAAGTTCTTCAATATCTTGTTTGGGTAAGATGTCCTTTTTTATGAAAAGAGTATTAATTTCATCTAATTTAGAAAGAGCAATATTGAGAACTTTAGGACTAATATTGCGATTGTAAAAATGCATCATAATAAGACTTAATACTAATATGGAAATCAAAATAAAATCAATCTTCCCTCGGGTTATTCTTTTACTCTTGAATCTTTTCATACTACATCATAGTCTTAAATTTAAAAAAAAGAACTTTCATTTCAAAAGTTCTTCCTTATTTACTTTTTCAAAATAGGCATAAGAATTACAATGTAGTTTTCCATCAACAAGAGGACACATAATCGACTCATGGTCTGAGCGACTAAAATGAATTCCCTCTTCTTTAGGTTCTTTGTCTGAACTAAATAGAATTCCATACTCGCTTTGTTCTACTTTATCATCTAAGATAGAATACATAGTTCCATCTTCTTTAAATATAAGATAGTATGGAGATGATGAATTTGTCGTTTCTACCTTTCCATCCTGTATTCCAGTAATATTTAGTATTTTCTCCGTTGATTTCCATACACCTATATAAGGTTCATAATTAACTTCTGGCTTCTCTTTCGTTTTGAACTGATAGAAAGTAAAAAAACAAACAATTCCAATAATAAGAATAACTATAATTAGAATAAACAGTTTACTTTTTTTCATATATTTTCCTTCTCTCATTATTTATTCTATATATTTATTTTTTTACAAGCATTACTATTTAAAATAATCCTAAACCTAAAATATTATTCAAGATATAAATGGCACCAATAACAAGAGCAATAACAACAGCAAAGATAATCACCTTTAGAATAATGGCTCCTGTATCTTTTTTAGAGATATCTGCAAAATCATCATAGTTTGTATCGATGTTTAATTTTTTCATCGTCTTTTCTAAATTGGTCTCGTTTTCCTTTTTTTCCTTTACTACCGGATTTTCTTTGTGTTCTTCTTTTTTCTCTTCTGCTTTATGCACAACTACTTGTGGCTTTGATTCCATCTTTTCAGGTAAAGACGGCACTTCTTCTTTTTCAAGTGGCTCTAGACTCTTAATAATCTCTGGCTTTTTCTCTTCTTGTTCTTCTTTTTCAATCTTTTTAATTGGAATTTGCATTGTCTGTTTGTAGTTTGTCTCAAGTTCAGTAATCGTATTGATTAAACTTACCAATTCCTTTTCAGCGGCTTTTCTCTCTTGTTTATTTGCTTCATCCATTGGTTTTATTCCTAAATCCAAATTATTGAGAATTTCATACTGGGCTTCTCTTACCTTTTTTAAGCGCTCTTTGTTGTAATCAACATTCTTTCCCTTTTTAGCCTTAGCAAGAATAGCATTGATATCATATTCTTTTGTATCTTGAATGGGTTCTTCGATAATAGGTTCATCAAATTCAGGCACTTCAATACTGCGCCTTTTAGGAGCATCATTGTAACGTTCATCAAGCATCTTCTTCACTTTACCGACATCAATGTGATTTGCATTTTCCTCAATAACAGAGACATTTGAGTTAATATCAAAATTAGTGAGTGTACTATTTCGAACATCTTCGTATAATTCTTGATTCTTCTTTGTACGGGAAGTGATTTGTTCCCGTTTTGTATTATATCGGTCCATTCTCGTTTCCATATTCTTCACCCTATGATAAAATTTTATCATAAAAGGGCGAATTTTGTATATACAAGTTGTTTTTTTTATTGTAAATTTGTATAATTGATTAGAACGGAGGATTAAAGATGAGTTTAAAAGTAGTCGTAAATAAAGAAAAATGTATTGGCTGTGGAGCTTGTGTGGCGATTGCACCAGAAACCTTTGACTTTGATGAAGAGGGAATTTCTAGTGTTATCAATGAAACAGTAACTGAAAAAGCAAAAGAAGCGGAAGAAGTATGTCCAGTATTTGCAATTGATATTATCGAAACAGAAGAAAAAGAAATGGTACAAGAGAAACATGAGGAAAAGACTAATGAAACAGAGGAATGTTCTGAATGTCCATGTAAAAATCATGAATGCGAATGTGATGATGAGTGCAACTGTGGAGATGACTGTGAATGTGACGATGAATGTGATTGCTCATGCAATCATGAATGCGATTGCGATGATGAATGCAACTGCGGAGATGACGGCAATTGCTCATGCAATGATGACTGCGATTGTGGGGAAGAATGCAATTGTAAAAAAAGACAAGAGGAAGATGCAAACTAATCTTCCTCTTTTTTTATTTCTAGTGGATTTACATGAATGACGGTTAAATAGACTTCATCTAATGCACTAATTTCCTTTTCTAAACGATTGGCAATTTCATGACTTTCAAATGTACTTAGACTCCCATCGACAAAAATGGTAACAGAAATTTGATATTGATATCCAACAGGTGTTGAATTAAAATGATTGATTTTCTCTATCTCATCATATTTCTTAATAATTTCCATAATCTTTTCTTTTAGTTCAGGATGAATTCCCTTGTCCATTAAAACATCAAAACTTTCTTTAAATATCGTAATTCCTACGAAGCAAAGCCAAAGTGAGACAAAGACACCTACAATACCATCAACAAACAGAATACCAAAACGGCAGAAAATAGCAGATAATAATGTTAACATAGTCAAAAAGCAATCATTTCGATGATCTTTAGCATTTGCTTCTAAAAGCAAACTATTCGTTTTCTCAGCCATGCTACTTGTATAAAGATAAAGAGAAAACTTTAAACCGATGGTAATGAGTGAGACAACAATTAGCATTGAAGAATAATGGTATCCAACATTCATAAAAATAGATGTAATGGAAGAAAAGAACAACTTAACGGCAATAAAAATCATCATCATACTGATAAACATCGAAAAGATATACTCAGCTTTCCCATGACCTAAATTATGATCATCATCTGCTGTTTTAGAAGCAATACGATTGCCAATAAAAGTCATCATGGAAGTGATGATATCCCCTGCACTGTTTAAGGCATCTCCAATCATCGCTTGCGAATTTGTAAGAAAACCGACAATTCCCTTAATAATAAGTAAAAAAAGATTTCCTATTATACCTAAAATACTCGCTTTTTTCGTTATTTCATATCTTTCCATCATTAGGCCTCCTACAATAGTGTATTTTGATTATAGCATATTTGAGTCATCATTTGTCTTCATTTTTGTATAAATTAGTGTATTTTATCCATACTAAGAATGGGAGTGATAAATAATGAGTCAAAAAGAATTATTATACCTAGAAGATATTTATAACCATGAATTATTGGTTATTCATATTCTAAGTAAGTCAATGGAAGAATGTGCAGATGAAAAATACTGTGCTTTAATGGAAAAACAATTAGATGAACATGAAAATCGAAATAAAAAGATTTTGAAATTACTGGAGGCGAATTGTAATGGATAAATATGGTTTAGAAAATGTTTTAACTCTTACTAAAAGTTTAATTACCCTTTATGAAACAGGGGCTGTCGAATCAAGTAACAAAAAGGTAAGAGACTTAATGGAACAGGGTTTAAAAGAATGTTTGGATATGCAAGATACATTATATCAATCGATGAAAGATGATGGGATGTATACTGTAGAAAATGTAGCAGAAAGTGTCGTAAAAAAGACATATACAAAATTAAAGGGTGCTAATTAGCATCCTTTTTGCATGAAAGAATCATATCCGTTAACTCTTCCCATTTTTGATATTGAATAAGAAGCTGATTTTCAATTTCATTGATCTTTTCTTGTAAGGCATTTGCCTTTTGATAATCACTGGCAACATCACTTTTTAAAAATTCTTGATTATACTCGCACTTTTTTGTCTCTAAATGAGTTATCTCTTGTTCCACTTTATTTAAATCTTTGCGTAATGTATAAAGATTTACACTAGGCGTTTCTATTTTAGGAGCGTTGGTTTCTTTTTTCTGGATTTTTTCATTCTTAGGTTTCTCTTCTTCTTTTTTGACTTCTCTTTTATACTCTTCATAACCATAAGGATAGAACGTAACGCCATTTTCATCAAATACAAGGAGTTGATTGGCAATCTTTTTTACAAAATAACGGTCATGAGAGACAAAGATAAGGGTTCCCTCATATTCCTCTAAAATACTCTCTAAATGTTCTTTTCCTACAATATCCATATGATTAGTTGGTTCATCTAAGATTAAAAAGTTGGGTTTATTATAGAGAATCTTACATAATTGTAAGCGTACCTTTTCACCCCCTGATAAAACAGAAATGGTTTTATAGACATCTTCCCCTTTAAAGAGAAAAGATCCTAGTGCTTGACGACATTTTGTCTCTTCTAATTCGGGATGATATTCGCGAAATTCTTCTAAAACGGTATGTTCTTTTGAAAGAAAAGCAAGGGATTGGTCAAAATAGCCGGGATTTACTCTAAGTCCATAAGAGATACTTCCACTTAGAGGTTCAATAAGCCCATGAAGTGTTTTTAAAAGGGTTGACTTTCCAATTCCATTTGCCCCAATTACACCGATCTTTTTCCCACGCATAATCGTAAGACTAAGTTTCGCTAGAGGATGGTCATATCCAATTTCCAAATCTTCTGCTGTTAAAACGGTCTTAACCGATGGTTCCATTTCCTTTAGATTTGTTTTAAACGTGTTCATATCAATCTTATTTGGTTTTTCTAAAATGTCCATCTTTTCTAGTTGATGAAGACGTGACATGGCAAGTCCCGCCTTACTTGGTTTAAAGCGAAACCGCTCATAGATAGCTGTTAGACGTTTGATTTCTTTCTGTTGAAATTCATAATCACTGACCATTCTTTCATATCGTCTTTGTTTTTCCTGTTCATAAAATTCATAAGTGCCTACATATCTACTCATCTTTCCATATTCAATATCATAGATAATAGAACATGTATTATTAATAAACATACGGTCATGCGAGACAATGATAAAAGCACCTTTATATTTTCTTAAATACTCCTCAAGCCATTCAATAGCAGAGATATCCAAATGATTGGTTGGTTCATCTAAAAGTAAAATATCAGGTTTGGATAACAGCAATTTCATTAAAGCAATCTTTGTCTTCTGCCCCCCTGAAAAAGTGGAAATAGGTCTCTCTTTATCTTCCTCTGTAAAGCCAAATTTATGAATCATCACTTCATATTCTTTTTGATAAGAATACCCACCTAATAATTTGAATTGTTCTTGTAAATTTGTATATTCAGCAATTAATTTATTGTCCGCTTTTTCATTGATTTTTAAAACATATTGGGATAATTTTTCTTCCATAGAAACTAAAGAGGCAAAGGAAGATCTCACTTCTGAAAGCAAAGTGACTGATTCATCTTCAAATTCAATCTGTTTTAAATAACCAATATGAGGCTTTTCGATTTCAATCACTTGAAACTTTTCTTCGCCTATTCCCTCTTCTAACAAATCATGGTCTACTAAAGCTTTTAAGAAGGTTGTCTTACCAGCTCCATTTCTTCCTACAATGGCAATATGTTCATTATCTTTAATTTCAAAATCAATATTTTCTAATATAGTATTACCTGCCAATGTAACCGCACCATTTTTTATACTTATTTTCATATTCTTACCTCAACTTAAAATACTTGTGATAGTTTGATGAATGAACTTCAATACATCCTTTACTCTTTTTTAGTTTACTTTGTTTTTTAATACTTTCATAAAACTCTTTTGTACAACCGATACTCTTTTTAACTCCAAGTAAATAGAAGATAAGTTCATTATCATTAGATCCATCATATCGCATTTCTGTCACCTCTTTTTTTATGGAATCTTCTAACTTTCGATATAGGAAATCTTTTATAAATTCAATAACAATATCATTTAAATTGTCATTGAATATTAAAAGTTTTTCTTTAAAGTCTTCATATGTATGACAAACACGCATTACCTTTTTTTCTTCTAATTCGTCACTTATTTCTTCTTTTGTATAAAGAATGAGATAATCATCACTTTCTACTTTTATAGGATAATCAAGAGTCCACGATTCCCCACAGATAAGACAAGTATGTTTTAGTGCTGATCTATCTACAAGATTAGGAATATCTTCTTCCGTAAAATTTTCTCTTATTTTAATGCGATTCTTCTTATTGCATTTTGGACAATGCACATCAATCTTTTTAAGAGCCATCCATATCCTTCCTCTCAAAATAAAATTATATCATAATTTGGGAATATGTTATATAATTGTGCTAGTGATGTTTATGAAAAAAAGAATAATTTTAATGCTTACCTTTCTTTTATGTTTAACTGGATGTGGCCGGGACCTTTATAAGATGCCAAAAGATGTCGAAATTACTTTAAAGGAAAATCAATATAAAGTTTTTAGTGAAGTAAAAATAAAGGATTTAATCGAGTCTTCAAATGTGGAATTAGAAAATGGAAATGACACGATTGTAAATGATAAAATTGGTGAACATACGGTCACTTTGGATTATCGATACAAAAGAAAAAAGTATAAATTTGATATTACGTATACGATGTATGATGATACAGCACCTATTTTCTTGAGTGTACCGGGGAGTAGAACAGTTCTTAAAGAAGAGGACTTTTATCCATGTGAGCTTCCAGTTTTTATTGATGATTATGACGATGAACCAACGTGCGAAGTTGAAGGAGAATACGACTTAACAAAAGTAGGAATTTACAATGTGAAATATGTGATTAAGGATTCGAGTCAAAATACGGTAAAAAGAGATTTGAAGATTAATGTTGTCGATCATATTTCCTCAAATAATAGACCTTCAAACAATAATACACCAAGTACACCGACACCTAAAAATAATATTGCAGATGTCATAGCAAAATACAAAAATGAAAATACGATGATTGGAATTGATGTGTCAAGATACCAAGGAGAGATTGACTATGAGCAAGTAAAGAATGCTGGAATAGAATTTGTCATGATGCGTATTGGTGTGCAATCGGGTGTAAAAAAGGATATGGAAATGGATTCCTACTTCTTAAAAAATATGGAAAATGCGAAAAGTGCTGGTTTAAAAATTGGTGTCTATGTTTATTCAACGGCAACAACAGATGAAAAAGCTAGAGAGCATGCTAAATGGGTAGTAGAAAATCTAAAGGGTGCAAAACTTGATTTTCCGATCGCCTATGACTGGGAAAATTGGAAATATTTAATGGAATATAAAATAAGTATTCATAGAATGAATGAAAATTTTAAAGCATTTGCAAGTGAATTAAAAAAATATGACTATGAGGCATCTCTTTATAGTTCAAAATACTATTTAGAAAATATTTGGCAAAATAAAGAACATCCTGTATGGCTTGCTCATTATACAAGCGAGACAACTTATAAGGGTGATTATATTATGTGGCAATTTTCTAACCGTGGAAGTGTTCCGGGTATTGAAGAAGATGTCGACTTAGATATCTATTATAAAAATAAGGCTCAGTAAATTCTGACCCTTTTTTTATGAATAAATATTATTTTTCATTTTTCCTCTTTACAAAGTTCAATAAACTTTTTAAATAGATTGTTCATATTTTCATCTCTTTTATATAAACTTTCTGGATGAAATTGAACACCAATATAAAACTTTTTATTCGAATCTTCTACTACTTCATCTACTCCATCAGGAGAATAGGCCACGGCTTTTAGAATTTTTAAATTTGGTGAATAGCCCATATGCCTTGAATTTACCATTATCTCTTCTTTTCCAATTATTTTATAAAACATTGAGTCTTTATCGATTTTTATAGAATGAGCATAGGTTTCTTCACTTTCATGAGATTTATTATCTAAATTTCTTCTTATTCCACCTAATGCTTTAACCATTATGTGTTTTCCACTACAAATTCCTAGAATAGGGATATCATAATCATAGCAATATTTAGCTATAAAACACTCATATTCATCAGCAAAACCACCACCTTGTAAAATAATACCATTACATAATGCAATTTGTTCATAGAAATTATGCTTTTCTGAAGTCGTAAGTTGATCTTGCCAATCGTCTTTTGGATATATTTTGTCCTCATTCGGGGGCAAGATTCCTATAGCGATTCCACCGTTGTCAAAGATCGCTTGCTCCACTTCATCACGAATGAAAGTTTCTAATCGTGGAGAGTTATTATTTCTATAATGTTTTGCAACTATGCCAATTACAGGTTTACTCATACTCTTCAACTCCTCAACAGTTTTAAAATTGTCTTTTTAATTCTCTATAAATAGTATAGCATAAATCATATTCATTAGAAAATATTCGGAATTTATTCATTTGTATTTCCATCTATCATCAATATTGTACTTACAGTTGCAAATCCTATCGCCATTAATACTAGTACTAGTATACTCTTTCTTTACATCACTTTATAAGTCAAAGGAATAATACTTTCACTTCCTACAAAATTAGCAATCAATTTATCTTGTTCTTTCGTGATAATGATGCCTATCGTTTTATTATGAAAGGGTTCTTTTACAACTTTATCTACTAACTCCATATAAAATTCTATTTGACCTTTATCTTCTTTCTTCAGTTCTCTTATCTTTAATTCAACTACGATAAAACAATTTATTTTTACATTAAATAAAAGAATATCAATAAAATAATTTCTTTTGTTATAAACTATCTTATATTGATTTCCAACTAAAGTAAATCCCTCACCTAACTGTGAAAAGAAATTTTTAAATCTTGCAAGTAAGAAAACTTCTAAATCATGTTCTGACTCTATTTGTCCACCTTCATTTAATTTAAGTAAAATTGGATTATGAATTCCCATTTTTAAATTATATTTAGGACTTTGCTGAATAATTTCAATTTTTTCTGGTTTCTCTAATAATCTTTCGTAAATACCACTTCTAATTGCTTGTTCCAATTCACGAGACGATAATTTTTTAGTTATACAAAGATTGATATAATAATTTCTTTTATTCTCTTCTCTGATTGGTAAAAGCATTTTTAAATGAGTCCATGTGAATTGGTGCCGCACTGCGGCACCTTTTGGAAACGCAAGATAAAACTGTCTAAATCGTTTTAATGAAGTTATATTGTATCCTTTCCCATACTTTTCTGTAAATTCTCTCGACCATTTCTTGATAAGTTCATTTCCATACTTAGCTCTTTTTTCTCCTCCTTGTGCCTCCACTATAAGCCTTCCAATATTCCAATAATTCGTTAAAGTGTCTTGATTTTCTTCAACCCTTCTTGCTACTTTATTTACTTCATTTCGTTTGATGTACTGCTCGATTTCTTTGTAATAGTTATTCATCTCTATAACTCCTTTCTTTGATAATTGGCTAGTATAGCAAACAATTTGTAAAAATCTTGTCGAATTCTGTCAAGCAATTTAGTAATTTAAAAGAACTTACATTGACAATATGACTTTTGTTAGTATAATAGTTCAAAAGAAAGGAAATGATCTTATGTCTTATGAAGAGTTGTATAATAAATTAAAAAAATTAGAAGATTTTATTGAGGAGAATAAGAATACAAATCCTCGATTATCAGTTGAAAATATAAAAGA
>CAZWKF010000034.1:0-14096 GCA_964634785.1 uncultured Muribaculaceae bacterium
AAATACTGCTTTAAATTAACAAATACCAAAATAGAACCATATTTAAATGTTTTTTCAATATCAATAAGTAAAAATAAATTGTCTAGTAATTCGTTTTTCTGATTGATTCCTAGTTTAAAGAGTTTCGATAAAGTTTCAATATTAACTTCTTCATCAATATATAATGGTAATTCAATATTATTAATAAACTTTTTATATATTTTTATAATTTTATTGTATTGGTTTTGTAATAATACTCTATCTTCGTCTTCAATTGTATTTAAAACATATTTACAAATGTCTGATTGAATTTTTTTTGAGTCAAATCCTAAATCAAAGTAATTTAAAAGAACTTTAAATTTTCCACTACTACTTTCCTCACTACTGTCATTGTCAAAAAAAGTAAAATCATCAGAAAAACCGTTATTTTCTACTTCATAAAAATTACTTATAAAACGAAAAAAATACTTTTTATTTTCTATTTCAAGAACATTTACAAAATCATTAGTAAATTCAATTTTATTATCAAAATAACTTACATTTAATTTCATAACACAACCAATCTATCCTCACTATCTATTATCTTACTATTCTGTTCCCCAATAATGCATTCTATTTGAGAATATTGTTTTTCTGTTATTGTTAAAACTTGTATAAGTCCCTTTTTAGGTGCTCTTTTTCTTAATCTTTCCAACAGTAATTCTGATTGCTGCGAATTCATAACTATTTTTGAATAAACAGATTCTTGCATCATTAAAAAACCTTCATTTAACAAATATTTTCTAAATTTAAGATAATTTCTTTTGTCTTTAGCATAAATATTTGGCAAGTCAAAAAAAACCATAGTTCTCATAATTCTATCCCTCATAATATAAAAAGTCCTCATACTTAGCCAAATCTTCAACTGATTCTAAAGCTGATTTAATAAACATTTTTATTATATCCTTTAGGCTATAATTT
Organism: uncultured Muribaculaceae bacterium; assembly: GCA_964634785.1. Classification (GTDB taxonomy): domain Bacteria; phylum Bacillota_I; class Bacilli_A; order RF39; family UBA660; genus CAG-582. The sequence goes on from CAZWKF010000034.1 coordinate 940, forward strand.
TTACCTTTATATTTATAAGTGTTATTGAAAATATTTACAATATCTAACTTATAAGTTGTATCAAACTTTCGTTCTTTATTATAATAAACAAAGTTATCTATAACAATTCTGAAAGGTTCCATTAAGTCACAAGATAAGTTAAACTCATTAAATTCATTCTTATGATGAATACCTAATTGAGTTAAAAATCCATTACTTACGACTTCTTTATTTACAGTGGATAACAAGACAGCATATCCATAGTTTAATGCTGCATTAATACTATCATCATTATTCCTTACAAAATTATTTCCAAATAAAGCATTAAAATATACTTTTGCTGCATGGCCTTCTCTATTTGTTTTGTCTCCACTTAAGATTTCATCAGTATAGCTTAATAATAAGGCAAACTTATTCGAATCTACTTTTCTCAACATCATAGCTTGATTGACAATTTTATTTTTTACTATTTTTGCCCATAATTCATCTTTATCTTTTTGCTTCCAATTTATCTGTTCTTTTAATTTTTTGCTTGTATTATGTCTCGAGTAATACGAAGATAATTCTCCAAAGGGATTATGCTTTTCATCACAAAATATTATATTTATCTTATTAACATATAATTCTTTTAAAAGATAAGCAGAAATAGATACAGATATAGAATCTACTATAATTGTATCTATTTCCGATAAATGAACATATTTTTCATCACTATCCTGCCTGACAACTAAAAAGCGATTTTTATAACTTATCTTAGATTGTCTAGTTATTACTACTGTTCTAAAACTCATAAGTTTTTTCCTTTATTCTTGTAACCGAATTAAAGACTACTTTACCCTCTACAATATTATTTCCATTTAGCCTTCCGATCCTATCACTTAGTCCAAATTCTTTTAAGTTACCATTGACACTATTACAATGATAAATTTTTAATACCTCTATTATTATCATTACTAATTCACCATATTTTAACTCATTCAAATTAATCTTACCTTCTATTTTACTTATTTCCTTTTCAAATAGTGGATAATTATCTTTCTGTTTATATAAAAATATAATTATATCCTTTAATATTTGTATATCTTTCTCAACAAATAGTGATCTTTCAACTACATCTTTAAAATCATTTTTAGTTTTAGAGTATTTTATAACTTTATTAAGAGTACTTTTCCATTTTTTTATTTTACCTTTAGGGATTTTTAATTGAACTGCATTAGACACCTCGCATACTTTGTTTGAAATACTATATCCTTTAACATAAACATTTTGCCCCTTATAATTAATTAAGCTTTCATAGGGAATGTAATCTTTGATAATCTTTATATTTTCCGTTTTTAAATGTGATCTTATAAAATTATATTTTATTTGGGGATTATTCTTAGACTTTAAAGCTACCTCTAAAGGAATACCAATCATCTTTCTTTTTTTTCCATATTCAACAATTACTAAATATGATGTCTCAATATTCAAATAGCCCCCATAGATTTCAGTAGGCATATTAGATTTAATTGAAATATTTCCCGTTCCTTTGGAATAAATAGTTTCTTTAAATAGTTTCCCGCTCCTTATCTCAGTTTTACGACTTATTAAAATATCATTTCTATAGAGTGTATTTTCGACTCTTTTATTAAACTCTTTAGCATCAAATAATACTTCTCCAGTTTTATCATCTATTAAATTTTTAGAAATTTCTGTAACTATATCACTCACATTTTCATCTAAACTATTAATTACAAATCCATATTTTAATTGCTTATAATTGCCAAGACTCTTTAATTTTGAATTCATCTCCTTGACCATTTCAAAATTAATATCCCTTTTCATATATTTTTCTTTATATTCCCCTAAAACAGCAGCCAAATAAGCGTCATGAGCATGATGATAATCATTTATCTCTCTAAATTTATATAATTCATATCTTTCACGATAGTTATGTGATAAACTAGCTTTTAAGTAAATTACATTTGTATTTTTATAAAAACTATTTATAATATTTGCTACATGTTTTGTAATTTGTCTAGTTTCTACTAATTGACGATTAATAAAGCCTTGAATATCTTCATCATTATAAGACTCTCGTGTTAATCTATAAAACTTTTTAGCAGATATTAGTCCTATACTTTTTAAATGTGTCCACCATTTTTTCATATAACCAGTTCTATACTCTGCCGGTAAAACAAAATTAGCAGCTTTAATTTGATTACATTCACGATAAACCAATGCCTTATTGTCTATAGAATCATCTTTTATCAATGTTCTAGGTAAAATATGATCAATTTCATAACTATCTAAATCTTCTATATTTAAAGGCTTTCCACTATATAAACATTTTCCTTCCTGTATAAAATATAAGAACAACTTTTGACTATCAATCTTTTCTATGTGACTTAATTCTGAATATACCGCATCATAGTTAAAGTTTGAACCCGCATAATTTTCTTTTATCTTGCTATATAAATTTAATAAATATTTCTTTTTATCATCTTTTCTTCCTGTTTTTTCTTCTTCTCCACGAGCCATTTCAATGATAATGTGCTCAGGTTCATATCCCATATAATCAATTAATTCTTCAACTACTTTTAATGACTGATAGATTCCTTTTTTAGTTGCTGGAGATGTTGCTAAATCTTTAACTAAATCATAATTCACTCTATTGCAATCTTTTATTACGTTGTTTTCTTTAATTAACTCTTGAAAATTATATTCTTCGTTATTAATGATTTGCATAAAGTTTTCTTCTGTTTCATAAAGTAAATTCATAATGTTTTTAGACACGTTAGTTTTTTTGTCTTTTACATATAAATCGACAAGTAATTTTTTAGATAAATTCCCCCAGCCTTTATATTTTTTGCTTAAAATTAGTTTTACTTGTTGATCTCATAAATCTGTGTATTTCTCTCTAACTTTTTTCTCTAATATATCCTTATCATCAAAAATAGTGATCCACTCAATGATTTCATCAGCGTCATTTTCATTATAAAAGGTACCATTGAATATTCCGTCACATCCAAAGAAGTCTATATAGGGTTGCATATTATTAGCAAACTTTCCGTCTGAAGAATAACCCGTCACATTAAGATCTCCTTCATACATATTCAAATCATTTAAGCTATACAAATACTCCTTAAACCTTTTATCAGTAATAGAACCACTATTTTTCATAAATAACTCTTCCATTATTCTATGTTGTAGGTTAATCGACAATTTTTCTCCATTAACTTTAATCTGTTTTAACTCATTCATAACTTTATATTTTGAATATAAAATTGAGGCATTTGGTAAAGCGTATTCATTAAGCAAATAAGTACAATGAGAAATCATTCTTTTTATAAACTTTTCAGCTGTAGCTTCTTTATCTACAATTTGATCAAAATTATACGGAGTAATTTTTTCATTATTAATTTTTCTTTCCATCCATGCGAAGGAACTTTTTTCTTCTGAAACTAGAGGACCTACATAATACGGAATCTTAAATTCTAAAAGTTTAACAAGCTTATATTTTCCATCAACCTTTTCTTTTAAGAATGGGTAATATTGTCCCTGATTTTCAATAATTTTTTCAAGTTCATATTCATTTAATTGATATGGATACTTTCCATTTTCAGGATCTGTAATTCTTGGTAAAAATTCTCCATTTTCTAATCTAGGTTGAATATCGGTTATCCACTTTTCACTTATAGAACTATCGACATTTGTATCAAAACGTTTTTCAATTAATTTCTTTAATTCCTTAGAAAAATCTTCATAGCTTATTTTGTTATGTATATATTGGTCATATAAACACATTTCTTTTGAAGACCGAAATAATGAATTATATAGTTTTCTTTCTTTATCAAATAATTGTTTTAAAAAACGCAAATCATTTTTATGAATATCATATCTTTCAACCATAAGTGCCGATAGGGATACGTGTGAACTTCCTTTAAATATCTTTTTTAAGAATAAAGTATCATAAAGTTCTTTTAAATTTTTTAATACTTCAATAGAATCTCCAAGAATATCCTCTAATTCATCATATTTGTCATCAAAATCTGTTCCATCAAAACTAATGGTCAAATCTTTTTCTAAATCTTCTAATAAAAATAATTTTTTTATACTAAACTTGTTTCCTACTACTAGTTTTCCAAATTCTGTAGAGAAGCTTTTACTATTTGACACATTATTTAAAATGCTTTTTATTCCTACTTTAATGTCGTTTTTAGAGGGATTTAATAGAACTTTTTCTAATTCTTCCATATCTATAACTTTTGAATAATCTTCAAAAATTTCTAAAGCAGGAATATAATTAATAAAACATTCAAAAACATTCATTAACTTTTCTTTTAAATCTAAATTATTAACATTGAAGCTATCTCCAGCATATAAGAAATTTCCTCTATATTTTATGATATGATGCAAAGCTAAATATACTAGTCTAATATCCTCCTTAGAAGGATCATTAACTAACCGATTTCTCAAATGGTAAATTGTCTTATATTTATCATTATACTTTTTAATCTGTTCTTTTTCATTCATACTTAAAAGAATAGATTTATTAACCGTATCTGTCTCACAATATTTTGATTCTTCTAATCTTTTAAAAAATAGATTATCTGCTTTATTCATTTCTTCTTTAAATTCTTCTTGCAATAGTTTTATTCTATTTTTTCTTCTTTGGTATCTTCTTCTACTACTTCTAAAAGCGCGTCTTCCTTCTGCCGTACTTGCTGGTTCAAATAATCGAACACCCCATAAAGCTTTTCTCTGTGAACCTGTTCCCTTTCTTATTATTTTTTGTGTGTCTGCTTCTACAACTGCCCAACCTACCGAAGTAGTTCCTATATCAAGACCTATATTATATTTTTTCTTCATGTTGACTTACCTCCTATTTTTTGTTATTATTAAATTGTCTTAATACCATTTAAGATGACATAGAGAGTTAAAATAAAGCTTTAAGCCTAAATGTACACTTTGTGTTCGGACGGATAGCCGTCCTTTTTTATTTTTATCTTTCTATATTATCGTTAAAATATATATAACCTCTTCTTGTTTCATTATAGCATTAATTTTTTTAAAGAAAAAGTTAAAGTATAAATTATTTTTTTTATTAATCTTAGTTTTTTAAAATATATGCTCATCAAACTTTCTTTCTACTTCTTCTCCTTAATAAGACGATACACTCCAACACCAAGTCCACTTATCAACCACACACTTATAAATCCAAGAATACTATCAGAATTTTCTTGTTTATCTTGAGTTTTATTTGTACTTGTTGTGCTCGTTGTTTTAACCACAGATTGTGTTGACATTTTAGTTGTCGTTACACTTGTCTCTTCCGTTGTTGATATTGTCGTTCTTTTTGTTATTGTCGTGGTTGTTGTTCTTTTGGTCGTTTTCTTTGTGGTCTTCTTTTTCGTTGTCTTCTTAGTTGTCTTTTCACATGTACACGAAGGGCTGTAGGTTCCATCATTGCATACTATTCTTCCTGTGCTTTTATCACATCCAGAAACGCCTCCATGCCATGAACAACATCCCCTTCTAGCATCTACTGATGGAATAAATAAACCCATACAAAATAACATAATAATTAAAATAAATAACTTCTTTTTCATACTACTACACTACTCACTTCCTAAAGACAGCTTATCATATTTATATTCGCTTTATTAGGACTTACTAGTTCATATTCAAAAGAAAAAGAACCAAAATGGCTCTTTCATAATTTTTTAATTACCCATATTTTGATAGTCTCCATTTCCTTTATTTCACTTTAACTACTTTTACTAAAGACCAATCCCCATATAGCTTTTTATTTCCACTCTTTATTCCAGCTCTTACCATAACTTCGTATTCTGCTCCTGAAGACAATCTATTTATCTTTTTACTTGATGAAGTACTCGTTACATAAGTCCAACTATTTGTACCTTTCATACGATATGCAATTTGATAAGTCTTTGCGCCCTTTACTTTTGCATACTTCACTGTTATTCCCTTTTTCGTTGTACTAGGGTTCTTTATATTTACTTTACTTGGAATGATTAAGAATGTCTTGCTCTTTGTTCCTGTATAATTGCCTCTAAACTTAACAGTTACAGTAGCCTTACCAGCATTCTTATTATTCTTATAACGAACCGTATAGTCTTTTCCACTCTTCAAAGTTTTTCCATTAAGACTTACTTGCACAGCCGGCTTAATGGTTTTCCCTGTTTGAACCTGATTCTTAATGTAGGCTATACTTGCTTTCTTAGCACTTACTTTTGACACCATTACTTTAACACTTGCTTTCTTACCATTCACTGTTTTAACCGTAATGGTCGCTTTTCCAGCACCGACCGCAGTTATTTTTCCATTCTTATCTACTATGGCTACATTCTTATTTGACGATGACCAAGTCAACGCTTTTGAATCGGTTGTATTGCTTGGATTTATAGTAGCCTTCACAGTTGCTGAAGAATTCAGCTTTATTTTTAAAGTCTTCTTATTTAATTTAACAGAAGTAATAGGTTTCGCTTTATTAACCGTTACCTTAATGGTTGCTGACTTTCCATTACTTGTCTTTACCGTAATATAAGCAGTTCCCACTTTGATTCCTTTTACATTACCATTATTATCCACTATGGCAACACTTTTGTTTGATGAACTCCATAGAAGTGCTTTACTTTGCGTCGTATTATTTGGATTTATGGTAGCTGTTAACTTACTTGTTTTTCCAACGACTACCGATAATGAACTTTGATTCATTTTAACGCTTGTTATGGCAACTACTTTAGTCGTTGGTTTTGTCGTTACTATTGATGAAGCCTTCACGGTTACATTCGTCGTTAGCCTTATCTTCATAGATCCAATTGCAAGATCAACATAGATTTTAGCATTACCACTCTTTTTCCCAACGATTTTCCTATTTTCATACTGAGCTATATTCGCATCACTTACGGATACACTGTAGTTTATATTGCTACTTGGTTCTGTAGTCACTTGATAATTCACATTTGAATTTGCATTGACTTCAACTTGAGTAGGAACAGAGACGCCAATAATTCCCTTATCTAAAGATTTAGCATCAAGTACTTTTAAGTTATGGAATGAGGAATAACCTCCTACGGCCTTTTTTCCTTTACTAGCAAGCATATCATAATAGACATTTTGAGGTACACTATAGGTCGTATCAGTAATGGATTGTAATCCAATAAATGTCCCCACATATTCATTTCCACTAACACTTGAGGAAGTATAAATATTTTTCATGATTGCATTTTGATTTAAACCGATAAATCCTCCAACATTCTTAGGTGAATTTACGCTTAGATAAGAAGAGCAGTTCTCAATCGTCACCTCATGATAAACATTACCCGCAAAGCCACCTGTAGAAGAAAGACTGTTTAAAGAAGCAACATTCTTCACTTGTCCACTTTTCATATGAACATTTCGGATGACGGCATTTGATAGAATAGATGCAAAACCACCTAAATAGTCTCCCTTTCCAGTAGCTTGGATATTTTCAACATTTAAGTTACTAACAACTGCAGACTTCCCATAATCCCCTATATTATAAAATAGTCCATAATCTGTTTTAACATTGCGGATTACTTTATTATTTCCCTCTAGAACACCATAAAAGTTTATTTTAGGATAAGAAGAAATACTGCTAAAGTCCAAATCACTTTCTAATCGATAATACTTTCCTTCTGTACTCATTTCCATAAAATAAAGGAAAGTCTTAGCATCACGAATTATATAAGGATCATTTTTTGTTCCTGAACCTTCCACTTCAGGAAATGTCACATTAAAGGTCACTGAATTATCTGTCTCTCCTGTAACCGTTACGATAATTCCCGAATTAGTGCCATCTGCATAATAGATGCTTTCATTATCAAAACTCGTATTATTTAAATCTAACTTTTTCCCTAAACTCGGACGCTTCATATTTAACGTTGCCTTTGTAAGTTCCCCCTCACAAGCACCTAGAGAAGGTTCATTAGGTCTAAAGACGAAGAGATGGTCTTTTTCCCCTTTTTCTCCACCATTCGTATTTCCATTGGACTTATTATTCTCATTTACACGATAGACAATAATTCCGCTGGCATCACTTGTATAGCTATCGTATGTGTTTTTCTTATCATAATATTCAATCACAAAATACTCTTTTGAATTCTCATTCACTTGTACTTTCACTGCTCGTTTTTCATTCTTATCTTTAAACTCAGGCTTAAACAAAGTAATTCCATTCGTTGACTTACTTATCACTGGCATTTTGCTATGCCAATTGGTATTACTATTATATTCACTGATTTGATAAGTCAAATAATTTTGAGGATTTGATCCCACTACTTTTCCCATCACGTCATAAAAACCAATTGGAGCTGTTTGAGATTCGAAACGATATAAATCCATAAATCCCAAACTATGTCCAAATTCATGCATAATCGTTCCGTAAGTCCCTCTGTTTAAGGACAACAGAGAAGCTGCTTCTGTATAATCATCTGCATATAAAAATGTATAAGAAACTACTTTCTTATTTAAAATAGTAGGTTTAATTCCCGTGTTTGATCTCATATGAGACCATAGTAAATCATTCCATCCTATACTAGCAGGCAAATTCTTTTGCCCTTCTACTACAAAAGAAATGGCATCGATAATCCCATTGTTATCAACATCAAGTTCACTCGAATCAATTCCCAATGTGTTTATATTCTTCCCAACGTAAGTAATAGCATTACTGAGTAATTCTTCCTCACGCACTCTTGCCTCATCTTTCGTCTTATAGCCTATCGTATTTTCTTCATTGTATTTTAGATAATACCCGATTGGATGCGTATTTTCATAGGCAACTACTTTTCCACTTTCTTTTGGCAAGATTTCTGTCGTAATCGATAATGCTCCATAACTTTGCATCTCATAGTACTTCTTAAATGAAGGCACACTGATGACTCCATTTACCGTACTCATCTCAAAAGTATCACTATTGAATATCTTTTCTGCATTTTGAACACTAATTTCATCATCAATAGGATGCTTAACATTTTCACTACTATTATTGAAGCGAATAAAGATAGCTAAATTCCTTATTTGTTTTTGATTTGTAGTTGAACTTCCATACACTTTAGGATGTGTCTCTATATAGAATTTTTCATTTCTACAAGTAACCCCTGTAAACGTAAGGAAACACAAAGAAATAACGATCAATAATTTACTTAATTTTTTCATAGTTCTCCCCTTATATAAAAATGCACAAATTCAATCATATTTTTATGGCATTAGATTATCATGTCACACCCATTAAGTCAATATATTTGTAGTAAAAATGTTCCTTTTGATAGACGAAAAACAATTTTTTTCCTTTCTTAATAATAGTATATGAAAAAAAGAAGGATTCTTTTATTAAAAACAGCTTCACTTATTAACTTAAAGTATATCTTTTTATATCTTCATTTTGAAGTTCGGCATGGCAAATGGCATAACCCATTTTTTCACGATCAACTAGTTTACCTAAAAGGGTTCTTATTACTCCCCACTAGATTATCTAGAGTCCATAAAAAAGCACCCTCTAATGGGTGCTGGTATGCATACTTAAGTTTCCATAAATTGAATAACTATATTTTTGAGTTCTCTCATAGATAACTTGGAATTTTCACTTACGACGACATTATCAATAATGATGGCTGGTGTATGCTTTATATGATACTTATTCTTGTTCTTTAAGGGAATTTCTTCTATTTCCGCAGAACAATTTAAGTTTTTTAAAACCCTTTTCATCATATCTTTTTCATGATGTTTACTACCTACGAGCCTTATTTTCATAAATCACTTCCTTTCTTATGTATACACTTTATCATGCCAATGTGAAAATACAGTGAATTTTTAATGAAGATATTCTTAACATATCTTACTTTACATTTTTATAGATAAGACTTGAATGTATTTAAGGACATTCCTTTATACATCCGAATTCTAGGCAATTGATAGCGGTCCATGCCCTTTTTCGCTTTTCCCCAATTGGTAGTTACGCCTACCTTAAATCCAGCTTTTTTGGTAATACTTAACACATTTTGAGTTACATCGCCATAGGGATAGGCAATGGCATCACTACTTCCTAGGATAGAAATTGACTTCTTTAAATCTTCTAATCCTTTTTCAGGACTTATACAGCGGAATAATCCTCCATGACCACCTTTACATCCTCCTTGATGCATCTCATGCGTATGACTTTCATAGTGGATATTGTCATAGGCATACTTTTTAAACTTCGTTCCTCCTGCTTTACTTGTAATAATGAAGGAAGTTGCTTGAATTTTGTATTTATTTAAAATAGGTATTCCTAATCTAAAAAATGTATGTTGTCCATCATCAATCGTCACAACCACACTTTTATCTGGAAGTGATTTTTTTCCATCGATAAAGTCTGCCACCTCTTGCCAAGTTGGAAAATAGAACTTATTATCACTTAAATACTTCATTTGTTTTTCAAAGTCGTGAATTTCCATATAATTTGAATTTGGAGCACTTTCTCCGGCATCCTTATCATAAAAGTAATGGTACATCAAAATAGCAATGCCTTTCCCAGAACCCTTTTTATTCGTTACACTTCCCGTATTTCCCGTTAAATCATTTTGATTTATTGTTGTCTGGTTATTATTTGGAGAAGTCACTTTTTTTGTCGTCGTTGTAGGCTTTTCTTTAACGATTACATTACGACTAACCATTGCTTTATTTCCACTTGAGTCAACGACTTCATAGTGAACTTGATAAGTTCCCACTTTCTTTGTATCGACTTCATTTTTAATTGTGACTTTTTCTGTTAGATCACCATCATAGTCATCATTAGCAATAAAACCAGGTTCTTTGTATGTACTCCCTACTATCAAAGATACATCGCTTCCGACAAGCTTTATTTCAGGAATCGTATCATCTACTATATGAACAGTACGAATGACAAAGTTTTCTTTTTTCAAATAAGAGATATCGGTACGATAAATAAGTTCATAATTTCCTGTTTTCTTTGTATCCACGTTGCCAACAATTTTATAATTATTTTCTACATTTTTATCAAAGATACGTACAACAGCACCTAACTCTTGATATTCCTCTCCTACCTTTAAAGTAATTTCACTCTCTCCTTTAAGACGTATTGTAGGCTCTAAAAAAAGATGAATAAGACATCCTGCAATAAAAAGAAGAATGAAAAGAATAGGAAGAACAATTAAACACACTTTTGTAAACTTACGCACTACTATCACCAGTATAAGTATATGGCATAAATTGACATTTTACAATAAAATTTTCACAATAAAAGAAGAAAATCTAAATCATTCCTTCTTAGCATTCTTATTTAATGATTAATGTTTCACTCGTATTATAAATATCATAATAGTTACTTGCAATGTTAGCTAATAATTCATCAATATTTGTATTCTCATTATGTTTCCATATTTGTAATGAGTAATTGTTATTCTCGACATACCATTTAAAGAATTCATTTTCTTTACAATTATAAGTTAGAAACTTTTCCACTTTATGAAACCATTTAAGCCATTCTTCTAATTTATCTATTTCTCTAGGACTTTGTTCATTCTCTACAAAATACTGGTACTTTTTTAGCAACTCTTCTTTATTTTTAGGATATAAAAAACTAGTCATTCTTACCTCCATAATTTGTTATTGGACAAAATGTATTTTTTATTAAATCTCTTTGATTATATTTACTACTTGGAAATATTAAATGATGATAATCAATAAATAAAACCGAAAAAATATTTAAATGAAGAATTCCAATTAATCTAATTCCACCAACTATACCTAGTTCATACATCTGATAATCATAGATATGATTTGATTTAAATACTTCAAAATCAGAATTATTATACTCTTTGTTTAGTTTTTCAATAACTTTTAGGCATAAATCATATTCTTCCTTATTGCGATCACTTTTTAAAATATGACAATGTTTATTTTTAAAAATGTCTGATGGTCTATACTGTGAAACATAGGGGATTAATTTTGTAATTAATATGTTAAACATTTCAAAAAACTCATCTGCATCTTTTAACTTATTTGTATACTTATTTGTATACTTATCGATTGTAATTGTCCTAAAACAAAAGGGAAATCTAGAGAAATCAACAACGATATTATCCTGCAAATTCCAAAATTTCCTTAAAAGTTAAATAGATATCTTTATCTTCTAAACGGTTATTAGAAGGTTCATTTGGTTGTAAGCCTTTTCTAGCGTTTATCCAAGGAGATTGTTTATGTGTGATATCTTCAAGTGTGTCTGCATCAAAACTTCCATATTTATCTAAAGTCTTATTTAATGCTTCCATCACTTTTTCACTAAAGACATAAATATCATCTGTTTCTATATGAAGTTGATTAATTCCCGCATATTTAAACATTTCATAAATATCAGGATCAACTGGGCCATGTACCCATGCTTCAAAATGATTAGAAAATAATCGATTTGTAAGGTTATTTTCATCTTTATTATTTTCATATAAATAGATCCCATAACTAAAGTACAAAAGTTTCTGTAATTTTTTATGTGTCATCTCTTTGGTATGTAAAAACCACGTAACAATTTTATAAATATTATCAACCTCAATCATAAATAAACCTCCTATCTTCAATTCTATTTTATGACAATTAAACGATTAAGTAAAGGCTATTGTACTCATAAAACTATACTTTGTCAATCATTTATTCTTAATAATATGGAATTCCTTCTTGGAAAGCTAAAAATTTAATTTGTCTCATAAGTTCACGATTCTTTCGTGAGCATTCTCCACTCATGAGAAAGTGTAAAATGGTCTTTTTATACTGATTGTCTATCTCTCTTTTGCGCATCCTTTCCCATCTTTTTGATTGACGAGTTTCTAACCTATATGGATATTTATTCATCTCACGTACAATCATCTTATCAAAGCGTTTCTGCCATTTTTCTAAATCATAATAAAATACAGTTCCCCACCATGATATATCGATGTTTCTTCCCTTTGTTTCCATAAATAAGGCTAGTTGTTCCAAATACTTTTCAATATAAAGCAAATTAAGCGCGATTTTATTATTGAGATTCTTTTCCTCATTTTTAAGGAAATAAGTAATCATTTGCATAAACTGTTCATAATTTTGCCAATTATCAAAAATCATAGGATATATGGCATCATTACTTTCATCTGTTAAACGAGTTAAAAGCATTTCTTCCTCTA
>CAZWKF010000035.1:0-13795 GCA_964634785.1 uncultured Muribaculaceae bacterium
TCCCTTTATCTCACTTAAAAAGGAGCGTTTCTTATTTTTCACTCCTTAGAACTGGTGACATTTATCACTTTAATCTTGGTGTTTCGATTTCACTTGTTTCATCTAAACTAGATTGTTGATTTAATTCTTCGAGTTGTTCATAGACATTCCGTATTTCAGCAAATCTTCCTTTTTCTTCTTCACTTACAGTAAACATACCTTCAGGAGATAAAATCTTCTCATGATTTTCATCATAAATAATGAGTCCATGATATTCACTTCCATCTGGATTTAGAAAAATAGGTTTTTCATTAGCTAATTTTTCAAGTCGCTCATACAATTTTTTAACTTCTTGTTCGCGAGATAGCTCCCTTTTATTAAAGTCTGATACCAAGTAACGAAAACTTCTACATTTTTTAAACATACTAGGATCATTTCTATGTTCATCTTCAAAAGCTAACAGTTCTTCCATCGAAGGTAAAGCACTGCTAGAGACAATTGTTCCATTTAAGACACTATCCGTTAGTTCTTCTATTTTTTCTATTGTAAGTTCTTTTTCCATTTTCTATACCTCTATCACAAGTATACGCTAAAAGCGTATAGGAATCAATAAATATTCTTTTTACTTGTCACTATCTTTTTTGCAAGGAAAAAGCAGTCCCAGTACAAATTTTTTTCCTATAACTCTTTCAACTTCAGAAAAAGATTGATCATTATCAATTACTCCTTCTAATTCATCTCTAAAATACTTCCCATAAATTTCAAGATAAGCCTTTAAATCTTCTTTTGTTGGCTCAATTGTATATTCAGGAACACGCTTTTTAACATATTCCTTAAAAGAAACAACTTTATGAGTATCAATTTCTTTTGTTACTTCCTTTTCCTTTTCTTCCTCCAGAAAATAGTCTAATTTTTCTTTAAATTCAGGATCCTCCAAAACGCTTTGACGCAGGGTCTCCATTATTTGAGTTCTTCCTTTTTTTATACCATAGATTATTAAAGTAGATGCTCCAGCTATGCTTAGAACACCTAAAATAATCATTATTTTTATAACTTCCCAGCTCAAAGTTATCGTGATCATAAAATTTCTCCCCTTACTCTATATACAATTTAGATTAACAACCTATAATTTGTCAGATTCCTTCTTTTGTGAAGAAAAAATTTTTTGAATAGTCTTTTATCTTGTATCGTTTCAGAAAAGTCTTCTTCACTATTTTCTTGCGCAAACATAGTTTCTATGTATTGCTTATAGACCTTTAAATACTGATTAAAAGCTTTATAGTAGGCTTTTAACTCTTCTTTTGTAAGTTCTGTTGAATACTTTGAAGCATTTTTTATAACATATTTTCTAAAAGAGACGACCTTATATGTATTTGTCTCCTCTTTCAAAAATTTTCTTTTTTTCTTATAATTTTCTTCTAATATTTCATCTAAATCCTCTTTGAATTGTGGATTTGATAAAATTGCCTGATGTAATTTTTCCATGGTCTGATTTTTGCTTTTAAAATAATACCTAACTACACCTATAACTGGACCTACAGAACCTAAAATACCTAATAGAGTTCCTAAAATAATCACTATTTTGATACCCCAGCCCAAAGTTATCGTAATCATACTATTTCCCCCTTAATAGCTTTATATAATAGCATAAAAATGTCTTTTATCAATAATGGACAATTTCTTCTTGATCCGTTTCTCGATTATAAACATAAAAATAAATGCCATACCATAATTCATTACAGTCATCTATGATCTCTTTACAATCATAGGCTAATACATTATCTATATGAGTGCTGGTTTCTAAAAACGCACCTTTTCCTTTCTTTTTACATTCTAAAAACGTCTTATACACATAGCTATAGGGTTCCTTAAATTTCTTGG
This sequence comes from uncultured Muribaculaceae bacterium, assembly GCA_964634785.1. Taxonomy (GTDB): domain Bacteria; phylum Bacillota_I; class Bacilli_A; order RF39; family UBA660; genus CAG-582. The sequence continues at coordinate 1,861 of CAZWKF010000035.1, forward strand.
AAATACAAGCCTTTGTTGTTGTCGACTTAGTTGTTGTTTTTTTATTCTTTGTTGTCTTTACCGTCTTACTTGTTGTACTTATAGTCGTTGTCGTTTGGGAAGTTGCAGTCATTTTTGATGTAGTGGTAGAAGAAGGTAAATTCATTGAACTTTCCCTTTTTCCACAACCACACAAAAAGAAAAGAAAAAGGCTAATAATTAACCATTTTTTCAATTCTCATCACTCCATAAATGTTCAGGATATACACCTTTTTTAATTTCTTCCTTTATAAAGTCTTGGACCATTTCTTTATCTTCTTTGTATGTCATTCCTATCCATTTAGAATCAGTTGGATATATACGCACTTTTTTCCCTCTTTTAATCTCTTTATCGATTACATCAGGAATAAGGACTTCTACACTATCTAAATTATCTTTCCTGTTTTCCAAACTCTTTAATTCTTCTGTTATAGCTTCAATAAATGATTCATCAAAACTGTTTAAAGAAACAGAAACTAGAGCGTCTAGGTCTATATAAAACGGCAGTATTTTCGTATCTAATGGTACACATTTTACACTTTTATCATCTCTAGTACATGAACATTCACAAACGGATGAAATAAATGTTCTATCATGGAACAACATAGCTCTTTTTACAGCACCATTTCCTGAAAGCGTTTGTCCCACTTTGTAACCAATAATGATATAATCATCAGACTCATCCATATGTTTTGATAATTCTTGAAAAGCAGAATCCCCATAAAAATCATCAGCATTAATAATGGCAAACTTTCCATGAATGACATCTCTTGCAGAATAAAGAGCATGAGCAGTTCCCCATGGTTTTACTCTTTCCTTAGGAATGTCAATAGATACTGGTAAATCCTCTAATTTTTGAAACGCATATTCAATAGGTACTTTATCTTCTAAATGATGCCCAATCGTCTCTTTAAATACAGATAAGTTTTCTTCCTTGATAATAAATACTACTTTATTAAATCCATAACGGATTGCGGAATAAACAGAATAATCCAGTATAAATTCCCCATTAGGCCCAACAGGTTCAATCTGTTTAAGCCCTCCAAAGCGACTCCCCATTCCTGCAGCCAATACAACAAGTGTCTTTTCTTCCATAATTAATCTCCTTTATTGGACTTATTATAACAAAAAAGAAATAGGTTAGATAGACCTATTTCTTAATTTCCATTTTACATAGTGTAGTTTTTTTCTTTTGTATCTTTTAATTCTTTTGAAGCATTAAATCCTATCTCATATAGTTCTTGTAAAATTGGTGATGAAAAATAAATAGCATCTTCTAATTCCAATTTCAAATCAGTTCCATCATCAGGATAATTCGTTATTTTAATTTGGTCAGTATATTCTAACATTCTAAAAAATGTATTAATATATTTATTTGTAAGACGATGTTGATATTCACATAATTCTTCCTCATTCTTGCGCTCTTCTAAAGCATATCTTTGATAGCGAAATGCTAAGAAATCAGAAGTAGATAGCTTTTTAATTCCCTGTCCATTTAGTAATCCAACAAAGAGAACTAAAGAGGCAAGTTGCATTGGATTAAACTCACGAAAATATTTAGATTTAGGTAAGTCTTTTTTTATCTTATCACTTATTTCAAAGTGATTTTTATTAGGATTTATTTCTTGTGAAGACTGAATAGCTAAAATATAAGCGCTTTTCTCTCCATCCTTTTCTTCAATTCCATAGCGAATATTTGGAAATTCTACTCGTTTACTTGCCAGCATAAAGCGCAAGTAATAAGGTGTTTCGTAAGCTATCGTTGCTTTTTTGCACATAAAGTATAACTCATCATCAAAAGCACTTGTAATATGTACAGGATGATTTTTATAATGTTCAAAACTAGTATCATATAAGAAGTTTGTATACTTTCTTATGAAATCCTCTATACAAATCAAATCAGTTATAGATGCATTCCTTAAAGTCCAAAAGAGCAAAAGTTTAATAGAATTTTCTTCACTCATGCATTGTTCCTCAATTAAAGCTTTTTTATAAAAATTGTCTGTTTCTCTCACAGCAAAAACATATTCTTTAAGCGCTTTGTCAAGTTCTTTTATATCATCAATATTAACCATAGGTAAATCATCTTTATTTTTGTTATTAAGACGATAAATAGAATATGAATTCTCCCTCTGTGTAATTACAATATCGTATGGATTGCTACTGTAATTCATCTTAACTGCGTCAATAAATATCTCTACATAAGGATATTGATGAATTTCATTATAAAAATTGTTTCCATATTGATTAATCCATTCTAATAGACTCATTTGTCCTGCGCTAAAATTATTTATAATATTTTCAAAATATTTACGAATTTCACCAAAATATTCAAATACTGAAGTTCGATTTTCAACAAAGGAACGATATTCATAATAAACTGGATATCCCATGACATTTAAAATATAATTTTCTAATACTGCTTCTACAATTTCGTCTGAAGAATAATCATAATGGAAACGTTTTTTATTTCTTTTTAAGAGACTATTCAAAACATCATAAAAGAGTTTTGTTAACAGATTCTTTCTTTCCATAGGCATCTCCTTTTTTTGCCCGTATTTTAGCATACTCTTTTTTATTTTGCAAATCACTTCATGACTTTAAATAAATTTTTAAAATTTCCAAGTGTAGTATGCATATCATTTAAGCAATCTTCTACAGATGTTATTTCTTGACTTATTCCTTTGGCAAAATTCCCTTTTATCGCTTGAATAAAGAAATCTGGCAATATAGAAACCGCCTTTAAAGTCGTATTCTTTATATCTCTAGTCGTCTTTTGAATATAGTATTCAATAATTTGCTCTTTTAATAGATGTTCTGTATTTTCCCTATTGTGTAAGAAATTTCCCATTCCAAAAAGAGGAACAAAACATTTAGCTAATTTAAAAAGTACTTTAGGTGGACAAACATTATATTTTGTAAATATGCCAATCATATTACAAAAGAATTCTGGAATGGTATATTCTTTAAAATTATTGCAACATTGTTCCATTTCGCTCTTTAATTTTTCTAAATCTTGTAAGCCATGAACAGTAGACTCTTTTAATAATAAATCAAATAATTTTTCAATGTTACAAGTATACGCATATAAGAATAAATCAAGAATAAACTTTTCTTCACTTTCATCTAACGTAAAAATTAATCCCATATCCAAAAAACCCAAATTATCGTATTCATCAAGATAGAGATTTCCTGTATGTAAATCTCCATGAAAAGTAAGAGGAATCTGGTGCAATAATGCATAAAAAGCAACATAGATATAATCGTTTATAGCATCATTTATTCGCTTTTTATTTTCTAAAGTATCCTCCATACGATTTGCCGTTTTATTCTTAATAAACTCCATGACAATAATACGATCTGTGCATAATTCTTCATGAACAGTTGGTAAAGTGATTTTTCTATTGGTTAATTCTAAAGCATTCATGGTATCAGCATATTCTTGGTATTTTAAGATATTTGCTTTTTCACTTTTAAAGTTCACTTCTTCACATATCCATGACAAATATAAATCAAGAGCCTCATCACTTCCAATGAGATTATTTAGTTTAAAAAATTTACCAAATAAATGAATAAGACGTTTAAGACGTTTAATATCTTTCTCGATTTTTCTATCAACATGTGGTCTTTTTATCTTAATTGCAACTTCTTCCCCATTATTTAGAAGTCCTTTATGTACTTGAGAAATGGAGGCTGAACCAATGGGCTTTTCAAAGACCGCTAAAAACTTTTCTTCAAGAGACATTCCATATTCCTTTTCAATAATCTTCCTTACCTTTCTAAAAGGAAGTGGATTACATTGATCACAAATATTAGCCAAATCTTTTCGGTCTTCTTCTGTAAATAAGGTCTCATGACTTTGCATCGCGAGCATCTGGGCAAACTTAATATAGACAACACCCATTTTCTTCACAAAATCAAAGACACATTTTCCCGTACTCATTTTAAAAATAAATTTTTTGATAACCATAATCAATCCATAAAAATATAACTTCATATATCCCCCTAAATTTTTTTCACACTCTTATGATTTTTCATTAATTTTTTTACTCCTGTTTTAAAGGCAACATCAATAAAAGTTCCATCGACACGGATAACAACGCCTAATCCTAAAGTATCATGTTCAATCGTATCGCCTTGTTTAATATCTTCTCCCCCACCTTCAACATACATGGATGGTTTATTAATGATATGTTCTTCTTTTACTTCTTGCATTGAATCTAATCGTTCAATATAGTTTTTATCGATTTCATCTATAAATCGCGAAGGAGGATTCATGTTATCTTGCCCATAAAGCATTCTTCTTTTGGCATTGGTAATATAAAGAATTTCTTTGGCACGCGTAATTCCCACATAACAAAGTCGTCTTTCTTCTTCAATACCATCTTCTTCATTAAAGGCATTACTATGAGGGAAGATACCATCTTCCATACCTACTAAGAAGACAATCGTAAATTCAAGTCCTTTTGCTGAATGAAGGGTCATAAGAGTTACTTCATCGCCACTTTTTTTATGCTCTTTTACATCAGCAACTAAGCTAATTTCCGATAAGAAATCCCCTAAATCGACAATTCCCTGTTCCTCTTCAAAATTAGCGGTAATGGATTTAAACTCTAACAAGTTTTCAAGACGCAAATCATTTTCTAGTGACTTGTCCTCTTCAAGTTCATATTTTATTCCCGTATACTCTAATATTTTATCGATTAAATCAGTTAAACTGCATTCTCTAGATTCAGCAATAAGTTTATCAATTAACTCTTTAAACTCTAATTCTTTCTTCGTACTTAAATTATCATATAGACTATTGCCATTAATGGCAGCTAAGTTTTCTAAGTTACTTATCGCTTTTTCCCCAATTCCTCTTTTAGGTACATTAATAATACGCGTTAAACTAACAGAATCTTGCGGATTATAAATAAGTCTTAAATAGGCAATTAAATCTTTTATCTCGGCACGATTATAGAAATAATACCCACCTACCACTTTGCAAGGAATTCCCTTTGTCAATAATCCTTCTTCAAAGACACGACTTTGTCCATTGGTTCGATAAAGAATAGCAATATCGCTTCTCTTATATCCCATAGTTAAAAGACGTTCAATTTCACTGATAACTAAAGTAACTTCATGCTTCTCATCATAACTACGCATATACTTGATCTTTTCGCCATCCCCCTTTTCACTCCAAAGTTTCATATCTTTTCTCTGTTTATTATTTTTAATAACACAGTTGGCTGCATTTAATATGTTATTTGTACTGCGATAGTTTTCCTCAAGTTTAATTACTTTGCATTCTTTATAATCTCTTTCAAAATAGAGGATATTCTTATAATCAGCTTGCCTAAAGGCATAAATACTTTGGTTCATATCTCCTACGACAAATAAATTACGGTATTTACTCGCAAGTATTTTACATAATTCATATTGCACGGGATTAGTATCTTGATATTCATCCACTAAAATATAAGGATAATGGTTTTGATAATCCTCTAAAATATCTTCATGCGATCTAAATAGCTCCACTGGTTTTACAAGTAAATCATCAAAATCTAAAACATTTGATTCCTTTAATATACTCTGATACTTTTTATAGATTTCTACACAAGTAGCATCAAAGTAAGTATTAAATACACGATCCATTTCAGCTTCACTTAACATCTCATTTTTAATAAGCGATATTTTATTGCGGATAGCATATGGGCTAAACTTCTTTGGATCAATATTATTGTTTTTCAATATTTTTTTAATGATAGAAAGGGAATCATTACTATCTATTATGGTAAAGTTTCTCTCCATGCCACATTCCCTATAGTGTTCTCTTATAATCTTTAAACCAAAGGAGTGGAACGTTCCAATAAATGAGCGAACTTCTCCATAAAGATTCTCAACACGTTCTTTCATCTCTTTAGCTGCTTTATTCGTAAATGTTATAGCTAATATATGATAATCCTCTACACCATTTTCAATGAGGGTCACAATACGATTCGTTAATACTTTTGTCTTTCCTGAGCCTGCACCTGCCATAACAAGACATGGTCCCTCCATATGATTAACTGCTTCTAGTTGTTGTTTATTAAGTGTACTTTTATACTCCATTATGACCATCCTTACTACAATATCTATTGTATCATACACACATTTGTACGACAAGAAAAAAAGAGAAATTTTTCTCTTTACTCATAATTTGGTATGATTGTTGCTTTAAATCCATAGTAGTTATTACCACTACTATCAGTTTTAAAGACAACTTTAACATAATTGCCTTGAATAGTTATGGTCTCTGTTTTTCTTGTACTTCCACCATATTTACCATATTGTTTTCCAGTACTGTCATAAAGGTAAATCCAGTCATAAGATGTACTTTCTGTTTGATAATCTAATGTAACAGTTAAAGATGTTGCTCCTTCAAAAGTTTCTTCTCCCATTACTTGATTGTTTATATTATTTGCATATGGATTATGTTCTGACTCTATTATAGTAGCCGTTACTGTTACTACATCAGTAATTGTAACGTTTTCTGCTGGCATAGTAAAGGTATTTCCTTCTACTAATGTTCCATTTAGTTTAAAGGATGAAACAACTTTATTCTCTTCTGTTGAGGATAATGTTATTATTTGTCCTTCATATCCTTTTGCTACATTTGCAACAATGTTATCACCTTGAATTGTTATTAATAAAGTTGACATATTATTTCCTTTTACAACATTAGAAGTATCTGATTTAGTTACTATCATTTTATCGACTAAATCAGATGCTTCTTCTGTATAGTCGACTGTTATTTGTGCTCCTTCTTCTGTTGCTGAAGAATAAAACATAGAACCATAATTTGTACAGTTTGTTCCTCTTATCGTTATCGTTGTTGTGAGTTTTCTACAGTCACAAAACATATAACTCATACTCGTTACATTGCTAGTATCCCATGAACTTATATTTAAACTATTCAAACTACTACAACCAGAAAACATACAATACATACTTGTTACATTACTTGTGTTCCATTTACTAACATCTAGACTTGTAAGATTGCTACAACCACAAAACGTTTCATACATACTTGTTACATTACTTGTATTAAAATTGGTCAAATCTAATGTGGTTAGATTTTTACACTTATAAAATATTCTTGTCATACTTACTATGTTGCTTGTATCAAAATTGCTTATATCTAATGTGGCTAGATTACTACAGCCATAAAACATTTCACTCATAGCTGTTAAATTACTTGTATCAAAATTGGCCAAATCTAATGTGGTTAGATTACTACAATTATTAAACATAATTTCCATGTTTGTTACCTTACTTGTGTCAAAATGACTTACATCTAACATTGTGAAATTACTGCTTCCACTAAACATAGCTGACATATTTTCTACATTACTTGTATCAAATCCACTTACATCCAATGTTGCTAAACTACTACAGTCATAAAACATATAACTCATACTCGTTACGTTTCTTGTATCTAAATGGCTAATATCTAGCGTCATTAATCCAGTACAGCCATAAAACATAGCCGCCATATTCGTTACTTGACTTGTATTCCAATTTGATAAATCTAATTCTGTTAATTTGCAAGAATATTTAAACATATTAGACATATTTTTAACATTAGAAGTATCAAGGTCAGACAGACCGATAATTTCTAAAACTAACATAGGATTAGTTTTAAAATACCCGGCAAACATATAACTCATATCAGTTACTTTACTAGTATCAAATTTGCTTAAATTTAAGCTAGTTAATTTCCTGCTTTCATAAAACAGTCCTTTCATTGTTATAACATTTGAAGTATTAATATTACTTAAATCTATACTTGCTAAAGCAGTACAATTAGAAAACATATACGACATATTAGTAACTTTTCGCGTGTCTAAAGGTTTTAGATCTAGATTTGATAAATTTATACAACTATCAAACATGTAACTCATATTAGTAGTTTTACTCGTATCAAAGCAGCTTAAGTCTATAGCGGTTAACCCCGAGCAGTATTTAAACATTCCCTCTGTTGTAACAACGCTACTTATATCCCAATTGTCCATTCTTAAAACAGTCATATTAGAACATAGGCAAAACAAATACGACATATCCATTACATTATGTACATCTAAATTATCTGTATAGATGTCCACTAAACTGTTTGACTTATGAGACGCGGGATTTTCATAGCCTGCAAACATATAACTCATATCTAAACATCTAGTTGTATTAAAATGAGTTAAATCTATACTTTTTAAAGCTGAAGCATTGTGAGAGTCTGCATAAAACATTTGTTTCATACTCATAACTAAATCTGTATGAAAATTTTCCATATTTTTAAATTCAGTCACTTTATAAAATGCCGTAAACAAATAGGATGAATTTGGATTTGCATTTACTCCTCCATCTTGGCCTATATAGAGTTCTAACATACTGTTAGAATTTTCATCCAATGTATAAGCGATTATACTTCCATTTTGTTGATCAGAAACATCTCCCAAAACGGTTGCTCCCTCAGGAATCTCAGTTGTATTATTAAAAGTGATACTTTCTACTTTTGATTTAGTTAATGTTTTACCCAAAAACGATGTTGTAGAACTATTTCCTACTTTTAAATAATTATTCTCATCTATCAATTCTGATGAAGCGAGGTCTGTTCTCTCCTGTTTCTCAGCACTTAAGCTACAAGTAACTTCACTTCCACCATATACAAAAATACTTCCAACTCTAATTGTATTTGCTTTTACAGAAGATTCTTCATCAAACATATTTTTCCACGAGGCTGTATTTGGAGTCGCATTACACGTTATATGAGTTAAAGCATCATAATTCATTCCTATATTACTTACTTCATAAAACACTTGTATTTTTGATGTACTTGATCCAGCAATCGTATATGTAAAACTTTGCCCATCCGCCGCAACAGTAGAAGAAGCTAAATTGTTTCCACCTATGTTGACATTAGTAAACCGAACATTATACATAGCATTTTCTAATCCAAGAGTTCCATCAATAAAAATATTTGCTGTGTCTGCTGCATAACATATTGCCATAAAAAGAATAGCAATTACAGGAATGATCATCTTTTTTGTTAGGGGTAAAGTTATTTTATTTTTTATTCTTTTCTTCATTTTGGATACTCTCCTCTATGATGATTATACTTTTTTTATATTTTTTTATCAACACTTAAGTTCTTTTTTCATGCAAAAAAGAAAGACTTCTATCTTTTCAACATCTGTCTTTCTTTCTCTGTATTCTTAGATAAATGATAGTTTTCGATAAAACCATCATATTCACTTAAGATTCTTAAAGCTTCTAAAGAATCTCCCTCTTCTAATGTTTTAGCAAAGTTTTCTTCATAAGACTTACTAACATTTTGAGATATTAATTCAGTTAAAATAAGTTGAATAATAATATCAGCATCTTGTACTTGATATTTCCCATCAAGAATTTCTTTTAATGCTTCATTAAAGTAACGATGTTTAACTAATACTCTTAATCCTTTAAGAGGTTCTTCTATTGGTGGTATTTCCTCTACTTTTTCTACTTCTTTAGATATTTCATTTTTTAATAAAGTACTTTCAAATAAAACTAATAACTTCTTTATATTTTTCAAGTCATAGAATGTAAATTTACCCTCATTTACGATATTATTCCAGTCTATCTTCAAAAGAATTTCTTTTGCTCTAAGATAATCTCCATTATGTATAGAGGGCAAAAGGAAATTTTGATTAAAATCACTTTTATCCACTAATCTTAAGAAATAAGAAGAATCAAGTTTATTCCTTTGTGCAATAAGAATCATATCTATTATTTGCACTAATATTTCATCTTTATCATAGTGATAACCTAGAGATTTTTCCACTGTAATCTTTTCTTCAATTAGCTGTAATAAATCTTCTATATTTTCTTCACCTAATGATGTCATCATCTGATTTATAGTTTCAGTTACTTCATCTAATTTCTTTATGTCTTCTGCTATAGGTAACATATCTTCTAAAATCATTTTATAAACTTCAAAATCACTTTTATTTCTTGCAAGTTCTTGTGCCACAGGAAGAATATGATATGCAGTTTCATAATCTTTTGCTCTTATCGCCTCAAAAAATACACTTAAACTGAAAGTACTTGCGTATTCATGATCAAATCCAAGTGTAACCCTTTTGTTGTTCATCTTTTCCCATTGTTTAAGCAAGCTCAAAGTAACATTATATAATTGAGACCAATTATCTCCTTTTTCATCTTCTATTTTTAATAGTTGCATAGCTTTTTCATATTCTCGATTATAGATTAAATCATACAGAATAGCTTCATCAAATGGCTCTTCTATCTTCTCTTCTTCTACTGTAATGACAGGTTCTTCTATTACAGTTATTGGTGGTTCTTCTTTTGGAATTTCTTCATGCTTTATTTCTTCCTCTTGCTTTTTCTTTTCAAGTAATCTTTGCTTTTCTTCTAATCTTATTAACTCTCTATTTTTCTTATCTAAAGCATTCATCTTATACATGATTTTTTTCATAACTTCAAAAGTTTTTGATTTATTTTCAAAAGTTATAGGTCCAATAAAGCTTAAAGCAACTTTGTAATCCTCATTTAATAAAGCTTGATTTAATCGCACCACATTGTTACTAAATAATGAATAGTCATATGTATAATCTTCTAAGAGCTCTCCTTGTTTTTGCATTCTTTCTATCTTTTCAATCATGAAAATAAAACTTCTAATGTTCGTTTTATATCTAAAATAGGCAGAGTCTGCAAGGCATTTCTTTAAAATATCTAAAGTTTCTTCATTATTTCCTTCAGTCAACCACTTTTCAACTATATCTATATGTTTCACTACAGTCAAAGATTTTGTTTTCTGATTTATAAGATTTGCATTGTTCACCCTTTTTATATGATACAAGAGCATTTTGATTATACGGTAATAAGAAGAATCATTTTCTTTTGTGCATACCCCAATAACGGTACTAGCTGCTAAATAGTCTTCTCTTTCTAAGGCTATGGACAATACTTTAAAACAATCCATATTTCTATATTTAATATGTTTGCCTGTTATAACAGTACCTTGTTTATCCATTTCAATAATAGTCTCTAATATCTTTTTATACTGTAAAGTTTCATCATCAACTGAAAAAGTTAATGCTTTCTCTAAATATTCCATTGCCTTTTCATATTCTCCTACAAAAAGCGTCTTTTCAAAAGAACTTATTTCCGTATTAAAACGGATTTCTCTCTGAAGTTGTTCATTTATTTTCTTTTTATTTACAGCCGCAATTAATTCAGAAAAAAGACAAGTACTAATATGATAAAATCCATATTTTCTATATTCTTTCTCTTTATATTTATCTAAATATCTTTCAGCATACTCATAATTCCCACTCATAACAGCTTCTTTAAATGAGATTAGATCATCTAGCATATTTCCTTTTTTTAATTCGGTATATTCATAAAGTTCATCTATTATAGAAAAATCATAAACATCTCCTAGAAGTTCTTTTAAAAGAATAAAATAGAATTTATATTGCGAATCATAGTCATGACAATCCAATTCTCTACATTGTTTTATCAAGATATGATAGGCATTTTCATAATCTCCGTCGTATACAGCCTTTTCAAATTTTTTAAAATATAGATAATTGTCATTTGCTTTTTTCTTATTATTCACTGCATATTGTCCATGGTCTACTTTAACTAAATAGTTCTCTTTAACAAGTCTTTCCATAAAGTGTCTTGTAATGCCCAAATCTCTCATCTCTTTTGGACTTAAAGATTTCTTCCCAATACCTTCTAACTTTGCTGCTAAGTCTTTTAAATCTTTCATGTCACCATTCCCTCTAAATTTATTTTAAAACGTATCCCAAAAAAACTCAATAAAAAATGATTTCAAAGCAGCTCTAAGGAGTGAAATTTTTTCGCAATCATCAAATTTGATATAATAAGAAAA
>CAZWKF010000036.1:0-13767 GCA_964634785.1 uncultured Muribaculaceae bacterium
CAGCCATGTTCAGTCTTCATCGGTTCTTTCAGAAAAGAGAGAATAAAGAAAAGCATTTTTACACTTTCATCCTTCATATCATCGCCTTCTTAATAAAACAATAAAATTAAAAAGAGGCTTGGCCTCTTAATATGCATAAATTGAACTAACAATTATTGCAAGTAAAATAAATAATACTAAAATGATAAAGAATGTATTTCCATAACTTCCATTGCATCCAGTATTATTTGAGGATTGAGTTTTACAACACATACTGTTCACCTCCAAACTAAATAAAAGCCCCTACAATGATGATTAATAGAATGAATAGCACTAATATGAATGCAGCTCCAGAAATGTTATTATTACAACATTTGTTCATGGGTCTCCCTCCTTTTCATTACTCACTTTATTGTATGGCAGAAAGACCAAATTTGTGCGTATTATTTAGTTGTTTTATTTGATTTTATTCTTAACATATATTGATGATTAATCAAATATTCCGTTACACCTTTATATTCTATGCAACTGACATGCGTAATTTTCTTTGTATAGTCATCATAAGGATTCATAAATTCTTTAATAAATCCCTTTATCTCCTTTTTCGTTAATTCATGATACATCATGATCTCCCCTTCCTACTCCCTTTATATCACAAAATGTGAAATTCTTTTGTCGAATTTTGTCGAATAAACAAAAACTTTTGTGTTTTCTTATTTTTATATGCAAACATAAGGAAACATGGTATAATAAAAGTGTTAAGGAGGAAATAATAGATGAAGAAAAAATTAATATTAATTGCCGTATTTGCTACCCTTTTAACAGGTTGTGGAAGCAAAATACCTAAGTTATCAAATGGAGAGGAAGCATTGATTGAATTTGGTGATGGAACCAAATACAGTGTCAATGAAGTATGGGAGGAAATGAAGGAATCCTATGCATTACAAGTAGCCTTAAATAAGATTGATAAGAAAATCTTAGAAGAAGAATACAAAAACGATGAAAAAGAAACAGAAGAATATGTTAAAGGAGAAGAGACAACTCTTAAAAAGAATTTTACAGATGAAAATGGAAAATATGATGAGAGTAAGCTTCTTGGTCAATTATCTCAAGCAGGTTATAGCACTTTAGAAGATTACCTAGATTACATTAAAGTTTCTTATTTATCAGAAAAAGCAGCAAAGGATTATGCAAAGACAAAAGTAACAGATAAACAAGTTAAAGACTACTACAAAAATGAAACGGTTGGAGATATCCATGTTGTACACATTTTAGTAAAACCAGAGAGTTCATCAAGTGAAGATGATAAAAAAGCAAAAGAGGATGCTGAAAAGATCATTAAATCTATTGAAGATGATGTAAAAAATGGTACAAATGTTGAAGAAGCTTTTAAAAAGTATGAAAAAAATGACAGTGTTACTTACCAAGATTTAGACTATATTAACAAAGGTGAAATGGTTGAAGAATTTGAAAAAGTGGTATTTGCTTTAAAAAAGGGTGAATATACAAAGGAACCAATTAAGACTACTTATGGTTACCATGCTGCTCTTAAACTTGATGAAAAAGAAAAACCTGAATTAAAGAGTGTTGAAGATTCCATCAAAGATTCTTTAGCAGAAGATGCAATAGAAGATGATAAGACTTTGAGTGTTAACGCAATGATTGAACTTCGAAAAAAGTACAAAATTACATGGCATGATTCTGAATTAGAAAATGCTTATAATAAGTATATGAATTATCTTGTTAATCAAAATAAATCAGCAAATTAAAAGACCTAATCATTGGTCTTTTTTCTTGTCCTTAAATACCTAACATAGGCCTTATTTTATTTATAAGTTCACCAAAATGAATATCACTTGCAAACTCCTCAAAGGAAATCCAGCAAAATGAGGAAAGCTCTTCTTTATCAATATCAATCTCTTGAATACTTTCAATGGTAAATGAATAACGCATATCAAAGTGGTAATGAGCAGGCAAATTTAATCGCTTATTATATGGAGTTTTATGAATTCCTATATCAAAAGGAATAAGACGATCTCTAATGAGAGGCACTAGTACTTCATTGGTTATGCCGGTTTCCTCACTTACTTCTCTTCTAGCAGCCGATAATGGACTTTAATCACTCTTTATCATATGTCCTCCGGGATATAATTTCATATTTAAATCTTTATGATAAACAACTAAGAACTTCTTCTCTTTCTTCGCATAAATAAATTCACTGGCTACAATATGCCCGTCGAAACAATTCCAATCGATGATGTCTTCCTCAGTGTGTTGTTCTAAGAAGGTTTCCAATTGATTAAGTTTTTCCCTTTCATTTGGAAAAATTTCTTTATAATTTGACAATATATGAGCCATTAATTCTTTCATCGCTATTTCCTTTCTATAAAGTATTTTACATATTTAGAAAATGCACTTGGCAAACTATAAGTATACTTTAGTTCTTCTTTTGTTACCCAAATAAATTCCTTCATAGGCTCTACCACTGTAATAGCATAGCCTTTTAAATGCCATATAATATGTGAAAAAACGTGTTTTACATCCTCTAAGGCTTCAATATTCTGATAATGAATATTTCTCTCTTCCAATACTTTTTCAACAGTATTAGAGGGAAGAAGTTCATTTGGAAATTCATATAAAGCAGCAAGCAATCCCTTATTCTCTCTTTTACAAATCGCCACTTTATCCTGATAGAGAAAAAGGAATACGATTCTATTTTCCACTCTTTTCTTTTTCTTTTTTTCTTTAACAGGAAACTCTTCTACTCTTTTGTGTTTAAACGCCAGACATTTCTCCTTTAAGGGACAACCCTCACATTTAGGCTGCTTAGGAGTACATATGCTACTACCTAAATCCATAAAACTTTGAGTAAAATAAGCAGTATCTTTATTAGGAAGTAAAGATTCCATAATTCCTTTATAGATTGTATGCGTTTTAGGCTTTGAAATAGATTCTTTTATTTCATAGACTCTTCCTATAACTCGATAGACATTTCCATCGATGGCAGGACTAGGAACATCATAGGCAATAGAAAGAATAGCTCCCGCTGTATAAGCACCTATTCCTGGCAACTCAAGTAAATCATGCTCATTATTTGGAAGTGTTTTCATCTTCTTTCCAACAAGAATTCGAGCAGTCTTCTGCATATTGCGTACTCGACTATAATAACCTAGTCCCTCCCATGCTTTTAAAAGTGTATCTTCATCGGCATTTGCTAAATCTTTTAATGTAGGGAAAAAGGAAATAAATCGTTTGTAATAGTCAATAACGGTCTCAACTCTTGTCTGTTGCAACATGATCTCACTTATCCAAATATAGTAGGCATTTTTTGTTCTTCTCCAAGGTAAGTCTCTTTGGTTTATTCGGTACCATTCAATTAAATCTTCTGTTATCCGCTCTTTCATAAACTTCACTCTCAAAAATATTGTAACATACTTTAGGATTCAATCTTATAAGTTTTTATCTCTTTTACATCTGTTAACATGGATTCCAATAGATGATAGAGAAATTCAAGTTCTCTCAAAACTACATTTGCATATTGACTATGAGACAATTGATTTAAAAGATCTAATGCTTTCTTATGAGCACTTGCTTTATCCAACTCAAAATCAGAAAATGCTTCTCCCAAATTTTTAGAAGTATATGCCTTAGTTTCTTTTGTACTAAATTCAAGGGTATGGATAAAAGAAATAATTCTCAATTCTTCTAATTTTTGGTTCCATGATATTTGCGTTTCATCTAATTGATCAGTTCTCTCTGTTCCTGAAAGAATAAAACGATTTTCGCCAATAGCAAGTATATAATTCCAATTTTCTTCTTGAAAAGAATAGATGGTTTGAGGTAGTATTTCCGATTCTAAAAGATTATCACCTTCCGTTAAATAAAGCCTTGTTGGAATAGATGCATTTTGCTCACTGTTATCCAAATAGTCAAAGAAATCAAGAACTGACATTCTTTTCTCAATGGTGATTATTTTAAGTTGTTTTTCCTCTACTATCTGCTTTATTTTTTCCATAATACCACCTAATCTTACCTTATAGTATACAGAAAAAGAAGGGAATTGACTAGTCCCTTGTTATCATTTATTAGCTAAAAAAAAGTTTTCCCATGGGTCTTTTCTCTTTAATCGTTTTATTGCCTCTTCTATCGTAATTTCATTGGGCTTTACTGTATCTAATTCACTCCATTTAATGGGCATAGATACAGGAAGACCTTCTCTTGCTCGTAATGAGTAGGGAGCAACACTAGAAGCTCCTTTAGAATTTCTAAACCAATCGATAAAGATTTTATTTTTGCGCTTAGCCTTACTCATATTTGTTGTATATTTATCGGGCCATCTGCTTTCCATTACAAAGGCAATATCCTTAGCAATACTTTTAAACATTTTCCATGACTTACATGAATAGATAGGAACGACCACATGGTATCCTTTTCCCCCGCTTGTCTTTAGGAAAGACTCTAAAGAGAGTTCATCTAAAACTTCTTTTAAATCGCGAACGCCTTCTCTTATTCTTTTGATATCCATCCCTTCATCAGGATCCAAATCAAAAACCATCATATTGGGTTTTGATGGCGCATTTTCAAAACATCCACCTATATGAAACTCAATACCATTCATTTGAACTTCTTCTCTAATGCTATTCTTATTCTGAATACTATAATAGTCTTCTTTTTTTCCCACTTTATTTTTTATAAAAATTCTTTTTAAAAGTCCCCTTTTATTTTCAAAATGTTTTTTAAAAAAAGCAGTTCCTCTTATTCCATCAGGACATCTTACAGTACTTAATATACGTCCCTTTATAAGAGGTACCATACGATTACTCACCTTTTCATAATAGGAAGCAATATCCATCTTTGTAATCTTAGGACTTTTATTCATCACTTTATCTGGACTTGTAATTTCAATACTTTCTTGTTTTTCTCCCCTAATTTCATCCATTGTCTTCCCCGTTTTTACACTGGTATCAAATTCATCTATGGTATCAAATAAAGCAATGCCATCTTTTTCTTTAATGAGTAACCAATCTTCCTTAAAGGAAATAAGGGTCCATTTTCCCTTTAAACGTTTTCCTTTTAAGATAAATTTAATGGTACCATTTTTAAAATCCTCCTTAGGATTTCCAAGGGGTTTCCAAGTTCCTTCATCCCATATCATAACAGGACCAGCTCCATATTCCCCTTTAGGGATAACACCTTCAAAATGACGATACTCATAAGGATGATCTTCTACTTCAATAGCAAGACGTTTATCCTTTGGATTATAGCTAGGTCCTTTAGGAATTGCCCAACTTTTTAAAACGCCTTCAAACTCTAAACGGAAATCATAATGATCTTTCGTTGCCAAATGGTGCTGGACAACAAAATGCAATTTCTTTTTAGACTTAGTTTCTTTTCCTAATGGTTCATTTGTCTTTTTAAAATCTCTCTTATGATTGTATTCTGCTAATTTTTTCATTCTTTCATTCCTTTAAACAGTATTAGTTTGTTTAAAAGAGATGAATCTATACTTTTTAAGTATAAGAAAAAGAGACTAATAAGCCTCTACAATTAGTTTTATTGCTGTTTTTTCTTCCCCATCTATCGTAATATCTGAAAATGCTGGGACAACAACTAAATTCTTACCTGATGGTGCTACAAATCCTCTGGCAATACAAATCGCTTTAATCGCTTGATTTAAACTTCCTGCCCCTACTGTTTGTACCTCAACACTTCCATAATTTCTAAATACATTGGCAATTGCTCCTGCCACTTTACTGGGATTTGATTTGCTTGATACTTTTAATATTTCCATAATTCTTTTTCCTTTCTAATTCATTATATACATTTTCAAAGAAAAAAGAATTGATTTCCCAATTCTTTTTAGGCAGTTGGTTGAAATTTATTACGAGGTTGATATCTAGCATTCGTATATAAAATACCAGTTAAACGACTTGTAACATCAACACTTTCAGAAGCTCCTCCAGCTTGACCAAAATTTGATGGATCAGTGGCTGTCGTAATTGATACACTTGCAGCAGGAGGTTCTTCATAGATATTATAAAAGTCAATTCTATAATTTTTATTCATATTGATAACTTCAGAAAAACGACGAATAAAGTTCTCTGCAAACTTTTCTTGATTCATCTTTAAATCTCCTGTATCACGATAATATCCATAATCTACCGCTTCATACATAGAGGCCTCAAGAACACTTTTAATCATGGAATAATCCTGCTCACTCGTTGTTGTATAATTTTGAAGTAGAACCATAACAGATACAATGGAAATTCCAAGAACCACTATCCAGTAGCCCCACATACTTTCTTTCATCTTTATTTACCTCCTTTTACCAACCAAAACTTTGACGTACAAGGTCTATTGACTTATTGCTATTGGCCCATCCTGTTGCTCGATGATCTTGATTATCATAAATAATATTTCCCTTACTTAATTCCTCTAAGAAATTTGATTTACATTTAACACAGGCATTTCCTGAACAATCACATTTCATATCAAAGTCGGAATATCCACCTTCATCATTCTTTTCTTTATTGTAATTCTTAATATTACGCATATCGGTAGGTGTTAATATATAAGAATACGTTAAATTATCATGAGAATACGTTTCACTGCGAGCTGCTTTTTTCTGAATTTCATCCATTGTTGTCTGTCCTTTTGAAGTAGATACCCAGTTATAAGCATAATCTCCATCTTTTTTATCAGTTGTTCCATTTGGGAATAAGTTAGCAGGATCTGCTATTTTAAATGTAAATAGATTATACCCTTCCCTATAAGGTTCACAACTATCAGGATCTACGGTTGTATCTGTTCCGTTAATTCCATTACACTTACCAGTTAAGATAACTTCATATTCAATATGCAATTTACATGTAAGAGATGATTCACCATCAGCATAATCTCCTGCACATGTATGTCCTTCATTAGTTAAATACTCATCAAATCTTCCTGCTGATTCTCCTTTTCTAGGAGATCCAACTCCTGTTAATTGCCAATAAGTTTGATAAGTACCATCAAGTGTTGTTAAATGCAAGCGATACTCTTGACCATGCCTTATATAATTAATTGTACTGGTTGTTTCAGAAGATTCCCCGCTTGGAATTAAAGTATAGTATTCGTTATCATCTTCATCCCATCTACAATCAGCAGTATATTTAGCATCATGTGAGAAAGCTTTATCAGCCATATACCCTCTTCCAGATTCTACATCTAGGAAAGATCTAAATCCATTTGATCCAGCTAAACTTAGATTTGTTTGTCGGAAATCACTCATTTCTTGTTGATTAGGATTTGCAGAATAACGTCTTGCTTGTAATCCATCAGTTGCATCTGGTCCAACCTTAGCATAAATAGTTTCTCCTTTGCTGTTTTTTCCAGTAGCTTGTACCTTACATCCAGGTGTTTCTTTAAAGTTTATGGATTGTTTATCTAAGATAAGTTCTCCTCTACTATCCATATATACTTGTGTATAATTGAAAGACATCTTCGTATTAATATTAAACTTATCTGCATTCTTTCCTTCATGATCAGTAAAATAATGTTGACATCTATCTAATTCTTTTTCTAGATTTTTAGCATTACTTGTTGCAGCATTATAATTTGCTTGAGCTGTTCCAGCTTTGCCATTATACTCATTAATCTTTCCATCAATACTCTCTCGAGGAACATTCGGTTGAGAATATCCTCCGCAGTTATAACCTCCTGATGAAGCTGCACTTTTTGCTCTTTCACAGTCACTATAATTGAAATTATCATAAACTGTTTTAACTTCAGTCGATGAAGCTGAATTCTGTAGTATCTCATAAGCAGTATGATTTGCTCTCTTCGTTGGATTTATAGAAACTGTAAAGTATGGCACATTCCTTATTTCATATTTTTTATAATAGATTGTACAACTATAAGACCTTGTTGATGTCTTATTACAGCTATAAGTTTCAATATCTCCATCGCCATCAATATCATCTTTACATGTCGATTTTACTGTTTTAGAGCAACTTCCACCAGATGAGGAAGAGGCATTTTGAGGGGACTTTTTCGCATTTTCGTAAGAAACAGCCCTTGCTCTATTGGCTTGATATTCGTTATAATATTTAACTTCTAACTCAACTTGTGCTCCATAGTCTTTTTCCCATTTATCATAATCAGTAGTTACACGACATCTTCTATAAGCCATAATATGAGGAGATGTTGTTCCTGCAGAAGTTTTTGTTAAAGTAAAGTATCTACCTGATGTAGCAGTTATAGCTCCAGGTTGTTCTATTTCTATTCTTTCAGTACAACGAAGAGAACAATACTTAGAATCTAGAGTGTCATCTAGATAATAATCGGCACCACATTTTTTCTGGATATTTCCATTATTCGGATTACAGAATAGTTCATCTAGATTATATTCACTCGCTTTTGATGTTGTTCCATCTGTACAACAGTTATTAATATCTCCTGTAATTTTACCTGGTGTAATTGGATCATTATTACAACAATTTTCTTCAGGTTTACATTCCCGGTTATATTCATCACTTGTACATGGTTTTCCATCTAAACAAGTGTAGGTTGTATTTCCATTATTGTTTTTTTGGCTACAAGCAGTTTCACTTTTACAGAAACTATTATAACCATTTTGCCAATCATTAGGTAATGTTCTTCCTGATGAAACTTGGTTTTCTAGGGCACCACAACAGTTTAATCCTCCATCTGCTTTCGTTCTTAAAGCATATTCTACTGCTGATCTGAATGATGTAGGATAAGGTCTTTCCGTTACTGGTTTATCTTCATAATACATATTTCCATTTTCAAAAACGCATTGATTACAGTATGCTTCAGGTGAGTTTGCCCAGTCTAGTGCAACACCAAAGCCGATTCTCTCATTAAATTGAAGAGCATTTGTTAATTTAAAACCAGAAGCTGGTGTTATTGGCGCATATCCTATAAAGTTTGGAGAAAGTATTGGACGATCATAATAAATTGCCCATAAGAAGTTTGAACTATTAAGTTTATTTATAATTTGCTGTCCTTTCCCAGACCAAGTATAATATTGTACCAATTCTCTCATTGTACCGAATACACGATCTAAATTATTCCCTTTTCCTGTAAACAGCATAAAAAGGGGTTCTAATTGAATATAAATTTCATTTCCATTTTTACATCCTTGGGTTAATTTAAATCTCATGGCATTCGCATCAAATGTTGGATATAGTTCTTGTAAAGCTTGCATAAACGCATTGACATTAGCAACTACCGTATCTCCTTGTAATGTATTTTCAGTTAAGCTACCAAACCATGCTCTTTCCTGTTTAAAAGAATTACTTCTCATTCCTCCTGTATCACCGGTTGTCTTTATTCCTTTATAGACATTTCCTGAACTATACTCTGGAACTGTATCGATATATTTCCGCACTCTTGCAACTAAATCACTAAAAGCAGGCAAATGATATAAATTAAGTCTACCTTCGTGGTATCCTCCTGTATATCTCGATTTATCCCCCACAAGTACATTGTATCGCATATTTGTGGCTTTTGGACTCGTACGAGTAGAAAAATCATAACTATAACTTACTGAATTTGCTTTTTCATCAACAAAAGTGATTCGCACTCCTGCAGCATTATCGGCCTGACATATTACCCCATTTGGGCAATCACCATATGCGGTTTGTGAACCGTCCTTTCCAGCATTTACGTCATCACTTTGCACATTTGGATCCGCCAAAACAATGCTAGAAAAAGAAAACATTGTGATGATAATAAGGAATATTTTTATTGCATTTTTCATTATGTAACCTCCTAACCTATAACGCTTATCATAATAGAAGGTGTATCAACACCAAAGGAATTTATTTCATATAACTTGCCATCAATATAATAAGCTTTTAAAAGTATGCTGTCTTGAGTAGAATATGTTTCCTGATTTAAAACATATCTTTTCTTTAATTTTAAATCTTGATCAAATACATCTAGAATGTCCTCATCATACGTTGTAGATTTTACAAACACATACGAATCATAAACATGAATATCATTAATTACTAACATATTATCTATCGTTTGACCATCTTCATCTTTTCCCTCAATAGGTTTTAACTTAGAAGATGAATAATCATAAGTAGAAAGAAGTTTATTTGAAGTATTTAATTTATAGACTTTATTGTCATCATGTACGAATAGATTATTATTACCTATATGAACTGGATTATTAAATGGTTTACTTATTTTTTCTAGTTCTGTAAATGAAGTAATTCTTGATGTATTGGTATCTGTATTATAATAAAGTAAATACATTGGATGTTCTCCTGCATATTGGAGCACTGCTGTTATCGTTTTATTTTCATATAAAGCATTTTTAATTGTTGGTTTTAATGTATGAAAGAGATTGGCCTTATCATTATTTAAACTATAAGATGTTTTAAGTGTTTTCAATTCATATGACAATAGATAAATTTTGATGTTCTCTTTCCCGTCGGTCAATAAAGCAAAACCATTTTCTATTTCTGTTACAACACTTAAAGCATTTTTTGTCTTTGTATCAATATTCTCTTTTTGTTCTTCTTTTCCTTTAGAGTCATATTTAATGACAAAATTATCCACTGAGTCTTCTTTCGCTCCTGTTGTAAATACATAATAGTCTTTGTCTTTCTTTATTGTCTTTACAACTTTATAACTATCATATCCAGACATATCAATTTTAGCAAGCCATTCTAATTTTCCCTCTTTAGAGACGACAGATACAAATGGTACTGATGCATATTTTCCACTCGTAATAATAAATTTTTCATCTTTATAATCTATAGATAAGTTAGTTAAGGTAATTCCATTTTTATAGTAATCTGTAATAACCTTAAAATCGACATTAGCTGATGTTTCTTTTTCTTTAGTTAAATCATTAGCGTCATTCTTCCCATTTTCAAATTCATAACTGCCAATCTTTATAGAATCTTCTTTTGGTAAATCAGGAAGTACAAATTCTTTATCATCTACAAAGAAAATAATATAGATTAAAGCAATAATAAAGATAACCAATAATATTCCTGTTATAATAATTGGTATATATTCTCTTTTTATCTTTTTTTGTCTTTTTAATCCCATTTTTGAATCCTCCTAGCTCTTATAATAAATACAATCATAAACAGACTATCGATAATTGTTAATAACCCAACAACTATTAACAAATACATTTTAATTGTCTTTACTTTTTCAGCATCTTTTAATCTCTTTTCTTCATATTCACAAAGGGCACACTTTGTTGTTGTTGTTTTTGCTTCATTTCTTTTCTTTTCTTCTTTAATCTTTTCTATTACTTCTTCATTGGTTAAAGAGAAATCAGTTTCAATCCATTCTTGACAATAATAGTAATCAACTACTTCACTATATTTACATATATAAGAGGTAAATAGTTCATTCTTTTTAGGTTTAATTAAATTAAACTTATAAATATCATCTGTACAGTTTTCTTTGGTAGTTCTTACTATAAATTGATACTCGATAATATCACTAATATTATCTACATGAAAGGTATAGCTTCCATTTGTTGTCATATCATTTGAAATTTGAAATGATTCCAAGTTTTCTACTGTTCTAGAAGTAGGAATAACCGTTACATATAAATCTTCAATGATATTATGAACTGTAATATCAAAAGATTCTTTATTATTACCGTTCTTCACTTCATAAGCAGCCGTTATTCTAGAAGCATTTTTGTTTAGTTCTGCTAATGTTTTGTAATCACAAGTCGCTGCTTGAACAGGAATTCCTGTAAACAGAAAAAAGAATAACAGAACTACAATTTTTAGTTTTTGTTTCATTAACCATCAACACGCTCTCTATTCTTATATTAAGTATAACAAATTCTTCTTTTATATACAATATTTTTTAAAAAAAGCATAAAAAAAATATATAGCTGACAACTATATACTTCCTAGTTTTAGATCATTCACAGAACCAACTGTCAGATCAGTTACTATAAATGCTTATCTTAATTTTATGAGTTTTCTTTCTCATTGTACGTACAAACTTAGTAACTAGATAAGACCTCTCTTGGCATCTTCAGTAACAAGAAGAACTCACATTCAGTATCGACAAAACCGTCTATGAAAGAATATCAATTCATATTCTGAGCAGTCGTGTATATTTTCTTTTCTATAAAGAGGATCTGACCCAAAAAGAACCAGGCTCTTTATAGTTTGAAAAATATGCAGATAAAAGATAAGTTTAAAAACAATATTCCGTTTGGATAGAACACTATTCCCAAGTTATCAGTCGCTCATATTGTTACTTTACTAAGCAACTCTAGTATAGCGTAGATCTTGCTCAAAGTCAATCCTCTTATGAATTTTTTTATCTTTTTTTATCTTTATAAATCTTATTTTTCATTTTCAATCATTAAGCCCTTATAATACTTCCAAGCAAGTACTTTTAATGTTGCATCATTAATAACACTTTCGCTTATTTGTTTTGTATTAATTGCTTCTTTAATTTCCTTTATTGCCTCTTTATAATCTGTCACAATTAATAACTCATTTCCTGCAAGTAAGGCTTTTACATAGAGGTCATCGATTCCATTTAATGCATTCATATCTAAGGCATCTGTGATGGCTACTCCAGTAAATCCTAATGTTACTTTTAAAAGGTTATGAACAGCTGGGGATAAGCTAGATGGAGCATTGGAATCAATGCTCTTTACTGTATTATGACTAACGAGGACAGCTTCGGCTCCTGCTTCTATTCCTGCTTTAAAAGGAACTAAATCATTATTAATAATAGTATCATAATCTCTTATATCCTCTGCACTATTAATATGTGTATCTGTATTATTGCCATATCCAGGAAAATGTTTTAAAACATAGGAGACATCTGTTCCCTTACTTGCATTAATCACCGTTTTAGCATAATCTGCTGTTATCTCTTTTCCTTTTCCAATGGTTCTTTCATACATATAGGCATTTGTATTATCAGCAATATCAACAACTGGGGCTAAATTTACATTTAAGCCTAACTTTTTTAAAAGTTTTGACTTATCAATCGTATCTTCAGCAATAAGATTGAATCCCCCTTCATCGTATAAATCTTTAGATGAGCGAAATTTCGTTTGACGAAGTTTAGGATTACTGCTAATGCGAACAATTTTTCCTCCCTCTTCATCAACTGCCGTTAAAAGAGGAATTTTACTTTTTTCTTGAAGTACATTCATCATTGCAATTACTTCACTTTCTTCTTTATTCTGAAAGTCTTTTTCAAAGAAGACAAAGCCACCGATTCCATCTATTTCTTTGTCTTGATACCGAACCAATAATAGTTGTTTAATCTTTTCTTCTGTCGATAAACTCTCTAGTTTCTTTTGAGCTTGTTTATAAAATGGAGAAAATATTCCCATGGTTGTTTTATCTTCTACCGTTTCTACTGTTTGAATACTTATCACTTTATTGTCTTGAACATTTTTTAGTTTATCAATAACCCCCATATATTCAAGCACAATATGATCCCCTACAGAAACATCTCCTTCCATCATTCTAAAGGTATAAATAGCATCATTTTCATCTTGAATAATAAGTTGATCATTATTTTTTGAAAGGACTGTCCCCTTCATTGAATTTGAAACTTCTGTTTCTATTTTATTAAATTTCACAACGGCAAGAATTCCAATAACAAAAACAGCAAATACAAGAATTCCCACTTTCACAACTCTGTCTTTCATTTCATCACCTACTAATATATAATCCTATTTTACCTAAATTATGCTTTTAATCAATAAAAAAAAGACTTTTCTATTTGAAAAATCTTCCAAATATGCCTTTTTTCTTTTCA
>CAZWKF010000037.1:0-13358 GCA_964634785.1 uncultured Muribaculaceae bacterium
ACAACATAACCTGTTTCAATTTTAGCATCTTTTGTTGCATTATTTGAAGTATTTCCTTTGACAGCATCTGTTGTCTCTACTACTTCGTATTCAATCTTTTCAGGTAATTGGATACCAAGGATTTCTCCTTCATACATTGTAATTGTAATGTCAAGCCCTTCCTTTAAAAATTTGGCTTGTTCACTTAACTTTTCTGCAGGAATTTCAAGTTGCTCATAGGTTTCATTATTCATGAATACATATGAGTCTCCCATAGAATACAAATATTGCATAGGAAGTCTATCCACTCTTGCCCTTTCAATTTTTATATTGGTATTATACGTTTCTTCCACAAGTGAACCTGTTCTTAGGTTGCGAAGTTTCATTTTCATGAAAGCGGAACCCTTACCGGGTTTTACATGCTGGAATTCTTCAATAAGGCATAATTTTCCATCGATAATAATGGTCATGCCATTTTTGATATCATTGATATTAATATTCATTTTTAGCCTCCTACTTCTATTAAAAAAATTCTAAGTTATTCTATTAGAATTCTCTTTGGAAACGGTATAAATTTTTTCTTTTCCTTTATTCTCTTCTAATTGAGGAGTTAAAGGTTTCACTTCACTACGAGCATTTAATGAACCTAAATATTCAACATATGCTACATAGTCAAATAAATCCGTAAAATTCCCATGTTGTATATAACCTTCTACTGTCATTCTATATTACTTTCCAATCTTTGCTTCTTTAAATACTTGAACAGATCTACATTTAGGACAATATTTATTAAGTTCTAGTTTATCTGTCGTATTTTTTGTATTTTTTTCGGTATGACGTCTTGTCATTTTACCACATCTAGAACACTTAATACCGATAGGTGTTCTTGCGTCTGTTTTACTCTTTGCCATAGTCAGCCTCCTCACTTGTCAAACTACAAGTATTTTAACACACTACTACTTAATTTTCAAACAAAATTTCAGCGATTTGTCTAGATAAACGACTATTTATCGGATATGCATAGGAAGACCCACCTATTTTAGCAGAAATATGGGGAGAAATAATGGTTAAAGCATATTCTGGTTTATCGTAGGGAAGGAAGGCAACAAAAGACTTTGTATTTGTTTTTACCCCATTATAGAAGGTTTCACTTGTTCCTGTTTTTCCTGCTGCATCAACGCTTTTATTAAAATACCCACTTGCAGTTCCTTTTAAGACAACGTTGTGCATTCCTGTTCTAATTCTATTCATGTATTTTGAATCTAGTCCTACTTTATTTAAAATAGTAGGTGGATTTATCTCTATCTGCTCTCCCTTTTCATTTACCATGTAGGAAACAAGACGCATCTTATAACGCGATCCACCATTTGCGATCGTCGCAATATAATTATTAAGCATTAGAGGTGTATAGGTGTCGTATTGGCCAATACTTAAGTTTAATAGTAAATCTCCTGTTTTTAAAGAACCCTTAATTCCTAATTTTTCTTCATAAATATCAATTCCTGTTTTACTTCCAAGGCCATAGGAGGTAAAGACACTTCGATATTTATCGAAATCCTCTTCAGTAGCATTAAATTTCATATTATAGGTGTATTTTTTGCCACTTACCTTTATGGCATTGACAAATTGAAAATAATTGCTCGAATAAGTAAGAGCGTCGATGTCATTTAATGTTCCTAAGCGTTTCCATGAACATTTTTCTCCTTGACTAAAGAGTTTTACGCAGGAATCAACCATTTTCGTCTTCTCATTTAATACACCATTCATATAGGCAACCGTATGTGAAGCCCCTTTTACAACAGAGCCTACTGTATAAGAGTTCGTAAGAAAGCCGATTACATCACTTGTAAATGTCTTATCCGATACTTTCATTGCCACTAATGCAAGAATTCCACCATTAAGTGGGTCACTTACAACAATGTATGATCCTTGATAAAATTTTGCTGAAGGATATTTTTTGGCGTTTTTTATTTCCTTTTTTAAAATTTCTTCAATAGCCATTTGCTTTTCAATATCAAGGGAAAGAATAAGGTCATTTCCTTTTATATCATCCTTTATTTTAGAAAGATGTCCATCATCTTCAATATGATAAACTCCCTTAGTTCCCTTGAGATAAGGTTCGTAGTACTTTTCTAAAAAGGAGACCCCTACCATATCTTCTAGAGAATATCCATTTTTTAAGTATTCTTCTTTTTCTTCTTTAGGTATACTACCTACACTGCCAAAAAGAGCATTTAATGTCGTATCATAGGGATATACACGTTCCCATTTAATCTCAATGCGAAAACCCGGTAAATTAAGTTCATTAATGGCAGTTAACTCTTCATCTGTAATATTACTTTTAATTACTTTATCTTGATAATTATATCCTTTCCCCATTAGATAAAAGAGTTTTGCTTTTTCTTTATCCGTTGCCTCTATTTCTTCTTTAGTAATACTATTTAACTTTGTTTCTTCATACTCTTTTGTGCTTATTTGCCGATTTTTATACTTTTCTTTTATTTCGTCACTCATTCTTCCATTAACGATTTCTTTATTAGTTATTAAAAAATACTCTCTTAACATGTTTTTTGTTACATCATCGATATCTAATTCGATAACGTTGCTTATCTTATCAATCAACTCTAGTTGAGTATTCTTATTTACTCCTGAAAGAGAGTTAAAAATAAGTACTTTTACCCCTTTATTATCGACTAATATACGTCCTTTGCAATCGAGAATCCGGCCTCTTGGAGGATAATTAGAGAGAACAAGAGTTTCTTTCCTATCTTCATAAAGCGTATGATATTTATTTGATTGAAGCACACAAATATCAATTAGTCTCAAAAGAATGACTAAGTTTAAAAGCAAAAGAATCAATTTTATTGTTTTATTTTTTCTCATATTCTTAGTATTCCCCAATAAAGTTATAATATAAGGAGGTATTTATGTTTCAAGTAATCGAGCGATTTGTATGCAATATGACAAAAGAGGATATTAAAAACTTCGCACTCAAAAATAATTTATCCCCAAGTGATCATGAAGTCGATTTTATCTATGCTTTTATTAAAAAGAATTACAAATCAGTACTAGCTAATCCAAAAAACTTTGAATTAGCACCCTATAAAAATGAATTCAGTTCCGAAAATTATCAATTTTTAGAATCATTAGTTTCTAAATATAAACGATTACTCTAAAAAAATATAGGATTTTATCCTATATTTTTTATTCATTGCTACTTTCTTCAATGTATTTTCTAATGGTAATGGTTCCATCTTCTTTTTTACTTCCTATATATCTCACGTCAGCAAGTTTATTTCCTCTACCAATTATGGTACCTAACATCGAAAAATACTTCTTATAACTGATGAGAATAATTCCCTCTTGATTCATAATAACAGAGATATCATCTGTTTCATAAGCTCTTTCAGAAAATTTCTTTATGGCATATGCTTTATAATCTTCTGGTGTTTTTAATGTTTCATTTTCTAGCATAAGAGTAAGAATTTCTTTCGTATCTTTATCAAGTTTTGCTTCTGTCCATGTTTTTACGGTAAAATCAACTGCTAAAAGAATTATGATCCCAATAACAGGCATTAATAAAAAGAGAAGTGCCGGACTTTGTACCATTGGTCTACTCTCATATAAGTCTTTTGCCATTTTTTATCACCTATTCTTAATTATAGTTTTTTTAAAAGACTTTGTCGAGGATTTTCCCCCCCTGCTTAACAGTTACTAGACAAAGGAGATAAACATTTTAAAATAATCTCCTTCTCTTTTGTAAAGACAGAGGTATTCATCCAATTCATCTAAGAACAAAAGATATTCCTTATCAGTTGAATAGGCAATTTTTCCTCCATTTAACACTCGCTTTAATTCAGAATAATTTTTAATGACGAGAACATCCAATACCTCTTCAACTTTTAAAAGAGGAAGTTTTCCCTTTTCTATTTCTTTTAAAGAGATGGCATCCTTAATGGAAAACTCTCCCTGTTTTGTCCTCCTTAAAGAAGTCATTGTCGCATAAAAATGTAAATACTCTCCAATATCGCGAATGAGACTGCGAATGTAAGTTCCTTTTGAAACAAGACACTTTATCTTAATTTCTTTTTCAGAATATTCTAAGAGTTCTAATTCCTTTATAGTTACCTTTCTTTTGGGAAGTGAGACACTCTTTCCTTCTCTTGCATATTCATAGCATTTCTTGCCGTTTATTTTTACAGCCGAATAAAGAGGAACTTCCTGCTCATAGGTTGTTTTAAAATGACGTAAAGCGTTCATCACTTCTTCTTTAGTTGTATGAACCTTTTCTTTCTTCAAAATTTTTCCTGTAGAATCTAGAGTATCCGTTAAAGTCCCGAGTGTAAATGTGGCAATATATTCTTTATAAGTAGCTGTCAAAACTTCATTTAATTTCGTACATTTTCCGATTGTTACTACCAATACACCTGTTGCTAATGGATCAAGAGTACCCGTATGACCCACTTTTTTAGTGCCTAATAGATGGCTCACTTTATTTACGACATCTCGTGAAGTCATTCCTTCCTCTTTATCAATAATGAGAACCCCATTTAACATGATTTTCCCTCCTATTTTCTTTATTCTATCATAGTTTATCATTTTAAGGATAGCTTTTTATTGAGCTCATTTCTTAAAAGACGTGTTAATTTTACCTTTTTGATTTCCCCTTCATCAATTGCTCTTTTTACACGCAAAGAGATTATCTTCTTAAGCATTTCTCTCTTATCGTCAATTCCTAAAAGTAAACACATCAGTTTATCGGCCTCACTAATACGAACTTTATATAAAGAATGACTATAAACAGCATCCGTAAGATCACCTATTTCGAAGGGAACACTTTCTGGATTTAGATAATACTCTATTTTGCGGACTTGATAGACTAGTTTTGTAAAAAGCTCTATTGACAAGGGTTTTGAAAGACTATGAAGAGCATCTATCATCAATAGAAAATCTTTCTTTTTATATTGAGCACTTGGTTCAAATACTGGTAGATTTAGATCAACTAAGAGAGGATTTAGTTGATACCTAAATAGAGGATTTATGCAGCTATAGAAATAATCAATAGTCAGAGGAAGTTCTTCACGAATCGTGTTAAGATACTTCTGTGATAGGCATTTTGCTTCATATTCGATTCCCATACCCTTATTTAAAATTTCCATTTCCTTTAAAGACTTTCCAAAAAAGAAGTAACGATTTAAATAGTCTTTCTTTTTACCATTATCTCCTGTTAAATCAAAAACAAGAATTCCTTTATATTGATACTTTTCATCTTCTATATAGACAAGACTTTGAGCATGTCCTCCTTGCTCATTACCCCCCTTTAAATAGAGAGGAAAGGCTTTATAGTGAAATAAGTTCATATAGATATTAAACAATTTAATATAGCCACTGCAGACGATATAATCATCAAATAGAATGGAGATAATATCTCTTGATTTAGAGTTCGATTCATTTTCTCCTTCTTCTTTATGTGGCTTTTTCCTTATTTCATCATAGATAATCATGATATTTTCAAGTGGAGATAGATTTAGAGATTTGATAAGATTCACTTTTTGAATAATTAAATTAAGTGCCCCCTTGAATTGT
The DNA here is from genome assembly GCA_964634785.1 of uncultured Muribaculaceae bacterium. Classification (GTDB taxonomy): domain Bacteria; phylum Bacillota_I; class Bacilli_A; order RF39; family UBA660; genus CAG-582. Next base: position 5,566 of record CAZWKF010000037.1, read on the forward strand.
TCGATTGTAATAAATTCATAATCATTATCTAATCTCACTTTTAAGTCTAAACCCGTTTTTTCTTTGAAAAGACTTACATCTCTTTGGGCATTTTTTAAGCCATCCATAGAAAAAGAATAAGATTCTAAATAGAGAAGATCTTTTTCTTCCATAAATGCTTTATTATCATGACAATACGAAATTAAATCCTCTATATTACCCATTAATTGAATTTCTCTAATGTCTTTAAATACTTCCTCTTTTGTATGACTTTCTAAATAACTTAAAATTGCTTCCAATTCGGAATTGCAAAGTAAACAATCTGAATCTTGTTTTACCTCTTCTATAAAATCTTGATAGTTTGTATCATTTAAAAACAGTTCAGAAAGCGGTTTATTTTGGTTATATTGAATACAAAGTGTCTTAGTAAAAAGCGTATTTCTTTCCGATATCACCATTAATCTTTCGTCATCTAATTTCTCTATTGGGTCTTCTGATAAATCGATAAATAGGCATACTTCCATAATCATTCTCCTTAAGTAAGAAAGTATTCTATCATAAGATTGTATTCAAAGCAAATAGAGATATGGACCACTTGAAAAAGCTTTTACTTTGTGTTATGATGTATTTGTCAAGGAAACTTGCATAAAATAAAATGAGGAACATTCAGTTTTGCTATGTTGAATGTCAACCTCTAAAATTGTGTGTTGACATTTAATCCACGCGGATTAGATGTCTTTTTTTATGACTATTAAGAGAAAGATTAATAGAAATAAAATGATCGTTATGAATTTTAAAACTCTTTAATAAAAAGTCTTTGTTTTCATTAAATCATCCCCCTTTCTTAAAGATCGGAGGCAGACATCCAATAACTGAAGCTCCTAATGTATAGTATACATACATTTTTCTATAAATATAAGATATAAAATGGTTTTATTATCAAAAAAAGAAGGAATTACTCTTCCTCCTCATGTAAATGTTGAATAATACGTTCAATATTTTGACCATATTCAACAGAATCATCATAGATAAACTTTAATTCTGGTGTATGGCGAAGATCAATTTTATTTGCTAAAACGGTTCTTAAGTAAGAAGAAGCTTCTTTTAAATTCTCTTCGACTTCCTTTAAGTCTTCCTCTCCCATATAAGTATAATAAATACGAGCGAGCCCTAAATCAGAGGTAACATCACATCCTGTTACAGTAATATGTTTTAAGGTTTCATCTTTTGCTTCAAGCAATAAAATACTTGAAAGTTCTCTAGCGATTTCAGATGAAATTCGTTCTAGTTTAACACTCATCTTTTTACCTCAACCATTTCATAGTTTTCAAATATATCGCCCACTTTAATGTCGTTATATCCTTCGATAGTAATACCACATTCAAAGCCATTTTTTACCTCTTTGACGGTATCTTTTTCTCTTTGTAGAGAACCAATAACGCCATCATAAATAATGACACCATCACGAATAATTCGAACACTAGCACCATTTTTCATAACACCATTCGTTACAAAAACACCAGCAATTGTTCCTACTTTTGAGAATTTAAATAGCTGTCTAACTTCACATGAGCCAATAACAGATTCTTCAAATTCTGGATCTAGCATACCTTTCATAGCTTGTTCCATCTCTTCTACTACTTTATAGATAATCGTATAAAGGCGAATATCGACATTGTATTCTTTGGCAACTTCTTTTGTCTTATTTGAAGGGACAACATTAAATCCTATAACAATGGCGTTTGAAGCATTGGCTAGAATAATATCACTCTCTGTAATCGTTCCAATACCACTGCGAACAACTTTAATTTTGACACCTTCAACATCGATCTTCTCAAGTGAATTTCGAACGGCTTCTTCAGAACCTCGAACATCACATTTTAAGACGACATTGATTTCTTTTACTCCTGATTGAATTTGGGCAAATAACTCATCTAAACTTAAAGTCTGTCTCGTATTTTTGCGCATTTTCTCTTGAATGGCTCTTTTAGAAGCAATCTCACGTGCTTCTTTTTCTGATTCAAAAGCCATAAATTTATCTCCCGCACTTGGATTATCAGAAAGCCCTGTAATTTCTACTGGCATAGATGGACCGGCACTTAAGATATCGCGTCCTAAATCATTTTTTAAGGTACGAACACGTCCATGTGCTGTTCCAACAACGAGTGGATCTCCTAAACGCAAAGTTCCATTTTGAATGAGGATACTCGCAACACCTCCCATGTTTTTATCCACTCTAGATTCAATTACTGTACCAGAGGCATAACGATTTGGATTGGCCTTTAATTCACTTACTTCAGCTATTGCTAATATGGTATCAAGTAAGTTGTTAATTCCCTCACCTGTAACGGCACTAATGCGTACAAATGGAATGGTTCCACCCCATTCTTCTGGCGTGATGGATAACTCTGCCATCTCAGTCATAATGCGATCAGGATTGGCGTTTGGTTTATCGATTTTATTAATAGCTACAACAATAGGAACATCAGCAGCTAAAGCATGATCAATGGCCTCTTTTGTCTGTGGCATAACACCATCTTCAGCACTTACGATAATGATAACAATATCCGTTACACTAGCTCCTCGAGCGCGCATTTCAGTAAATGCCGCATGTCCTGGAGTATCTATAAATGTGAGTTTATTTCCCTCATAATCAATTTGATAAGCTCCAATATGTTGGGTAATTCCTCCAGCTTCGCCATCGACAACATGGGAATTTCTGATATAGTCTAGTAGCGTTGTCTTTCCATGGTCGACATGCCCCATAATCGTAATGACTGGAGGTCTTGCAATTAAGTCTGCTTCATCATCAATGATTTCAAAATTTTCAAAATTTGAAATATCCTGTGTCTCTTCCTTCTTTAAAGTTTTGCTATATTCTCCAGCAAGCAATTCAGCTGTTTCAAAGTCAATTGATTGAGTTAAACTGACCATCATTCCTAAGGAAACGAGTTTTTTAACCAATTCAACACCGGGAACACCAAGTGCTTCTGCTAAATTGGCAACACTCATGCCTTCCGTATATAAAACAATCGAAGAGTCTTCTGAATTCTTATTACTTTGAAGCTTTTCTTTGTTTTTATACATTTGTTTTTTCTTATTTAGATATTCTTTATTTTGGTTGTTTGAATCTTTTTTCTTGACCTTTTCTGTTCTTACTGTATGTGATTCATGGATGCTTTTGATATTATCAGAAAGCATAATATCTTCGACAACGTCATCAATTGCATCACTTTCTTCAAAATCAAGTTCAGTATCACTGCTAATTAAATTCATGCAATTATCAAGCATGACAATGGCATCTTCATCCAATGGATCATCTTTACTGTTTGCCTTTATTCCCAGTTCCTTACATTTATTTAAAACGTCTTGAACCGTGAAATTCATATCTTCTGCATATTCTTGAACTGTACTCATCATGAGTATCACCTCTTTCTAATTTATTTCACTGAGTAATGTTTCAAAAAGTTCATCGGGTACTTCTACACCTAGTGTATGATCAATGATCTTTTTATCGCGTGCTTTTAGAATGACTTCGCGTTTATTTTGTATGTAAACGCCATGTCCATTTACTTTACCCGTTTTGTCAAACTTAATACCATCTTCTGTATTTACGATGCGAATTAAGTCTTTCTTAGGGAGTTTTTCTCTTGTTACTACACACATCCTCATGGGGATTTTCTTCATTATTGGTTCCCCTCTTCTTGAATCTGTGTCATCGTTTTGATGTTAATCTTAAATTTAGTTAAGCGACTTGCAAGGCGAATATTCATACCCTTTTTACCAATTGCGAGGCTTAAGTTTTCATCCGTAACAATGGCTAATGCCTCTCTATTTTCAGTCTCATCAATGATACTTACAATGACATCTTTTGCTGGACTTAAAGCATTTTTGATAAATTCAGCATTGTCTTCACTCCATAAGACTAAATCGATCTTTTCACCATTTAATTCGGCTAAGATATTCGCAATACGGCTTCCTCTTTCACCAATACATGTACCAATAGCATCTACTCGATCATTGGTAGAAGAAACCGCAACTTTGCTTCTTACCCCAGCTTCACGTGCAACAGCATGTAATTCAAGTGTTCCATCGGCAAGTTCAGGTATCTCTGTTTCAAATAGACGTTTGATAAAGCCATAATGCTTCCTTGTACAAAGAACAAGTGGTCCTTTATTATTGGCTTCTACTTTAGAAATATAGACTTTAATACTTGAACCCATTTTTACGACCTCACCGGGTATCATTTCACTTTTTGGCAAGATTCCTCTTGTTCTTCCTAAATCAACATAATAGTTTTTTGCGTCTTCCATGGCAAGAGTTCCAACCATTAACTCATCTTGCTTATCGGCAAATTCAGCAATGATGGCTTCTCTTTCAGCTTCTCTAATCTTTTGGGTAACCACTTGCTTACAAGTACTTGCAGCAACACGACCAAAGTCCTTTGGTGTCACTTCTTCTTCAATCGTCTCGCCGACCTTTATATCAGGAACGATTTCTCTTGCCTCTTCAAGTAGAAGTTGGGCATCTTCATTGATTTCTGGTGGAAGATATACGGTATTTCCCTCTTCATCTGTTGTTTCTTCCCCCTCAATGTACTCAGGAACGACCACATAGTAGCGAATAACTTTAAATTCCCCAGTCTTTCTATCAACATTAACCTTGACATTGGTTTTAGAACCGTAGTTTTTCTTATAAGCTGTAATTAAACCTTGTTCCATTGCATCATAGACATCATCTTCAGCAATATTCTTTTCTTCGATAATATTCTTTAATGCTTTTATAAATTCTTTTCCATCCATTTTACTAACCTCTTTCTTTGCTCGATATATCTAAGATATACTCATCCTTAATTAAATCATATTCATCTAAGATGGGATTAATTATATTCGTTGCCTCTACAATCGTATCAATATCGAGGATTTGTTCTCGATCTAAAACAATTTTTAAGTAGTTGTATTTTCCTTCTACTTCCCATGATACATCATCAACTGTAATTTGCATCTCACCCATAGGTTCTTCAATAATTTCACGTACCTTTTTTAAAATACTTTCCATATAATCCCTCCCATACAATAACAAAAGCGGGATGTTCTGCCCACTTAAATGTCAATTAAAGTATATCATATTCTATTCTTTATTGTAAAGCATTATTTGCATAAATGCTCGATAAATGGCCTTGTTTTATGGTGTGTATAATACTCTGTATCAAATAAGACTCTTTTTATCTCTTCCTTTTTCTTTAAGTGAAAAGAAACCTTGTCTTTTTTATTCAAGATACTTTTAGCTAGTTTCATAGCATAATCTATGATGACCATGATTTCCGCTCCACAAGTGATGAAGACAACGGTATGGACAATATTTAACGAATCATTCATTGTTATGGATAGTAGTTCTACGGAAGGACACAAAATATAGAGAAGTCCTAGAATATTGGAAGCCCCAAGAAGCCACATTTTGGCTCTCCCAATAAAACTTGATTTAATAGTAGCCCCCTTAAATGCTGATGCAATATTGATACAGGCAATCATCACTTCAGTAAGTACAAGGAGATAGAATAAGGGAATTTGACTAGCAATAAGTAACATGACAGCTATTCCAAATACTTTATCTGCTATCGTATCGGTAAGAGATCCAAAAAGTGTTTGAACTTTAAATATTCTGGCTAAAAGGCCATCAAAAAAGTCAGTAAATAGAATAAAGAGCACAAATAACACGACCACCATTCCTGAAGTAAAATACCAGACAATGGGCAATATAAGAGTCGCTATAATTCGCGTAATGGTTAAAATATTTACAAATTTTTTCATTTTTCGCCTTCTATTCATAAAGGATTTCATATTCTTCCTCTTCGGCTGTAATACTCACTTTTGTTAAAACAGCTTCTTCTACTGTACAGTCTATTTTATACTCTTTCTCTTCTGCCTTTAACTTATACGTATAGAGTGTATAGTCATCGTATATCATCTTGGTCGAAACATGAGCTTCAAGCATTTTAATTAGACTGTTTGAAAGGAGAAAATCCAGTTTTATTCCATCAAATAAGTGACTATTTTCTATTTCTTGGTTTAATTTGACTTCATAGATGATTCCCTCTTTTATTTTAAAACGTTTCGTTCCTTCTTCTGTTTCAATAAAACCCGAGACTTCATCTTTCATGGTTAAATCTATGCGATAGTCTTTATTCTTTATTTTAAGAGTGGCATAGACATCTTCCTTTTGGTTGATGACATCATCTAAAATTTCTTTATACGATTTTTTCTTTTTTGCTACAGTTGTTGTACGATATGCATTAGGATTTTCATCATTTCTTGTTTCTAATTCTTTATCAGCAAGATTTACAAAAAGGATAAAGAGAAAGATGATTAGAAAATAAAGACATAATTTGACAAAGCTTCTAAATCCTTTTACATTCCTGTAATTGCGCATAAAGACATCAAAGAAGTTTTCTAATTCTTTCCCATTCTCATTGACCCTTTTATTCTTCTTTTTCATCTTATATCACCTTTTTTTCTAACAATGTTTCTTTTTTTATACCATTAAAGTAATCTTTCACGGCCATCTCTTTTTTTCCTGAAGGCTTAATCTTTGTGATTTTAATACGCCCATCTTTACAATTAATGCATAAGTAATCTTTTCCTACTTCACTGATGATACCCACTTCTCCATTTGCTTCATCATATAGAGAAGCTTCACAAATTTTCCATTCAACATCATCGATTGTAGTACTTGCCATAGGTCTTGGATAAAGGGCTCTTATCTGATTAAAAACTTCTCTTTTGGTTTTATTAAAATCAATTCGTTCATCTTCTCTTTTAAGCATGCCCACATAAGTGGCTTCGCTTTCCTCTTGAGGAATTCTTCTTATTTCACCACTTGCAATCTTAGGAAGAAATTCGCCAATCATTTCGGCACCTAATTCACTCAGTTTTGTTTCTATGGTTCCTAAGTTATCACTTTCTAAAATAGGAATCTCTTTTTGATAGAGAATATCTCCTGTGTCAAGTGTTTCCTCCATTACCATAATGGTAATTCCCGTTTTATCCTCACCATTCATAATGGATGCACAAATGGGATTGGCTCCACGATATTTTGGTAAAAGAGATGCATGAATATTGATACAACCATATTTAGGGCAATCTAAAACTTCTTTAGGCACAATCTGTCCATAAGCACATGTGATAATAAGATCAGGCTTTAGCTCTACTATTTTTTGATAATCATTTCTTAATCTGCGTGGTTTAAAGACTTCTATACCATAACTTTCGGCGCAAAGTGCAACAGGTGATGGGGTTAAGATTCGCTTTCTTCCAACAGCTGCATCTTCTTTAGTGACTACTAAAACTACATTTTCTTTTTCGATTATTTTTTTTAAAGCCGGAACTGCAAATTCAGGAGTTCCCATAAATACAATACGCATTTTTTCACCTTCTTAGTATCATTATACTAAAAAAAAGGAAATGTTTCACTAGTTTTCCGAAAGAAAAAGAGGTAATCCCTCTTAAGTCACTATTTTACCTCAGCTAATTCATATGGTTTATCTTTAGAGCCATCATAATCGCCTTTTTTAAATTCTATATTTGGTTTTAAGTAGACAACAGAGCGAGCATTTAATGCATCATATGTAAACTCACAAAAACTAGACTCAGATGAAACAGTAATAACTTGATATGCATAAGCATTATTTGGAGTTATTGGCCACTCATATGAATAGAATATCCAGCTCTTTTTTCCTCCTTTGTTAGTAATCGTATTAAACCCTAGATCAGAGTAGTCTTTTCCATAAGTATAAAGAGAATCACTTGGATAAATCA
>CAZWKF010000038.1:0-12978 GCA_964634785.1 uncultured Muribaculaceae bacterium
AAAATACACTTGTAAATACAATGAAAAATGTGGGATTAAAGGAGTCTTTAAGTCCTAACCCTTCTTTGGCTTTGGGAGCTGTAGAAGTCAATATGTATGACTATGCCAATGCGTATACAACATTAGCAAGTGGGGGTATTCAAAATGATATTTATTTTATCAATCGCATTGAAGATATTGATGGAAATGTCATTTATGAACATAAGGATCGTAAAAATCAGGCTTTAGATCCTAGTTTAGTCTATATTTTAAATGAAATGATGAGCAACACTTATAATTATTCTTTTGTCGATTATAACAGTCCAACTGTCCTTTATTTAAATGGAAAATTAAGTCGCAAATATGCTTTAAAAAGTGGAACAACTGATAATGATTATTGGATTGCAGGCTATAATAAAGATGCTTTAATGCTCGTATGGGCAGGAAATGATTTAAATGAAAAAGCCCCTAAAGCCTATTCTAAGATTATTAAAGATATCTGGTTAGATACAGTAGAAGATTATTTAAAAGACAGTGAAGAAACATGGTATGAGCTTCCAAGTGATGTTGTTGCCGTTCCAATGGATCCAATATCAGGTAAATACAATGCCAAGTCTAATACCTTATTCTACTTTCTAGATGGCAGTCAATCAGCTTATATTAACGAAAAGAAGAAAAAATAAAAAAAGAATGACCAAACGATCATTACTTTATAATATGTTCTCCAATTCTTCTAATTTTTCAATGATATAAGTTGGTTTATAAGGAGATAATACCTTCTCCTTATTTTTATTAAAGAAACAACTATCAAAATTACAGTTCATTGCAAATTCAACATCTGATTTAAGCGAATCGCCAACGATTAAATACTCTTCCCTTTTGTGATTATTTAACACTTTTTGAATAGATTCAAAAAATTCTTTTTTTGGTTTCATATAGCCAAACATATCTGCTGAAAAAACTTTATCTACAAAATTTAAGCAATTTATTTTAGAGAGTTTTTGCTTAGTAGCAATCTGTGGTCCATTTGTTGCAATGATAATGTAATATCCTTTTTCTTTTAAATACTTTAATAAATGATGTGCTCCATTAATAGGAATAACTACCTCCGTTAGCTCATTCATAAAGGTATTATTTAGTTTGACGGCTTCTTCTAACCCAATTTGATAATTAAAATAAATTAAAACTCTTTGGGCTCTTAACCAATTTAAAAATTCATCACTCTTTTTACCAGTTTCATGTTTAAATTTATCCGGTATTGCAATTAAACCATCTTGTCTATCTCGCCAGAATTTTTTATCTATTTCGGTCCATCTTTTAAATCCTTCATCACTATAACTTTCCCCATATGTTTCAAGCATTTTTGCATAAGCATATTTGGTATTTTCTTGATTATCGATTAAAGTGTCATCTAAATCAAAAATTAATATCTTATATTTTTTCAAAAAAATCACCTCAGAAAAATCATAGTTTATCATAATTAGTAATATTTAGTACAACAAGCATTTTTCTAATCATCATTTTTAATACGAATAACAAATTGTGTCATATCATCAAAACTGAATTCTTCAGATTCAACATTAAGACCATTTACTTTCGCTTTCGAAAGGGTCTTTTTTATTTGTTCCACAACGTCTTTATTTTTTTCAAGTTCAAGTTCTACTATTTTTTCTTGTTTTTCCTCTACTTTTTCGACTTTTTCAGTCTCTTCTTCAGTTTCTAAGGTATCATAGTCATCATCATCGTCTGAGATGAAATTTTGATTCAAATTAGCTGTTTTAAAAGGATTAAAGCCAAAACTCAATGTTGGGTCCATATTCACTGCTTCATTTTCTAAATTATTAAAGAATAGAGAATTCTTTTTAGGAGCAGAAGTTGGTTCTTCATTTTTATAATGTACTGTTGGTGCTACCGTATTTTGGATATCTGTAGAATTCTTCATAATAGAGTCAATATCAATATCCATTCGGTTGTTGGTGTTAATACCTCCAACAATTTCTTTCCTTCGATAACTCTCTGTTACATTTTCAATTTCTTCTTCTAATCGCTTAACTGTCCAACGCTCTTCTATGATTTGATTCAGTAATTGGACTTGCTTTACTTTATCTGTGACTTTTAAAAGACTTCTAGCATGCCTTTCACTTATTTTTTCTTTCATTAAAGCATCTTGCACTTGTTCATCTAAGTTTAATAATCTAATTTTATTTGCAATCGTCGATTGAGAAGTTCCCAATCTTTTTGCCAATTGATCTTGAGTTACATAGCGTCTATCGAGAAGTTTTTTATAAGAACGAGCTTCTTCTATAGCTGAAAGGTTCTTTCTTTGGGTATTTTCAATGATGGCAACTTCTGCAGATTCATTGTCATCTAAATTTGCGATGATACAAGGAACTGCTTTTAATCCGACAATTTGACTGGCTTTAAATCTTCTCTCACCAGCTATAATTTCAAATTTATCTAAAACACGACGAACGATAAGTGGTTCCACAATACCATGTTCTTGAATAGATGAAGCTAAATCATTTAAAGCCGTGTCATCAAATTGAAGACGTGGTTGAAAACGATTTGGTATTATTTTTTCTACATCAATCATTTGAATTTGGTTTTCCATCTTCATAAGCATTCCCCTTTTTCCTATTCTAATATTACTTTATTTTTGGTTATTTTTCAATGACTTTTTCATCTTATCATAGGTACGTGGATATTTAGGAGGCGTTTTCCCCGTCTTTTTGATTTTGATAATAGAACGCTTTGCCTCTTCTATAGGTAAGGTATAATGATATTCTTCTATTTCTCCATTTAGTGTTTGAATTATGTTTAAAGATGTCTTTAGTTCTTCCTCTATCTCCCCTTTTAAAGGCATAAAGTAGCCTCCTATACGCACAAGTGGGAGACAAAGCTCACTTAAAACGGCAAGATGTGTTACAGCACGAGCAGTTACTACATCAAAGGTATCGAGATGTGTTCGGGCAAATTCTTCACTGCGTTCATTACATACTTTGACATGATCAAGTTCAAGTACTTCAATAACTCGCTTTAAAAAAGTACATTTTTTTTGATTGGCTTCAATTAATGTCACATTTAAGTGAGGATACATAATTTTTAGGACAAGTCCGGGAAATCCTGCTCCAGTACCAACATCGACTAAAGTATTGACTTGATTCAAATCCACATATTGAGTAAATAAAAGGGAATCATAAAAATGTTTTAAATAAACTTCTTCTTTTTTTCTGATAGCTGTTAAATTGGTATGCTCGTTATATTCGAGTAAATAGTTTGCATATTGTTCAAATTGTTTTAATTGTTTCTCAGTTGGATGAAGATTGATTTTTCCCATATAAGATAGAAAGGTCTTGCTATCCATACTATGACTCCTTTCCATATTCTTTTTTTAAATAGATGGTGAGAATAGAAATATCCGTTGGATTAACACCACTTATTCTTGTCGCTTGGGCAACTGTTTCTGGGCGTATTTGCTTTAATTTTTGGCGTGCCTCACTGGCTAAATTTTTAATTTTGTCATAATCAATATCTTCTGGTATCTTTTTCTTTTCGAGTTTTATCATTTTTTCGACTTCGCGATTCGTCTTGCTGATATATCCTTCATATTTTACACTGATTTCCACAATTTCTAATATTTCTTTAGTATATTCCTCTTTTAAATAAGGTTTTAAGAGTTGAATATTTATCTGTGGACGTTTCAAGAGTTGAAAAGCACTTAAGCCAATTTCCAATTTTTCGATATTCAAAGCCTTTAATATATCTTCTTTAACATTTCCATCATTTATCTTTATTTCTTGTAGTTCTTTTGTTAATTTTTCGATATTTTCTTCTTTTTTAAGTAATCTATCATACTGTTCTTGTGTTACAGTTCCCACTTCATATCCATATTTACGTAGTCTTAAATCGGCATTGTCATGTCTTAAAATGAGACGATATTCAGCTCGAGATGTAAGGAGACGATATGGTTCTTTTGTTCCCTTTGTCACTAAATCATCAATTAAAACGCCTATATAAGATTCATTTCTTTTTAATATAAGTGGGTCTTTTCCTCTTAAGCGAAGTCCGGCATTGATTCCGGCAATTAACCCTTGGCCAGCAGCCTCTTCATAACCACTCGTTCCATTGATTTGTCCAGCTGTATAGAGATTTTTGATGAGTTTTGTCTCAAGTGATGGCTTTAATTGTAGAGGATTTATGGCATCGTATTCAATAGCATAGGCATATTTTAGAATACGAGCATGTTCTAATCCTTTTAAACTGTGAACCATCTTCTCTTGAACATCTTCTGGCATAGACGTTGAAAATCCCTGCAAATAAAGGTCTGGATAATATTCACTTTCTGGCTCTAAGAATAGTTGATGTCTTTCTTTATCGGCAAATCTGACCACTTTATCTTCAATTGATGGACAATAACGTGGACCAATCCCTTCCGCATAGCCACCATACATGGCTGATTTTTCTAAATTATCGCGAATAATTTGATGTGTTTCTTCATTAGTATAGACTAAATAACACTTTTTTTGATTTTTAGGATCATAAAGAGGTTCTAAATCAAAGCTAAAAGTCCATGGCGTTTCATCACCAAGTTCTTCAGTTAAAACGGAGTAATCTATTGTGTTAGGGTCTAATCTCTGAGGTGTTCCTGTTTTTAATCGTTGAATTTCAAAACCTAGCTTTGCAAGTTTATCACTTAAATGTTTACTTGATGTTTCTCCATGGGGTCCTTCCTCTTTGCTAGTAGAACCCACTAATATTTTACTCTTTAAGTATGTTCCCGTTGTTAAAATAAGGGCATCACAGAATATCTTTTCTCCTTTATCTGTTACAATTCCTTTTATGGTATTTTCTTCGACGATTAAATCTTCTACCATAGCTTCAATAATTTCAAGAGATGGGATACTTTTTAATTCACTTACCATATTTTTAGGATAGGTGATTTTATCTCCTTGTGCCCTTAATGATTTAACAGCGGGTCCTTTTCCACTATTTAACATCTTTATTTGCAAATGGGATTTGTCGGCTACTCTTCCCATAAGCCCACCTAAGGCATCTATTTCTCTTACAACAATTCCTTTGGCCGTTCCTCCAATGGATGGATTACAGGGCATATCAGCAATATTTTTTATATTTGAGGTTACAAGAGCAGTTGATAAACCTTGTTTTGCTCCTGCAGAGGCGGCCTCACAACCGGCATGTCCTCCTCCAACGACAATAATATCATACTTCATGATATACACTTCCTTTTAATATCCTAATTTTAGTTCTTTAACTTCATCATCTTTTAAATCAATTACTTCATAAAATTCATTTATTTTTTCATCAGCCATCATTGTTAATTCCTGTAAATTCATTGTTTTACTGTACATTACTTTATCTAATTCTTGAACGGCAAATTTTCTTAATTTTCGCCATCCTCCTAATAAAATATTATCTTCGTATGAATATCCTGAACAAACTATGCGTGCAAATTCTTCATCTTCAAAATGACCCGCATATTTTATAACATGATTATATTTTTGTTTTGGATTAATTCTTCTATATTTTTCATTAAAAGACATAAATTCAATTTGTTCAAATCGTTCTATTTCATTTCTCGTTTTATATATTGAAATCCACTCTTTTTCTTCATCTTTAAAAGAAAGTATTTCTAGACTGTGCTCTTGACATTCAGCTCGATAGTCACTCCATCCATATTCCTCACTTTCAGAAACAAATTCATATCCTTGCTCTTCAAGAAATGTAATATAATCCAAAAATGGTTGGAATGCTAAAGTTTTATAGTTACTTTTTCTCAACAAATTTAACATAATTCCTCCTATTTTCCTAGACAAAATTTTGAAAATAATTCATCTAATAGTTCTTCTTTATAAGTAACACCAATGATTTCGCCAAGTTCATCAAAGGCATTTTTAATATCTACAGCGATCATCTCATATGGCATTTCATTCTCTACACTTTCAATAGCGTTTTCTATTGATATATAAGCTTTTTTAGCAAGGGCTGTTTGGCGAGCATTAGCTAAGAAATTATAATCTTTATTCTTTATTTCATTGATATGGAATAATTCCACAATTTTTTTCTTTAAATCATCTAATCCATTTGGTGTTACGGTATTTCCATAGACGATTTCTTCATCCCCTAAGCATGATTTGTCTAACTTTTCCTCTAAATCATTTTTGTTGATAAAGAGAATCTTTTTAACATTTTTTAATGAATGAATAAAGTCAAGTTCTTCCTCTTCTATGAATTCATTATGATTTAAAACATAAATAACTAAATCGGCTTTACTGGCACTTTCCTTACTCTTATCTACCCCTATTTTTTCGACAATATCTTCTGTTTCACGAATTCCCGCCGTATCGAGTAAATTTAATTTAATGCCTTCAATCGTCGTTGTTCCTTCGACTATATCTCTCGTAGTTCCTGCAATATCCGTTACAATCGCTTTCTTTTCATCTAATAAATGGTTTAAAATACTGCTTTTTCCCACATTTGGCTTTCCAAGAATGGCAACATCAATCCCATTTTTTAAAAGATGTCCTTCCTGACTAGAAGCAATTAATTCTTTTAAATCCTCTTGAATTATTAAAAGGAATTCTTTCAATTTTTCATGCGTTATTTCAGGGTTATCTGCTTCCTCTGGAAAATCAAAGTTTACTTCAAGTTCGGCATCCAAAGAAACAAGGATATCTCTTTCTTTTTCAATTTTCGTCCTTAGATTTCCACCGACTAATTGAATGGCATATTTGCGAGCTTCTTCTGTTTCACTTGTGATTAAATCATTTACTCCCTCAGCTTCTGTCAAGTCAATTCGCCCATTTAAAAAAGCTTTTTTACTAAATTCACCCGGTTCGGCCATCCTACAGCCATGTAATAGCAAGGCTTCTAATACACGATTGGTTGTTGCAATTCCTCCATGACAGTTGATTTCAATGACATCTTCTTTGGTAAAAGTCTTAGGAGCTTTCATAACAGATACTAAAACTTCATCAATTCTTTCCTTTTTTTCGACAATAAACCCATAATGAATCGTATGGCTTTCGACACGAGTTAAATCAACACCTTCAAATACTTCATTGACAATCGCGATCACATCGGGGCCAGTTGCTCGTACAATCGAAATAGCGCCAATACCTAAAGCCGTCGATATCGCACAGATATTTTCATTCATAAGCTCCCCTCCTCCATGGTATTATAACAGTATTTCAAAAAAAATAACATCCTAAGATATTATTTTTTAAGAACTTATTTTATTCTTCGTTTTTTGGTTTTATGACAATGTGACGATTTGGCTCTTCACCAATTGACTCTGTATAAACATGTTTATTATCAGTTAAAGCGTTGTGGATAATTCTTCTCTCATATGAATTCATATTTTCAAGTTCTACTTCAACTTTTGTTCTTTCAACATCTCTTGCCACATTGCGTGCAAGTCTTTCTAAGTATTTTTCTTGCTTTTCCTTATAATTTTCAACATCTAATAATAAATAAGGATATTCTTTTATTTCATTATAGACGACTTGTTTCACAATCGTTGTTAAAGCTTTTAAAGTCTGTCCATTGCGTCCAATTAAGATGCTATTGTTATCTGAATACATCTTAATCGTGATTTGTCGATCTCTAATTTTTGACTCAAAGGAAACATCTAATCCCATGCCCTTTGTCAAATCTTTCAAATATTCCTTTATAAATTCAGTAATATCTTCCATTTTGAAAACTTTCATACTTACGGTTTCCTTTTTTAAAAGACCACCCTTTGTTTTTGAAACAAGTGTTACAATATCCTCTTCACGACATTGTAATGTTTCCAATGCTTGGCTTAATACTTCGCTTTCTTCTTTTCCTTCAAATACTTCAAACTTCATAATTAACCTCTCTTCTTCATTATTACCATCTGTATAACATTAAAGGCATTTGTAACTACCCAATATAAAGCAATCGCGGATGGCAATTGAACAGATGC
This sequence comes from uncultured Muribaculaceae bacterium, assembly GCA_964634785.1. Lineage (GTDB taxonomy): Bacteria > Bacillota_I > Bacilli_A > RF39 > UBA660 > CAG-582. Next base: position 7,946 of record CAZWKF010000038.1, read on the forward strand.
AATTCCTATAAATACAGTCATAAAGATGAGCATAAAACGCGTCTGTTTCATCTGTTCAGGACTTCCATTCATAGAATTCATACTCTGTTTTAATGATAAGACTGTAAATAATACAATTAAAATGATTAAGAGAATATAGTAGTAATTTCCATCACGTATTCCAACAAATGGTGTTGTTCCTAGTTGATATTTCCAGAAAGTATTTTCAAATATAGCAGGAACACGATTAATCGCTTCTAGGAAAGCGAAGAATAACGGCAATTGAATTAAGGCAATTAAACAACTGCTCATAGGATTAATCTGATACTTTTGATAAATCATCAGAGTCTCTTGACTCTTTTTCATCATCGATTCTTGGTCCGTTTTATCTTTATATTTCTTTTCTAATCTTTCAATCTCTGGCTGTGCTTTCTTCATATTTTCCTGTTGCTTTGCTGATTTGGCTGAAAATGGCATGATGATGAGACGAATAATAATTCCTATAATCATAACAGATAAACCATAATTGCCAACGACTTTACCAAGTTGGATGATTGCCCATGCTAGAGGCCTTACAAATAATTGTACCCATAACCCGTTATAAGATTTCTTTTCATAGACTTTCATATCGGTACATTTTGGCAAGTCTTCTATCTTTGTTTCCATCTTATTTTCATATTTTTTATAAATTTCAATTAACTCTTTGTCTTCAGGCTGACATAAGATATTCTCTGTTAAATTTTGTCCTGTCTTTTCATTGACCACTGGCTTTTTCGCATCATCTTTTAAGGTATGTGTACATCCTGTTACACTGACTAAGAGAACTGCGATTAATACAAAAATCTTTTTTTTCATTTCATTCACCCTTTAATTAAACTAAGGAGATGTTTTTCCATTTCTTGAAAATTTATTTCTAAACAATTCCTTTTCACTATTATAATATAATCTTTGTGATTTGAAAATAACTTTTTATTCTTGTCTATAATTGCTCTTATCTGTCTTTTTAAACGATTTCGTGTTACGGCATTCCCTACTTTGGTACCAACCGCTATACCAAACCGCGGATGGGATGCTTCTCTTTCCTTATTATATAAAAGAAAATATTTATTTTTTTCAAATGGTGAAGTTTTAATAATGGAATCAAATTCTCTTTGTTCCTTTACCACTTCAAACTTTTTCACAAGATCCCCTACTTTCTTTTACAATAAAAAGCCACAATGTGGCTTACTTACATAAAACTTTGCGTCCTTTAGCTCTTCTTGATTTTAATATTTTAGTATTTTTACGTGCAAAGAAACCATGTTTTTTTGCCTTTTTACGATTATTTGGTTGAAAAGTTCTCTTCATAGTCTTAGACACCTCCACATCTCTAAAGCAAAGTTAGTATATAATAATTTTATTTTGAAGTCAATCATTTTTGCCTTTATTTTCTAGAAAGTCTTCAATTTTCTCGATTGTTTGAAAAAATGACTTTTCCACTATTCATTGTGCATAACTTTTTCTAAAAATGAATGTCTTTGTCACATTTGAACGATTTTTCAACATTTCTAATCTGAGAAGCAAATAGAATTTGGCACAATAGAAGTGTTTTCGACAATTTCAACATCGTATGTTCATAAGTTTTTACAGCATATTTATAATTATTTGCAAAAATTTGTTGAAACTGTTGAAAAGTAGCAAAAACTACGATATTATAGTGAATAAATTGTTGAAAATAGAGTTGAAAAGTCTGTTAATTTCTCTTTTTGGTTAAATATTCTTTATTTTTCGACAAAAGTGATTTACAATTTAGTTAGTAGAAACTAGACAGGGTGGTTAAATGAACAGTGAGGAGTTATGGAACAATTTTCTTGATGTATTGAACAGCAAATTAAACGGAATTTCATTTAATACATGGTTTAAAGATTCGCACCTTATAGAATATGATGAACAGAATATTATCATCAATGTAGGGAGCCCTTATAAAAAGAAATATATCAATGATTTTTACTCTGATTTAATGGAAGAAGTTTTAGAAATCGTTACAGGAAAGAATATCAATTATGAACTCATAACCGATGAAGAGATGGATACTCTTTCCAAACAAAAAGAACAGGAAAAAGAAGAAATTAAAGATATTCCTAAATATAAAGATACACAGAGTAATCTACTTCCGGGATACACATTTAATAATTTTGTCGTAGGAGACTCCAATAGACTTGCTCAAATGTCTGCTCTTGCCGTTGCAGAACAGCCCGGAAAACTTTATAATCCCCTATTCCTCTATGGAAAATCGGGACTTGGAAAAACGCATTTGATGCACGCGATTGGAAACTATATTAAAGAAAACTCCAATAAATCCGTTCTCTATGTGAGCAGTGAAACGTTTATTAATGATTTTACACAGATTAATAAAAAAGGCGAAGATAACTTGGAAATTATCAAACATTTTAAAGAAAAATATCGGAATGTCGATGTCTTAATGATTGATGATATTCAATTTTTAAGAGGGGCAGATAAAACACAAGATGAATTCTTTAATACTTTTAATTTCCTACATGACAAGGGAAAACAGATTGTCATTAGCTCCGATAGTTCCCCAAATGATATGAAATTTTTAGAAGATCGCCTTAGAACACGATTTTCTTGGGGATTACCAGTCAATATCAACCCTCCCGATTATGATTTAAAGCTGAATATCTTAAAAAATAAAATCATGGGGCATGAAGTCAGTTCTTTGATAAAGTCTGAAGTATTAGAATATATTGCCAATAATTGTGAAAGTGATGTAAGACATTTAGAGGGAGCAATCAATCGACTATATGCCGTCACTGCCATATATTCTCCTAGGGAAATCAACTTAGAATTTGCCCAAGATAATTTAAAAGATTATTTTGGAACCTCGATGTATATTACGAATAATGTTTTAAAAATACAGAAGGCCGTCGCAGATTACTTTGATTTAACTATCGAAAACTTAAAAAGTAAAAAGCGAACCGCCAATATCAATAATGCAAGACAAATCGCCATGTATATCTGTAAGATGACCACTGAAGAGACTATCGAACGAATTGGGTTAGAATTCAATCGTGATCATGCTACTGTCATTCATGCCTGTGATAAAATAAGTGAAGAGATGAAAAAGAATGAAGAACTTAGAACACAAATTAAAGAGATAAAAGAACAAATCATCAATTGATTGTTAAAAAATCGACTTTTATCAACAAGGATTTTGAAAACTTTCTTTTAAAAATATAAGGAAATCCTTATAACTAGACAGTTTTCAACATTATCCACCCTAATAATAACAATAAATAATAAAAATAATAAAGAAAGAAGGAATGAAAAATGAAATTTTCAATTAAAAAGAATATTATTTTAGAACAATTAACCAATGTAAGTAAAGCTATTTCTCCAAGGAATATAATTCCCATCTTAAATGGAATTAAATTTGATTTAGATGATACAGGATTATCTCTAACAGCAAGTGATTCTAATCTAACCATTAAATCCTTTATCCCTGTTAGTGATATTGAATCTATTGAAAGTGAAGGAACGATTATCATCCAAAGTAGATATATTTTGGATATCATTAAAAAGCTTCCAAGTGATATTATTCATTTTGAAGTCATCGACAATTTAAAGATTGTAATTTTTACCGAAACCAGTCAATATAATTTGAATTGTTTAAATAGCTCTGATTATCCACAAATTGAACTAGTAGATCAAGCGACGCATATCAACTTAAAATCTGTTGATTTAAAGAAAATGATAAGACAAACTATTTTTGCCATATCAACACAAGAATCAAGACCTTTACTTACAGGTATTAATATCAAAATCAATGGAGATGTATTAGAATGTGTAGCAACTGACTCTTATCGTCTTGCTAAAAAGACAATCCAGTTAGCAGAACCTTATGGTGAAGTTGTCGATATCGTGATTCCCGGTAAAAATATCAATGAACTTGATAAAATCATGCAAGAAGAAGAGGAAAATGTTGAAATTCATGTATTTACGAACAAAATTATGTTTAAGTACAAGAATATTTTATTTCAATCAAATTTGTTAAATGGGCAATATCCAAATACATCGAACTTTATTCCTACAGAATTTATCCATATTATCAATGCTAATTTAAATGATTATTATGCTTCTATCGACCGTGCAGCCTTATTGACTCAAAGTAAAGATACGAATATCGTGAAAATGGAAGCGAAGAGAAACGAATTGTGTGTAAGCTCTTTTGCATCAGAAATTGGAAAGGTAGAAGATAAAATTACGGTTGAGAGAAATTGTGATGAAGATATTGCTATTTCCTTCAGTGCTCGATATATGATGGATGCTTTAAAGACATTTGAAGATGAAGTTATCATTCTATTTATGAATACTGATTCTAAACCAATTGTCTTAAAATCAGCAACTGATGAAAGCTTAATTCAACTTATTTTACCAATAAAAACCTACTAAAAGGATAAAAATGAATAAATTTGAGGTTGATGACAAACTTCGACAAGATATTCATTTTTTTTGTGTTAGAGTACCTCCGCGAAAGGAGGAAATTTATGGAAAATTATATCATTAATGAAAACACAATGGCCATTATTCCATATGGTAAGAAAAAATCAATTGTCTATGAACAAGAGCGGTTTTTTATCGTCAAAAAAACACCCAATGTCATCATAAGAAAGAGTTGTATCGCCAATGGTTTTTCTTTAGAAGCAAGATATGATTTAACTTTTGAATTGACAGGATATAAATATAAAGCTCCCATAATTGTAGATGAAACCCTTGGTCTTGTCTTTTTTCCTACATGTTCGCCTAGATTAAAAAAAGTAGAATGGGTCGCTTTAAATCATATTAAAACTTTTTCCGATAATCGCATAAGAAAGTCAACTTATATTACGTTTAATAACGATAAAACGATAGAATTTAAGGAATCTTTAAATATTATGAAAAATCAGATTTTAAGAGCAACTCATTTAGAATCTGTTTATGTGAAAAATAAAAAGAAATAATGTCAGTTCTAAGGAGTGAAAAATAAGAAACGCTCCTTTTTAAGTGAGATAAAGGGA
>CAZWKF010000039.1:0-12651 GCA_964634785.1 uncultured Muribaculaceae bacterium
GGTGGAAGCGTAGCGATACGTTGAGCTGACTAGTACTAATAGTTCGAGGATTTAATCACATTATTTGATGAAGTCATTATCATGTTTTTAAAGGACAAAACGTCCTTGTGTTTGTGACGATAGCTTAGTGGACACACCTCTTCCCATACCGAACAGAGAAGTTAAGCACTAATACGCCGACGATAGTGTAAGCGAAAATAGGGAGTTGCAAACCTTTTTTTTGCCTTTTTTTCCTTAGTAGTGACTTTTTCTTGTTGAAATGTTAAAATAGTTGATATGATTGGAGGAAAATGAATGAAAACGATTGGAATTATTGGTGGAATGAGTTACGAGTCATCTATTCACTATTATGAAAGAATTAACAATCAAGTAAATGAAATTGTCGGTGGGTTAACTTGTGCAAAAATGGTCATATATAATGTGAATTTTGAAGATATTAGAAAATTAATGTTAGCAAATGAATGGGATAAAATTGGAGTTGAACTTGCAACTATAGCTAAAACATTAGAGAATGCTGGAGCAGATTATATTGTTATAGCTACAAATACTATGCACAAATTAGCTGATTATGTTCAAAGTCAAATTAATATACCTTTGATTCATATAGCTGATTGTGTTGCAGATAAATGCAAAAAGAGTAATATTACGAATGTGGGACTCTTAGGAACAAAATATACAATGGTAGAAGATTTCTTGAAGAATAGATTAAACGCTAATGGATTAACTGTAACCGCTCCACAAAATGAAGAAGATATAAATGAAATTGATAGGATAATATTTGATGAGTTATGTAAAGGTGAAATTAAAGATACTTCAAGGGAGTATTATATTAATGTAATAAATAATATGATACAACAAAATGATATTAAAGGTGTAATATTAGGTTGTACTGAAATAGAGATGCTTATTAAACAAACAGATTTAGATATTCCAATTTTTGATACAACACAGTCTCATATTGACTCCATTGTAGAATATTCTTTAGAAAAAAAGAAAGTTAAATCTTTATTAATAGAACCGAAAAAATGATTTTGCATCATTCTTTTTTTTAAATTATACATTTTTTTCTTTTCTTTTGTATATCATGTAGTATAATAGGGATAGAAGTTTTATAGGAAGGAGCATGTGTGAGGATGGTAAAAGAGAAGAATATCGCTGTATCTATCATTTTATCTATAGTAACTTGTGGAATTTATTCTCTTTATTGGATGTGCTGTGTAAATGATGATGTTGATGTTATTGCAGAAAATCCAAACAAAAGAAGTGCTGGAATGGTTGTTTTATTAACGATTATTACATGTGGTATTTATGGCTTTTATTGGTGGTATGTAAATGGACAATTGATGGAACAAGCAAATCAAAAATCAAATGTTGCATCTAGTTCTAATGCCGTATTATATTTAATTTTATCAATTTTTGGATTAAGTATTGTTAACTATATTTTAATTCAATCAGATATCAATAAATATGCTACACAAGCAAACTAAGGACCTGTTGGTCTTTTTTTATTGTTTATGTTAGAATAAGGAAGAGATGATTTTATGGAAAGAAAAAAGACACTGATAAGTTTTATTGGCTTTATGATTATTCTCTATGGACTTTCGTATTTTGTCTTTCATCAGGGAATACCTTGTCTATTTCACAAAGTTACAGGATTTTATTGCCCCGGATGTGGAATAAGTCGAATGTTATTAAGTCTTCTATCTTTTGACTTTTATCAAGCATTTCGCTTTAATCCATTGCTTTTTATCCTTCTTTGCATAACACCGTTTTATTTCCTTATTGTGACCTTTTATACGAAAAAAAAGGGAGTAAAGTATAAAACGCCCAATGCAGTTTACATTTTCTTGATAATCGTGCTTATTGCCTTTGGAATCCTTAGAAATCTAGAAGCTTTTTCATATCTTGCGCCGACAATAGTAAAATAAGAGTAAATCATGAGTAAAAATATTGCACTCTATAATTTTTTGTTGATATAATCAGTATAGGTGATAAAAAATGGATTATAAATATACATCAAGAAGTGAAATAGATACAATGGAATTAGCTGAAAATATTGAATCAGAAAAATTTCCGGGAATGATAATCTGTTTAGATGGAGAACTAGGAAGTGGGAAGACTGTTTTTGTTAAAGGTTTTGCTAAATCTTTGGGAATTACAGAAAACATTACAAGTCCAACTTTTAATATTGTAAAAGAATATGAACAAGGAGAAATGCCTCTTTATCATATGGATGTCTATCGACTTGAAGATAGTGATGAAACCATTGGTTTTAATGACTATTTTGAGAGTAATGGAGTTACGATTATTGAATGGTCTGATTTGATAAAAGATAAACTACCAGAAGAAAGACTAGAAATAAAATTTAAAACAATTGACGATAACGAAAATACACGTATTATCATATTAAAACCATATGGTCAAAAATATGAAGATGTCGTAAATTTTGTTTTATAGAAAGGGGTAAACCTTTTTATTTTGGAAAAGATGATTTATATAAGTGATTACGATTCCCCACTAGGAAGTATAACGATTGCTGTGACGGAAGAGAAACTAGTAGGAATATGGTTTCATGATCAAAAGTATTACATGCAAGGAATTAAGAACTATAAAGTGAATCATGGGCATAAGATGATATTAAAAACCAAGAAGTGGTTAGAGGATTACTTTACATTAAAAAATCCAAGTGTATGTAAATTAGAACTTGAATTAGAGGGTTCAGACTTTAGAAAAGCCGTATATGAGGCACTTTTATGTATTCCCTATGGAGAAACTAGGACTTATAAAGAAATTGCCTTAAGTGTTGGAAAACGTATGAATAAATCAAAGATGTCTTCACAAGCGGTGGGAAACGCGATTGGGCATAATCCTATTTCAATTGTTATTCCCTGTCATCGTGTGATAGGAAGCAATGGAAAATTAATTGGTTATGCTGGTGGAATCTCTAAAAAAGAATGGTTGTTACAATTTGAAAAAGAGACAACTATTTCTTAAAAGAGATATCATAACAACTAGGACCTTTTATACATTTTCCATCTAGCGTAAATCTTGATGCATGACATGGACAATCCCAAGTTTTTTCTACGTTATTATAGATTAATCCACATCCCATATGAGGACATTTATTATAGACGATATGTTTTCCCTTTTCGTCATAAACGATGGCAATATTTTGGCCTTCTTTTTTTGTGAAATGGATATTACTTGAGTACCATTTCTTATTCTTTATTATTTTATTTTCAATAAAGCTCTTTGTATTGCTTCCTAGAATTTTTATAGTCTCTTTTAGATATGTAAATGTCTTTTTTCTATAGGGAGCAAAGAGATTTTTATAAGGGTTTTCTCTATCCTCTATGAGATCTTTTATTAACTCTCCAGCAATGCTACTGTTTGTCATCCCCCATGTGTTGTATCCTGTTGCCAGAATAAGCTGATTGTCATTTTTCTTTAAATACCCGATATAGGGAAGTTTATCGACTGTTAAAATATCATCATTTGACCAATAAAAATCGGGATTATCTAGTGTCTTTTTCGCCTTTTTTAATAGTCTTTTTTGGTTTTCTTTATTATTTAAATGATTACATAGATTGTGAGATTCTCCAAGGTAGAGAAGATAATTTTCAGTATCTTTGTGGAAGCGAACGGAAGTAAAAGGATAATTTGCTGTAATAAAACTTTTTTCTTCATGAAAAGGAACTTTCTTAGCAAGAATATAAGATTTTTCCGTTTTTGCTTTTAAAGGAAAGAAAAAGGGGATGAGAAAGAAGGGATAATGATTGGCAAGAATGACTTTGTTAGCAGTAATTGTCCCTCTTTCACTGGAGCATATGTTTTTTCCTTTTTTATGTTCTATCTTTTGAATGGTCGTGTGTTCATAAATAGATACGTTTTCCTTTATTATATCAATTAATCCATCAATATACTTTATGGGATGAAATACATATGTGTCTTCTACTGCTATGGCATAATGTCGTTTCATTTTTTCCTCAATTACGTGACAACCAAATTCCTCAAGAATATCTTTTTCTTTTTTTAACTTCTTTTCTTCTCTTATGGTATTGGCAATAACATAAGAACTTACCTTTTCCAAATCGCAGGAAATGTTTTCTTTTTGGATTGTATCAACTATCTTTTTGATAGCCTCTTTTTGTGAATTAAGATATAATTTTGCCGTTTTTCGATTATATTTTGCACTTAAATCTGAATAAATAGTCTCCTGAAGATAGGTTATTTTTCCCGTTGTTTTTAGCGTTACTCCATATCCCAAGTTATTTGCCTCTACAAGAGCTATATTTAATCCCAAGTCTTTTAAGTCATAGGAAATTGTAAGTCCTGTAATTCCACCTCCAATAATTAAAATATCGAAGTTCTTATCTTCAGTTAATCTAGGAAAAGAAAATTCTTTTTTGTCTTTTAACCAAATGCTTTCATTTTTCATACCATCACCTTTTTTTATTTTGTGCTAAAAAGGGAGGGTTATGTTATAATAAAGGACATCTTTTAGAAAAGAGGTCTTATATGAAAAAAGGTTTTCTATATCTATATCCCTTTGAACCTTATTTCAATTTCTTTTTAAAGTATTATGAAGAGGAAGAAAAGAGAAATGCCTTTGCAATTTTAAATGCCTGTATAGAAAAACGTTATCGAGATAGGGGATATCAGATTTATTTTCTCCTTTATCCAGATATGGATATCTATGGTATAGTTCCTGAGAGTAGAGATAAACTCATTTATACAGATGTCACCTTTGAGGAAGCTAGTGTTTTAAAAGAAAGGAATACTTTTACTTCGCCATCTCTTGAGAAAATTTATAGACAACTTGAAAATTTAGATATTTTGCGAGTAGGAGGTTTTCATTTTAATTCCTGCGTGAAAGAGACAGCTGAATACGCACTTTCTTTGGGAATAGATACGTTAGTTGATTTGGATTTAACTGACCTTTTCTTTAATCATTATGATCTTCTAGATTATTTTGATATTGCCTCTTATGAGCCTGAACGATTTATGGAAGATTGGTTTAAAGAGGATAAATTTAAAAATTCTAAAAAGCAATTTCTAAGGTATTATAAAAGTCCTGTTTATGGAATGCCTCTTGATAAATTATAACTTGGGAAACTCTTTCAAATTTATTCTAAGTAAGTTATAATGAAAAAAAGGAGCGTATTGTATGAGTGGAATAGAGATGTATGGATGTCGGGAGAATAATTTAAAGAATGTGAATTTGGTGATCCCATATGGAAAAATTGTCTCTTTTATTGGGGTGTCTGGATCGGGAAAATCAACTTTAGTCTTTGATACTTTACATGCTGAAGGAAAGCGAAGATATATTGAATCTTTAGGGGTAAATGAAAGCTATTTCTTATCGAAAATAAAAAAGCCTGATGCGGATTATTTTGTTGGACTTCCTCCTTCAATTGCTCTTGTGCAAAGTAGAACAAATAAAAATCCTCGAAGTACTGTAGGAACTATCTCCCAAACCGCGTATTACCTGCAAGTGTTCTTTTCTACTTGTGGGGAAGAAAATGGCAAAAAATGTACAATGAACCCTTCTATGTTCAATTTAAATTCTCCTCAAGGCGTTTGTGATTCTTGTGAGGGAACGGGAGAAATCTTAGAATTTGATGAAACCCTTATTTGGCCAAATCAGGAATTATCACTAGAAGAAGGTGGTCTAAAATTAGGTGGAGCAAAAGTAGGAACAAACAAATTTACTTTCTTAGATTCCTTTTTGAAACAGTATGGAGTGGACGCGAAAACGCCCATAAAAGATTATTCAAATGAGTGTAAGGTAGCTCTTCTATTTGGCCAAAAGAAAAATCGCCAATTTAAAGTAGAGTATCCAGGAATTATCCCTGGGAATGAAGATATTTACAGGACAACTAAGAGTATAGAAGTTCGCGAAAATTTAGAAAAATTTATGCACAAAAGTATTTGTGAAGATTGTCATGGTACAGGATATAACCAAGCTGTTTTAAATGTTACAATTGATGGTAAGAATATCGATGACTTTAGTCGTCTTTCTATTGATGAGTTAATTGAATTTTTTGAAAGTTTTTCCTTTTACGATACACGAGATGATATATGGGCTCAATTTAAGGGAAAGTTTTTAACTCTTCTAAAAGAATGTCAAAAACTAGGAGTTGGCTATTTAACGCTTTCTAGAAAAGCTAATACTCTTTCGGGTGGCGAAGTGCAAAGGCTTAAGATTGTTGCCCAAATATCAAGCGAGATTTCAGGCGTTGTCTATGTGCTCGATGAACCGACCAGTGGACTTCATTCTACCGATATAAAGAAGGTTTTAGAGGCGATTCAAAAACTCAATACAACAGGAAATCGAAATACCGTTGTCTTAGTAGAACATACAAAAGAGATGATTAAAGCATCTGATTATATCTTTGAAATAGGTCCGGGAGCTGGAGTTTTGGGTGGAAATATTATAGCTGAGGGGACAGTTGATGCTATTATAAAGAATCCTCATTCGCTTTCAGGAAAATATTTGAGTGGAGAATCCAAGGTAAGCACTTTAAACAAAAATGAACATTATGAAATGAAGGATTTTATTACTCTTCATCACGTTTCTGTACATAATTTAAAAGATGTCGACGTGACAATCCCTCTAGGAGCTATGGTAGCCATTACCGGAGTTTCTGGGTCGGGAAAATCCTCTCTTGTCTTTAGTGCCTTATATCAAAGTTTAGTGAGCAATCGTCCTATTGGGCTTGAGCGCATTGATGGACGTGAAAAAATCAAAAATGTCATTTTATGTGACCAATCTTCTATTGGCATTTCTTCAAGGTCAAATCCTTTAACTTACTTAGATATCTATGGAAATATTCGGAAGCTTTTTGCTGAAGAGGAAATGGCCAAGAAAAACAAATGGAAAGAAAGTGATTTTAGCTTTAATGTAGCTGGTGGAAGATGTGAAGCTTGTAAGGGAGAAGGAAGTGTTAAAGTAAATATGGGATTTCTTCCTGAAATGAGTGTTATCTGCGATGAATGTGATGGAAAACGTTTTAAAAAAGAGATTCTAGAAGTTAAATATAAAGGGCTTTCCATTTTTGATGTTTTAGAACTGAGTATAGTGGAAGCAATGGAATTTTTTAAAGAAGAGAAGACAATTGTATCGAAATTAGAAGCGATGGAAAAAGTGGGATTAGGTTATTTAAAATTAGGTCAACCTACATCTACACTTTCAGGGGGAGAATCTCAACGATTAAAATTAGCAAACGAAATTGCAAAGACAAATCGTGGGAGTGCCTTTATTATATTTGATGAACCGACAAAAGGTCTTCACTTTGAAGATGTTAAAAAATTACTAGGTGTTATGAAGGAATTAGTCCTTCTAGGGCATACCCTTATTAGTGTAGAGCACAATTTGGATGTCATTTCTTCCAGTGATTATGTGATTGATATTGGACCGGGAGCAGGAAAAAATGGTGGGATGATTGTCGGAACGGGAACACCGAAAGAAATAGCTAAATTAGATACACCTACAGGAAATGCTTTGAAACAATATTATCAAGAGAATGAATAAAATGTGATATAATACACATGAAAAAGAAACCTATTTTACTATTGGAGATGATGTTATGTATTCGTTATTTATCGATACTCATGATAAAGATATCGTTTTAGTGCTCTTTAAGAATGAAAAAGTACTTTCTTCTTCTACTAAAACAAGTGAGCGAGGCCATACCAAATATTTAATGCCCATGTTAGATAAGTTATTAAAAGAAAATAGCTTATCTGTGCATGATTTAAAAGAGCTATTTGTCGTAAATGGTCCCGGTTCTTTTACGGGAGTGCGTTTAGGTGTTACAGTAGCAAAAACGCTTGCTTATACACTCAATATTCCGATTAAGACGATAAGTAGCTTAGAAGCTTATGCCATAAGTGATTCTTTGGTTTGTGAAAAACTAGTCATCATTCGCGATGTAAAGGGCATCTATGGTGGTGTATTTAAAGAAAATATTTTGCAAGGAGAATTTTTCTATTGTGATCATCAGGAGTTTTCATCTCTTAAACCTAAGTACTCTATTATAGTGGAGAATACCCCTTTAGATTATCTTAAAATCTATCAATATATGAAAAATGTAAAGCCTACGCCCGCTCATCAGGTAAATCCACTTTATGTAAAGTTAATCGAGGCTTTAAAATGATTCGCGATTATAGAGATACTGATTTAACATCTATCTATGAAATTGGAAAACGAATTAAAGAAGATTTTCAAAATGTTAATAACTTAGAAGATTTGAACAACAATTATGCGAATCTTTATGTATATGAAGAGAATGGAAGAATTCTTGGATTTCTTCACTATGAAAATCACTTTGAAATAACTGATATTTTAAATATTGCCGTTTTAAAGGAAGAAGAGGGAAGAGGAATAGGAAGTCAGCTATTAAATCATTTAATAGAAAAAACTTCATCTGATAAAATTATGTTAGAAGTAAGAGAAGGCAATGAAAAAGCAATAAAGTTCTATCAAAAAAATGGTTTTAAAGCGATTCACGTTAGAAAAAAGTATTATGGAACTGAAGATGCTATTATTATGGAAAGGAGTAAACTATGAAAGATGTCTATATTATGGGAATCGAATCCAGTTGTGATGAGACGAGTATTTCCATTGTCAAAAATGGCTGTGAAGAAATCGCCACAACGGTATTAACACAAATGGATACGCATGCTTATTTTGGTGGTGTTGTTCCGGAAATTGCATCTCGTATGCATACGGAAAATATTACGATGGTTTTAGAAGATGTCTTATCAAAGACAGATATTACTCCTGACCAAATTGATGCAATAGCAGTAACTTATGCTCCCGGTCTTTTAGGAAGTTTGCTTGTAGGTGTTGAATTTGCCAAAGTCTTATCTTTAGTTTATGATAAACCATTGATTGCAACGCATCATATCGCGGGACATATTTATGCGAATAATTTAGTCAAAAGACTAGAATTTCCTTTACTCGCTTTAGTGGTGAGTGGAGGGCACACAGAACTTGTCTTAATGGAAGGGGACTATCAATTCAAAGTCTTAGGAACAACAAGAGATGACGCTATAGGTGAAAGTTTTGATAAAGTGGCCAGAGTATTAGGTCTTCCTTATCCGGGAGGACCAAATGTTGAAAAGTGTGCTTTAGATGGGAAACCTACCTATCAATTACCAAAACCTATGGATAACGATGAACTTGATTTTTCCTTTAGTGGGTTAAAGAGTGCCGTTATCAACTTAAGTCACAATGAACAGCAAAGAGGTAATGAAGTGAGAAAGAATGACTTAGCAAGTTCCTTTCAAACCGTTGCTTTTGATCAAGTTATTCGAAAGACAAAACTAGCTATAGAAAGATACGATATTAAGCGTGTTATAGTTGCTGGAGGTGTCAGTGCCAGTAAAGCTTTGCGTGCTGATATGGAAGAGTTATGTAAGGAAATGAAGGTAGATTTAACCATTCCACCAATGAAATACTGTACGGATAATGCAACAATGATTGCAGCCGCTGCCTATCCTCAATATTTGAAAGGGGATTTTGCCGGATTAGACTTACAAGCACGTAGTAGTTCTTACTTTTTTGAAGAAAAAGAATGATAATTTTTTCTTTTTTTATGGTATACTTATTGTAGTAAAGGGGGCATTCTTTTGAGAATTGAAGAATTACCATTAAATGATGAAGCTGGACAATATTTTTATAAGATGTATATAAACTCTTTTGATGAATACGCAGAGCGTCGTAGAGAAGAGATGGAAAATTGTGACCATTTATTTGTTAAATTGAAAGAAGGAGAATCCTCTGTAGGATTTCATTCATCTGATTATTATTATGATCCAGCTCATGTAGAATGTGTTCATTGCGGTATGACGAATCGCTTTATGCCATTTGAAGAAATGGATAATCGTGGACGTTATCATCCAAAAAAGACGATTGAGACACAAGTTTTTGAAAAAACTTTTAGAGGTTCTTATTTACGGGGAGGAAAAAGTTTTGATGAATCTAGTTTTCATCTTATTTCTCCCGAAATTCTTCCAAGTTATCATCCTGGATTATTATATCAAATGGCTTTGCAGATAAATCCCGAAGGAACTAATGAGGAACTTTTTGAAATTATGAAGCAATTACATACTTTAGAGACTAGGCAAGAGATTTTAAGATTAAAAACTCTAGATCAAACTGAAGATTTGATAAAAAGATATAAAAGTAAAGTGTTAAAGTGAGTAGGAGAAGAGGTCATATCTTCTCTTTTTCTTTTAGTCATGATATAATATTTAGTAGAGTAGAGAGGGCGTATGATATGCGTACATTAAGTAATGAAGAAGTAAAAAAGTTGAATACCTATTTTAATTTGGCAAACTATTTAGCAGTTGGTCAACTTTATTTACTTGATAATCCTTTATTAAAAGAAAAATTAGAATTAAAACATATAAAACCACGTTTAGTTGGGCATTGGGGAACTATACCCGGACAAAATTTTCTCTTTATGCATTTAAATCGTGTCATTACCAAATATGACTTAAATATGATTTATCTTGTAGGACCCGGTCATGGAGGACAAACTGCTGTTACAAATGCCTATTTAGATGGTACTTATACCGAAGTCTATCCGAATATTACAAGAGATGAAGCAGGACTAAAACGCTTATTTAAACAGTTTTCTTTTCCCGGTGGTATTTCTTCTCATGTGGCACCAGAAACACCGGGTAGTATACATGAAGGAGGGGAACTCGGCTATTCACTTATTCATGGTTATGGTGCCGTACTAGATAATCCTGATTTAATCGCGACTTGTATTATTGGGGATGGAGAGGCAGAGACAGGACCTCTTGCGACTTCTTGGCATATCAACAAATTCATAAATCCAATTACCGATGGTGTTGTTCTTCCTATCATTCATTTAAATGGCTTTAAAATTTCTAATCCAACGGTGTTATCGCGAATGACTCATCAAGATATGGAATCTTTATTTTATGGCTATGGGTGGGAACCTTTCTTTGTAGAAGGTGAAGATATTTCTGATATGCAGGAAAAGATGGCTTCTACTATGGACACTGTCATTACGAAAATTAAAATGATAAAAGCAAATGCTCGAAAGAATAAAGAGATGGAATTTGTCCGCTATCCAATGATTATATTCCGTACACCAAAAGGTTGGACAGGACCTAAAGATGTGGAAGGAAGCTTTAAAGCCCATCAAGTGCCTATTGACATTTCTGATGAAGTACCAGAAAATATTCCTGTTTTAGAATCATGGTTAAAGAGTTATCATCCAGAAGAATTCTTTGATGGTGAAGGACACATTGATCCAAATCTTCTTGATTTTTTACCTAAGGGAAATAGACGCATGAGTGCTAACCCTATTGTAAATGGGGGAAAATTATTAAAAGAATTACGCCTTCCACCCATAAAAAACTATATGTTGGATGCCCATCATGGAGATATCATTGCTCAAGATATGAAAGAGTTAGGAAAATATTTGAGAGATGTTGTGATTTTAAATGAAGAGAATGCAAACTTTCGTATTTTTAGTCCCGATGAAGCGATGTCAAATCGTTTGTCACATGTCTTTGAAGCAACCAATCGTCAATGGCTCCTTCCGATAACAAGTAGAGATGAATCTTTAGCTCCTTATGGAAGAGTATTGGACTCTTATCTTTCAGAACACTTTGCTGAGGGAGCTTTGGAAGGATATCTTTTAACGGGAAGACATGGAATCATTCACTCCTATGAAGCCTTTATTCGAGTAATAGATTCAATGATTGGCATTCATGCAAAGTGGTTAAAGATGACAAAAGAAATTCCTTGGAGAGCTGATATAGCCTCTTTAAATATTATTGAAACAAGTCATGTATGGCAACAAGATCACAATGGATATACGCATCAAGAACCGGGATTTATAAATCATATTTTAAATAAAAAAAGAGATATTACCAATGTCTATCTTCCTTATGATGCAAACTCCCTTATCTATTATGTGGATAAATGCTTAAAATCAAAGAATTGTGTGAATACAATCGTAGCTTCAAAACATGAAAGACCTCAGTGGTTAAATCCTGAGGAGACGATTAAACATTGTGAAAAAGGGATTGGCGTATGGGATTTTGCGAGTGATAAAGATTTTGATATCGTGCTTGCCTGTGCAGGAGATACACCAACTCTTGAAGTTATGGGTGCAACACAGTTACTTCGAGATAAATCTTCTATTAAAGTAAGAGTTGTCAATGTTGTTGATTTATTAACTTTAGAAAAAATAACTGATGAAGAATTCAATACGTATTTTCCAAAAGAGAAGCCTGTCTTATTTATCTTTCATGGATATCCCGGGGTTATTAAGGAACTTGTCTATCAAAGACATCCTCGCTTTGAAGTCTATGGCTATGTGGAAGAGGGAGCTATTACAACACCATTTGATATGCGGGTATTAAATGAAATTGATCGTTTCCATATTGTATTAAATACGATAAGAGTGTTAGGATTACAGATAGATTTAGAAATGTATTGCAAACAAAAATTAGAAGAACATGACAATTTAATTAGAGAAACAGGAAAAGATTTAATAGAAGTAACCGATTTTAAATGGAAAGATGCTTAAGGCATCTTTTTTTATCTTATAGGAAATTTCTCCAATAAGAGAGTGATATCGATAAACGATATGATAAAGA
>CAZWKF010000040.1:0-5961 GCA_964634785.1 uncultured Muribaculaceae bacterium
ATGGTCACCAAATTTTTGAACTTTGTATGCCATCTCTTCACCCCAATACTATAGTAATATTTTTTTTTGAATCTCCACGCGCAAAAAGGAGTATTCGCCACCAATTTAAAATTTTATCAACAAATATAAGCTATGTCAATAACTTTTTCGCAACAATTACATAAAACCCCTTACTTTTTTCTTTAATTTCTGTATGATATAACTTTTCTAATACAGTTATAGCACTTTTTGCTCCTTGGTCTTTGCGCATCACAAACCAAAGTTCTCCAGAATCATTTAGGTAATCCCTTGCACCTTCCAAAATTCTCATAACTGTTGCTTTTCCTGCTCTTATCGGAGGGTTTGTAATAATGCAATCAAACTTTCCGCTTACATTTTCATAACCATCTGATAAAAAAATGGAAGCATCAATATCATGTAACTTGGCATTCATCTTTGCCAGATGAAGAGCACGGTTATTGACATCAACTAAGGTCGATCTTGTTCCCATTATTTTTGCAAGTGTAATGCCAATAACACCATATCCACAGCCAACATCAAGTAAAGAAACATCATGTCTTCCTTCTTTTAAATATGTCTCTATTAAAAGTTTCGATCCATAGTCAATTTTATCTTTGGCAAATACTCCTAAATCACTTTTAAATGTTAGAGAATTATCAACAATGTGTAAGGTAAGACTGCGAAGCTCGCTCTTTAAATTATCATTATTTGTAAAGTAGTGTTCCATTTATTCGCCCCTTTGAGTGCTTCTATTATATCAAATAAAAAGATCATCATCAATCAATAATGACCTTTATTGACAAAATTAGACAGTATTTTAAATAAATTTTATTTTACTGCGAGAACGAGGCGGGAGCAAATGCCCATTTCACCTGTGCTCCTACCGAAGCAGAACTGCCCTGCACCGGAGCCACTGCCGTAATTGCTGCCTCGACCGAACCAAGGGTACGACGAGTCAACGAAGTAAGAGCTGTCACCATACCAACTATTTCGGGAATCACTAAATGGTCCCATCTCTCCTGTTGCATCTCCTAGTATTCGATTTATATAGGTTGTAGCACCTCCACTTGTTGGATAAGTATCTATATATTGTGCGTAGGTTATTAGTTCTTCAGTGGTAAGTCCACTTCTTCCTGCTCCTCTACTTGCTGCCATCAGTTCCAAAGACCCGCCTGACATATCATAGACTCCGGTGATATTTCCTGTGGTACTTGCAAGTACTCCTACTGCTGTATTGTATGGT
This sequence comes from uncultured Muribaculaceae bacterium, assembly GCA_964634785.1. Taxonomy (GTDB): domain Bacteria; phylum Bacillota_I; class Bacilli_A; order RF39; family UBA660; genus CAG-582. Next base: position 1,244 of record CAZWKF010000040.1, read on the forward strand.
TCATTATTCGTTGTACTTGAGGAAGCATTGTTTTCCTTTGCAGCATATCCTGTTAAGAAATTAGAGTTGTTATTGATTCTTACTTCTGTATTGATTCCATACTTTGAGTGTGAAAGGTATGCTACTGCTCCCCATTCCGTATTCTTCATCATATGACTATCTAAGTCTCTTTTATAATTGTAAAATGACTTAAAGAAATTTCCTACTATATTTGCTCTCCACGAATACACATTTGGTTTTACAATGATTTTATTGTCACTCATATCATTTATTTCAGTCTTTTGGGCATCTGTATATGATGTTGCACCTTTATATCCTGTTTCAAACTTTCCTACCCATAATCCTGCTACTCCAAAGTTTTGGAAGGCCGGATGTGTCATCCACTTCCCTACACTACATGTTCCACTTTCTCCTGCTGCTTTTGGTGAAACGCATGATGTATCTGTATCCGTTGTTTCATCTAATGTAAATTCAATTTGGATTTCTTGTGCTTTATTTTCAATACTGGTACTTCCAGAATAATTTCCCATATCGAATATTTGATACTTGTATTTTGGAATCCATACAAAATAAGATTCGATATCATCTTCGGGGATTACGTCTCCTACAGTATGTGTTTTTCCTTCACTTAAGATAACCGCATTGGCCCATTCTTTATTCTCATAATCATACCACTTATTATTGGTATCAGCATAAGTCACTGTTCCATCATTTGCTATCATTACTGGTATTAATCCATTCTTTAATACTGGATCTGTTCCATTTAGTGTACTTTCTTGATAATTATCTCCTGTAGTTCCTGAATTACCACTTTCTGTTCTCTCTACTGCATTTCCCTTTATCTCACATGAAATACTTACAGATACTTCTTCTAAAGGAACTTGTATTACCGTTAAGGTTAGTTTCCCTGTTCTCTTTTCTTTAGATAGTAATGGCTTACTTATATCAAAGTTATTCTCTACTCTTATGTATTCATTTCCTCCAACACAATTCATGGTTAAATTAGCATCATAATTCTTGCTGGCATTCGTCACTTCATAATCTAAGATATACGTTTCATCTAATCCAGTCAATTCTGTTTCAAATGCGAGATGGGTCTTATCTTGAATTAAAGTATTGTTTTCTACTTCATTTTCCACTGCTTTACTAAAGTACACATCAAAATCCGCTTGATTACTTGCTACATAGGTTTGTCCATTTAATATTAATGTTGTACTTACTGCTGCAAACCCTATTGCCATTAAAGTAATGGCTAATACCATGATCATTTTCTTATTTCTAATAATATCCTTCTTTCTAATTTGGAAAAATTTTCTACTCTCTAGTTCAATTTTATCATTTTTTTTTTTTTTTTTTTTCGAGCATTTTTCAAGCAAAAAGTAATAATTTCAGTTAATTTTTACGCATATTTGACACAGAAAAAAAGACTTACCCACAATGAGATAAGTCTCCTTTTACAATTCATTTTACATAACTATTTGGTTATATTATTTATCTGTTGAACCAAATCCGTTGGTTCTTATTCCTGTTGCATTGTCATCATCAACAATTAAAAACTTTTGAAAGACAACCTGTCCAATGACTTCCCCTTTTTTTACTTCATAAGGTTCAGTTCCAATATTATAATAAGCATACATGAATTCTCCATCATTATCAGGATTTTCATAATAATCAGCATCAATAATGCCAAGCCCATTTGCTAAAACAAGTTTTTTCTTTCCTGGATGACTTGAGCGATTAGCAAGCATATACCACTCATCATCTTGGCAGTAAGCTTTTAATCCTGTATGAACAAGTGTCGGTTTCATTCCTTTTTCAAACACAGGAATCGTCACATCTTCTGCGGCCTCAACATCATAGCCTGCACTTTTGGCTGTCTTTCTTATAGGAAGATTAATTTCCTTGTCTTCCCATCCCTTTGCAATTTCAAATCCTCTTACTTTTTCTTTCATTTTTACTTCTCCTCTTCTATAAATGTGTAACTCGATCTTTTATCTCTCTTGTCTTTCCTTCATTCCAAAAGTTTTCTCCTAAGTATCCACAAGTTCTTCTTGTCACATTCATTTTCTTCTTATCTTTATTTCCACAATTTGGACATACCCATTCTAAATCATCATTAATGAGTATTTCTCCTTCAAAGCCACAGACATGACAATAGTCAGACTTCGTATTGATTTCTCCATATAAAACATGCTCATAGATAAACTTTATCACTTCTTCTAAGGCCTCTAAGTTATGTTCCATATTAGGAACTTCGATATATGAAATAGCTCCCCCAGTTGAAATCTCTTGCCATTTGCTTTCAATCTTTAATTTCGTGAATGCATCTATACATTCTCTTACATCGACATGATAGGAATTTGTGTAATATCCTTTGTCCGTCACATCTTTAATCTTACCAAAGCGTTCTAAATCAATACGTGCAAAACGATAACATAAACTTTCAGCAGGCGTTCCATAAAGGGCAAATCCGATGCCACTTTCGCATTTCCATTCATCACATTTTTCTTTCATATGTGTCATTACACGTGTAGCAAAAGTTCCCCCTTCTTCCGTTGTATGAGAAACACCCTTCATCAATTTTGTAAGTTCATACAGTCCAATATAACCAAGAGATAATGTTGAATATCCATTTTTTAAATAGGCATCTATTTTTTCTCCACTTTGCAGTCTTGCAATTCCCCCATATTGCCAGTGAATAGGTGAAATATCGGATGTCACTCCCGAAAGTGCATGATGTCTACACATTAAAGCTTCACGGCATAAATCTAGTCGTTTATCAAAAAGACGCCAAAATTCCTCTTCATCCCCATCAGCCAATATCCCAATTTGAGGAAGATTTATGGAAACAACTCCCTGATTAAATCTTCCTTCAAATTGAAAATCTCCTTCTTTATTTTTCCATGGGCTCAAAAAAGACCTACATCCCATTGGAGAGAACACATTTCCTTCATATAGTTCCCGCATCTTTTTAGCTGAAATATAATCAGGATACAATCGTTTAGCGCTGCATTTAATAGCAAGCTTTGTAAGATAATCGTACTTACCCCCTTTTAGGCAATTATGCTCGTCTAAAACATAAATGAGTTTTGGATAAGCTGGCGTAATATAGACTCCTTTTTCATTTTTAATACCTTCTAATCTTTGCTTCAAAATACTTTCAATAATCATGGCATTCTCTTTGATATATGGGTCATCTTCTTCAAGATGTAAAAAAAGAGTTACAAAAGGAGCTTGTCCACTTGTCGTCATAAGCGTATTAATCTGATATTGAATGGATTGAACTCCATCATCGATCTCTTTTTTCACTTCTTGTTCTACTAATTCATTCAAAAGTTCTTTGGAAATATGGTCTTTTAATGTCGCTTTAAACCGTTTCTTATATTTTTCTTTACTTCTTCTTACATATTTTCCCAAATGCTTCATTTCGATTGATTGTCCACCGTATTGATTAGAGGCAATATTGGCAATAATCTGTCCCAAAACAATGCAAGCGACTTGGAAGCTCTTAGGAGAATCTATTCTTTTACCATTCATTACCGTTCCATTATCCAACATATCTCCAATATTAACAAGGCAACAATTAAAGATAGGTTGAACGAAATAATCCATATCATGGAAATGTAAAACACCTTCTTCATGCGCTTCACGTATGGCATCAGGTAAGAGAATTCTCTTTGTTAAATCTTTTGATACTTCCCCTGCTATATAATCTCTTTGAATACTGGCAAGAGAGGAATTTTTATTGGAATTTTCGGCACTAATTTCTTTATTTTCATTGCGAATCAGACTTAAGATGGATTCATCTGTTGTATTGCTTTTGCGTATCAAAGCACGGTTGTACCTATAGACAATGTAATGTTTAGCTAAGGTAAAGCGTTTAGCTTCCATCAGTTTCATTTCGATAATATCTTGAATATCCTCTACTAAAATACGCTTTTTATTTAAACTTTCAATATACTTTATGATGCCTTTGATTTCACCCGCACTTGCGCGATCGTCATCACTTACTTCATCATTGGCTTTTCCTATGGCTGTTATGATCTTTTCTTTATCATATTCTACAATGTGTCCATCTCTTTTAATGACCTTCATTCCATCACTTCCACTACTCTCTTTTAATCATTATAGCATCTTCATCAATACCCAATTAGTTGCACTTGCAACACCTGTTATCACCTATTCTTTTTTTCAAAAAACTTCACTTTTATCTTCCCTTTTCTTGACGAATAGTGTATACTTTAGATAGAGGTAAGATATGAAAAATAACAACGAGAATAAACAACAAACTTTAATTAAAATCAATCAAAACAAATTTTTCTTTTTAGGCTTTATTGTGGGAATCGTTCCTTATGTCATTTTAATAAGAGGAATCATGCAAATGGAACGTTATCAAAACTTACAGAATCTTTTATCTATTCTTCTCTTTTTAGGAATCTTAACGGCTATAGGAAATGGATTTTCTCTAAGAAAACAATATGTAAGTAAAATGATAAAACAACAAGAGGAACTATAAGAAAGTGAATTTATTTAATCAATAAAAAAACAGGTGTTTTGAAAACATATTAAACCCTGTTTTATTTTTTGCAGTTTATCGATTTCAACTAATTACGATCAAGCGTAATAACTTTACAAAAATTAAACTTATTACAGTTAAGTGTAATTACTTTGCATTTTGTCTATCTTGTTTTTACACGCTCTTTCACTGCTTCAATTTC
>CAZWKF010000040.1:5971-12304 GCA_964634785.1 uncultured Muribaculaceae bacterium
GAGGAATGAATTTTAATAATTTTTCTAATTCTCTTTTTAAAGCTCTTTCATTTGCTTCTTTATTTAAATCAATTTCAATCATTTCCACATATTCATCAAGTGGAGCAACAAAAGCTGTTCCTAATGTTTTGATTAGAGGATCTCTTAATAAACGATACTTTTCCATAATATCTTCTTTGAAAGGAATAACGGTTTTACAGAGATTAAGAAAGCGAATCATCTGGGATTCATCTTCGCCAAGTATATAAATGTCAGCCAAACAATCCATCATTTCCTCATAGGTAATGGTTTCTTTCATTAAAGTTCCCGTTCTTAAATCATACGTTTCATAAATACGTTTTCTAATCATTTTATATTCTTTATTTGTCAGATAGGTTTTCTCTGACTTTAGATACTTTTCTCTTGCCGTCTTTGGTTTTGATTGTACTTCTTGTTTACCTTGCGTATTTATCTTTTTTCCTTCTTCAATTTTAAATTTTGTAGATTCTTCGATCATTTTATCTAAGGCCATCTCTACTTTAGCAAGTATACTTTCACGAACACGCAAATCTTTAAATGCGCCTAAAATAATTTGTTTATCCTCTTCTGTTATGTTTTTATTTTTAATTAAATGTGTTCGTAGTTTTCGCAAACTTTCTATTTCTTTTTCGCATTTTCTATCCATTGAGTCTAGTTTTTCTATTATTTCTTCTCTTTGAGCTTGTTCTAAAGCTGTACGATTTTTTGATTCATCAAATAAAAAATCTACAAGTTTTCTATTTTGTATTAAATCAACAAGTTCTTCTAATGTAATCGTTTTTAACACCGTTTTTTCTAATAATTCAGCATCTAAAAATAATAATCCTTCCTCTAAAGATCCATTTTGATCATTATATTCGACAAACCATGACAAAATGGATAAAGTCTCTTGTATATTTAAATTTGACTTCTCTAGCAATTCAGAAAGTGCCCAAAAAGAATTAATGGCATATTCGTAATCAACATCTCTGCCTTCTAAAATAGCCTCAAAAGCATCAATATAGTTAAGTGCTTTTTGTTTGCGTTTCTTTTCGGCATTATTAATGGGTACTTTAGAATGCGTATACGCAATATACCTTGAGTTTGCTAATGGAGCTCCTACAAAAATTTGAGTGTATGTTTTAGGTGTTCCAAATCGCTCTTCTTTAATTCTTTCTAATTCATTTATAAATTTTGTTCTTGTATTATCCAAAATAATCCCCTTCTTTCTAACGGCCTATTATACAAAAAGAAAGAGTAACTGTCAATTAAGGTACTAAGTAATACTTTTTAATCGTTTCCTCTCTCGAAAAAGGTTCTCTTTCTTCTTGAAATGTTCCACATTCTGTAGTTAGCTCTTCAATATACGCTTTCTCTTCTTCAGTAAAAGCATCAGATAAAGTATGTTCTTTCCAAGAATCATCTAAAAAGCGATAAGTGTAAGGTTCTTCTGCAAAAATATTGATGTATTCCTCAAATACCTCTATTAGTTTTTCCCTTCCCTCTTGATAAGAAGCACTTGTAAGAGTATTTAAATCATTATTCTTCATTAACTCATCACGATTAAGATTCACTCTCGTCTCCATAAGATGTAAAAGGAAGTCATAATCTTCTACAGTTAATCCTTTATCTTTACAATTGATTAAGGTCCAAATAAAATTGCGCATCATCTGTAAATCAGCATGATTTTCTAATGTAATTAAGCGATTCTTTTTCAATTCTTCGCTTTCATTTTCTTCCAAATCAGCATTAAATAAGATCCATTTAATATCTTTATTGCAAACATTATATGCTTCAAGCATCTCTAATTGTGAATAAAACCATTCTTCCTCTTCGATATCCATAATGGGAAATTGTTCTATTAAAGCAATGGGATTATGATAGATCATTGCTTTTTCAATATTCCCATTAGTATAAGAATCTTCTAAAAAGAGAGAATATTCTATTGTATTCATAATAAAACGTTCGGAAGTATAGGTCGTTGGTTCTACTTCAAGAAGAGAGGAACTTTTCATTTCAGCTGTTGCTTCTTCTATAAAATGATAGGAAAAGGGAAAATACTCATCTGAAAGTTTTATATTTCCTAGTACTTCCTTATACTCGTCCATATACTTTATCGTACTATATATCCACATACCTCCACAGTGTAGATCCCCGAATTCATTTTCTTCATCAGTACCAGCTAAACCAATTAAATGACGAAATTCATGATAGTTGTGCTGCTTAAAATTGGCAAAATTTGGATAATATCCATCCCATAAGGGATAAGACATTACTTTCGCACCAGTCGATGCATAAGTATATTTATTTAAAGGTTTTTCTTTTTCATACCCCACAGTATAATCTTCTAAAACACAAGCAAGTCTTCTCATATCAAAATTAGGATACTCTGCTCGTATAAGTAAAATAAACTCATGGAATTCATGAATCCATATTTCTAAATCTTCATCACTTAATGTTTCTATATATTCTCTTTCATAAAATGTTTTCATGCTTTCATCTGCTGTATCTATTTTTTCAAGTAGATCTAATTGATATGCATAGGCATTCTCTTTTAAAGTAGAAAAAAGTAATGACCAATCTAAATCATCCTCTTCTTCTAGATATAAAGAAGAATATGTATGTTTTTCTATATAATTCGTCATAATAGAGGAAAGATAACAAGTCTCTGCTAAATCTCTCACATGAAGTTTCTCAAGGGTCTCTTTTTCCTCTTCTGTTAGGTTTTCTTGATACTCTTTTAAGGCATTAGTTAAAGCTATCTCATCTTGCAAATTGGTTTCTATTCCCTTTTCTTTATTAGTAAGAATAATATCATCAAGAGTAACGATTGTTCCCGGAGAAACTTTTTCAAAGAAAAGACCCTCTTCGTCAATTGCATCCTTAGATTGAATAGTCTCTTTTACTTCATCTATAGGTTCATTTGATGAAACACTTACCCTCTCTTTTGTAGGATCTGGCAAATCTTCTCCTTCAATCGTATAATAAGCGACTTCTTCACTAGAACAAGAAGTCGTCATAAGTGAAAGGGCAAGCATAAAGATGGCCATTTTTTTCTTTCCTAATTTCATAGGTATCCCCCTTTTTCAAGGAATATAGTATACCATAAAAAAAGAGAATTACAAAATTAGAGAATACCCAGATGCGTGAGTAATATTTTAATCGCCAAACTGATCAGTACCAACCCACCTAAAACTTTTGCTTTTTTCTTTAAAGTTTGATTTGCCAAATAGCCAATCTTTAAACCAACCATTGTCGTAATAAAAGTAACACTAAAATTAATAAGAATAGTTTTAGAAAGCGATACTTGTAAAAGAGAATACGTTATTCCGACCGTAAAAGCATCAATTGTAACGGCAATCGACAAAATGAGAATGGAGAAAAAAGAAAAGGAGGAAAGACAATCTTCTTTCTTTTCTTCTCTTATCATAGATACACCTAAAAAGAAAAGTACAGCAAAGGAGATAAAATGATCAATAGACATTAAAAGAGCACCTAAAAGATGAGTTAATAGATAGCCTAGGACTGGCATAAGGCTTTGAAATAATGCAAAAAGGGAGGAAATCTTCATCTCTTCTTTTTTAGATAAAGAGCAGACATCAATTCCTACAGTTAAAGCAGCAACAAAAGAATCAGCAGCTAAAGCAAAGCCTACAGCAATAAGTTCAAATAGATTCATTTTATCTCTCCAAATCTATTAAACTATATGGTCTTATAAAAAACTTTATGCCAAGAAAAAAAGTCTAATTATGACTTTTTAAAAATTTTTCAAAAGGATTTGAAAATTGAAATTCATTTTCTTTTTTATACCCTGTAATCTTTTTAAGTGATTGAATTTCCTTTAAGGAAATGTAATAAGAAAAGCCAATCATTGTCGTTGTTAATACCCCTAATGAAAATAAGACAACACTAAACATAAAGAGTAAATAACTTCCCATAAAGAACGTCAATGGAATTAATCCCCCAATTCCACATAAAAGTAAACAATTAAGAATTAAAACCAAGATTCTCTCACGACTATTCATTTCATAAGTATCAATTTTTTTAGCAATTTCAATCTTATTTTTAACGATAGCATTATTTATTTTATTAATATTGTTTTTGGTATTTTTAACTATGCGATATTTTCCCGTATTCGAAATCACTTTAATATGATCTTCTTCTACCTTAAAATCGATAATATACTTATGAAAACGCTTATTTATAAAGGCATTTTTCTTTTCCATTAACTTTGTTCCCAAATGATTTAAATTCATATCTTTTCACTCCCCCAATAAATTTGCTCCCTATCATAGCACATTTTTTTCTTTTTAACAACTACTATATACTATGCTTTTTTTATTTTTTTATGTTACAATAACTTCTATATCTGAAAAGAGGAAAAAATATGCACTATATCGTAAAAGAAACAGATATTTTTACAGGAGAAATTATTGAATTTCAATCTGCAAGAGAAGGAATTGTCGATATCATCGAAAAGGGACGAAAAAAGATTATCTTTTATCAGGGCATCTTTCTAGACTTTTTTGGAAATGTTTTAACTAAAGTCAATTTCTATCAAGTAGATAGCCAATTTGTCGCTTTAGATATGGAAGTCAAAGCAATGACACCTTATTTCGATGAAATAAGGAAGTGCGAAGATGTAAATGAACAAGACTTACTCTATGCTATAAAAGCAGTCGAATATTATGAGTATAAAAAAGCCTTACTAGAAGAAGGCAAACTTATTGCATTTCCAAACAAGATTCTAAAATAGAAGAAGTCATTTCATTTCTAGCTTCTTTTCTTTTGATTTTTTTGTTGGGTTACTGATTTTCTTTAAACAGGCAAATATTTCATCTACAAAGCAAAGCGTATTCTCTACTGTTGCTTCTATCGGTAGACGTACCGTTGTTTTCTTGGAAGGAAAAAAACGTTTAAATAGGCTTTTTTCTTCATTTTCATCTTCCATAATACATAAAGAAAAAACTTGATATTCCTTATTTCTTCCAATATGCATTGGTTGCATCGATCCCGAAAAGTTTGAAGTATTTCCATATTTAGAAAAACTAAATTGCTCTCTTTCACGATCAATCAAGTATTCATAATATATATTTCCTTTAACACTAAGATTATTAACAGCCTCTTCTTTATTTATTGTACTATGGAAAATAAGAATATATCCATTTATTTCTTTCTTTGTACAAGAAATTTCAATATAGGATGGACCTAATATACGTATTGTAATAAAGTAGTTTTCTCCATTATACAGGATTTGTATACCATTTATCGTTCTCATAAGTTCTAATTCTTGAGAATCAAAAAAAGTTTTTCCAAATAAAGCATTGATGTTTTCTCCTAAAAAGAAGTGAAAAAGAGCATATTCTTCTTTCCAAACCTCTTTATTCTTTTCTAGTTCTGTTCTCTTTATAATTTCTTCCACTAAATCCATTATTCTCATCCTTTCTTTCAATACCCAATTAAAAAGCACTGGATAACTTATACTTATAAGCCTTCACTAGCGCTTTCTCTTTTTCTTTATTCTATTCTAATAGAATATTTTTTATTCTTCATTGACTAATTTATCAAGTACAGCATTAATCATCTTTCTCACAGCATCATCACTGTATTTTTTAGCCAGTTCAATCGCTTCATTAATCGCGACTAAATCAGGTGTTTCCGTATACTTTATCTCATAAATCGCTATTCTTAAGATTTCTTTTCCTACACCATCAAGTCGATCAATACTCCAATTCTTTAAATGTTTATTTGCCAATTCATCTAAAGAAGCTTGATGTGTAATAACTCCATAGACAATCTCTTTTACAAAATCATTATCAATTTCTAGATTTTCTTTTATGACTTCTTCTATATCATATTGAATTTTATTCTTTTGATAAAGACTTACTTGATATAAAATCGTCATACATTTTTCTCTTAGTTCACTTCTTGTAGACACTAGAATCAACTCCTCGTCTAAAACATTATAACATACTTTTTATTGAATTAAATAGCTAAAATTCTTTTACATGTGATTTTGACAATTGATCGATAAGACAAGTTCCCGACTCACGACTTAAAAATAAAACGAGATTTCCTATTTCAATGCCAAACGATAAAAATGAAATAATTGAATAAATAAGACTAAATAGGGTCGTTCCCTTCATAAATAGAAGTATTGTTATTTTTAAAAATACACACCCATTTACTCCGTAAAACATCCTTGTTCCATTTAGTATAGCACGTATTCCCAAACTCTTTAAAGAAACATCTTTACCATCATCAGAGACAACTTTTAAATGCATGATTTTCTTTCCTAAAGTACTTCCTTTATTAAAATAGGCAAAGAAAACAAAA
>CAZWKF010000040.1:12314-12584 GCA_964634785.1 uncultured Muribaculaceae bacterium
ATAGAATACTAGATACCAAACATATTGTATGATCTGTGTCTTTTCATAAGTATATAAAGCATCACTCATCTCTTCTATGTGTTCTTTTGCATTTTCTATAGACCCCATTTCTAAAAAGTCAATAGAACTATTCTGAAGTCTTTCTTGTGCTGCTTCAATATCTTCGTAATAGGGATTAAACTTTGGAATATTACTCATACAAATCGTTAAAATAGTCACAAAGAATAAATCGATAAATAGTGCATATATTCTTTTTCTTTTCATTTTATC
>CAZWKF010000041.1:0-12059 GCA_964634785.1 uncultured Muribaculaceae bacterium
GATGAAAGTGAATAAGAAAGAATTTATAAACAAATTAGCAGAAGAGTTATCGTACTCAGAAGAGAAATGTATCATGATCAATGAAATCTTAGAAAGTAATTTCTTTATTAGCAAAAAGAATAAAGATAAAATTCTTGATGCGCTTATGCAAAAATTTGATATGGATGAATTAGAAGCTTCAAAGACTTACGATACAGCTGTCATGATATTGCACGATGAAATAAAAAACACATTAAAGCATCCATTTAAAAGTAAAGACTAAAATGTAAAGAGGTGAAAGTATGGCTTTTGATTATAAGAAAGAATATAGGGAATTTTATATGCCGAAGAATAAACCAAGCATTGTAAAAGTTCCTAAAATGAATTATATAGCTGTGAGAGGAAAGGGTAACCCGAACGAAGAAAACAGTGAATATAAAAAATCCATTGGTCTACTATATGCCATTGCTTTCACTATAAAAATGAGTTATAAAGGAAGTTATAAAATAGCAGGATACTTTGAATATGTTGTTCCTCCTTTAGAAGGCTTTTGGTGGCAAAAAAATACAAAGGAACTAGATTATAATCGCAAAGAGGATATGGAATTTATTTCAATTATAAGACTTCCTAATTTTGTAACAAAAAAAGATTTTAATTGGGCAATAGAGGAAGCAACAAAAAAGAAAGGGCAGGATTTTTCCAAAGTTGAATTCTTTACTTATAATGAAGGATTATGTGTTCAATGTATGCATATTGGTTCTTACGATGATGAACCTGCAACAGTTCATTTGATGCACGAATATATGGAAGAAAATGGGTATATACTTGATATCACAGATAAAAGATATCATCATGAAATTTATTTAAGTGATCCAAGAAGATGTGATGTAAGTAAACTAAAAACAGTGATAAGACATCCTATAAGGAAAAGAAGTAAGTAAAATACATAATTAATAGGAGAAGATGTATAAAAAGATTATATCTGCATATGATTTGCATATCCAGCTTTGAGAATACTTTACAGATTAATAAAAAAATGATTATAGATTTACTAAAAAGCAGCGAATAAATGGTATAATTATATAGAATAGTGAAACTAAAGATTGTATTGAAGATTGGTGATAATAGAGGATTTAGATCAAAAGAATAAAGTTATAGAGGATTATATAACAAATATTTCAAATCAAGTTAATAGACAATATCATGGCTTAATTGATGAAGATAAAATTTCGAAAGCAATAGAACTATTTAAAAATTCAAATGAAGATTTAGAAACAGAAATTATTCCCAAAATAAATAAATTAATACAAGAATTGATAGATAATTATCTTGAATTTAAGAAACAAGTTGAAGAAATTATGAACTTAAAAGAACAAGATTCATTTGACGAATTAGCAACACTTGATTTAAATACTCATAAAAATGGTATATTTTTAAGTCAACAACAAATAGATTTACTAATGATAACTGAATTGGAATCTAAAGAACAAGTTAAAGAGTACATTGAAACTATGTGTGGTCAATTTCCTTATAAAAATGTAGAAGATATAATTGAAAACTACGATTCTATTTCAACACCCGAACAATTAGAACAAGCAAAAAGAACATTGTTTGAAAAATATCAAGAAAGTATTATTGATTATATTTCAAATGCGCAAATGAGTAATGCAGAAAAAGCAAGAGTTAAACTTGAAAGACTGGGAATTAATGGTCAAGAATTAGAAATGTTTTTATCGCAAGTTTCGCAAGGTAAAACAGATGAAACGTTTATATATTTGGGTCAAAAATATGGTAATGATTTTATAACAAAATTTAATCGCTCTATGAACGATGATTTTGATAATGTCAAAAGTGTTTCTTACGATGAAATGAAAAGTCTTTCTGATTTAATTCAAAGAGATAAATCAATAGATACTATATTAATGGCTACAGGTACATTTAATAATTCTGTTTATCCATCTGTAAATGGTAATGTTTTTGATCCATATTTAACAAGTAAAGCATTACAATATTGTGCGAATCATGATATACATATGAGGTATCATGCTTTATTTGATCAAAGTTATGTCGAACAATTATTAAAGCAAGGTAAAAGTTTGAAAGATCATAATCAAATTCTTGCTGAAATGAAATCATTTGTTCAAATTTCAATGCAATATATTAAGAAATACAATAGGCAACTATCAGATGGGTCGATGTTGATAAATAATATTGAAATTTTTAATGAATTAGTTGAGAGAAATAAGAAAGATAGAAATGCACCATATGAAATGATTTGGGAAAAACATTTTGGAATCACTCCAGAAGAATTGGCATCATGCTTTGACGGTATAGAAAAACCAAATGGTGTTGAATATATGTATAATGAAACTACTTTGACCGAAAGTCCATTTAAAAGACAAAAAGTTGAAGAAACCTTAGATAAGATAGTTAAAGCTAATCCAAATTTGATAGATAGATTTGGAGATCAAATGCATTTATCTGATGAAGAAATTATGACAAATACAGGTAGAGATAATTTGCAAGAAACAACTCAAATGATAAAAAGAATACAAGATAAAAAAATATATGTTGATGTAAAAGAAAAACATATAAAAACAGAATGTACAGAGCATGATTTCCATTTTTCAAAAACATTTTTAGAAAATATTAATAAGTTGAATCAGAATGGCCAAAATGTAGATTTATGGCAAATTAAAAGAACAATGCAAGATCATATTAGTAAAATATATATATCAAATGGAGTAAACTTTGAAAGAAGTACATATTGGTCTTTATTTGGCAAAAATGATCATAATTTGGTTAGAGCAAATAAAAGTATTGTTAAAGAAAATATAGAACGAAAAAAACAAGGGAAAAATGAAAAACCACTAATAAGTACTATGAGCGCAGGTATGATAAAAGACGGTAATACGTTTAATAATGTTATATCACTAAAAAAGGATAAAGAACCAATAGTTGAAAAAAAAGTTTTTACTCAAAGAAGTCAAGATGAAATACAGATTCATCAACAAATAAAGCAAAAGAATCAGATGATAAAACAACAAAAGTCACAACAAAAACAACTAGATAAACCAAAAGTAAAAGTTCTTACACAATTATCTCCTAATAGTGGAGAGTCGAATAGTAGTAATGGTTTTGCAAATGCCATTATCTTATCATTAATTGTTAGTTTTGTTTGTGGTGCACTATTTATGATTGTTTATATGATAGTTGGAAGATAACTGATATGAACGAAAGTATAATAGATGAATATAACGAGGTAATTATAAATTTAAAATAAGTAAAAGATTAATTAAGAATGGAGTGCATTATGAATAATAATCTAAGTGTAAAAATACTAGAATCTTATGTTGAAATAGATAAGATTCATGACGATATTGGTAATAAACTCTTTAATTTTATTACAAAGGCAAATGAGTTAGTAGATTTATCAGATGATGATTATCAAATAGAAAAAACATTATTGCTTAATAAAATATCATTAAAAGGGTATGTATTAGATTCTGATTGTTGTATTCAATTAAATAACAACAATATTACTGAATATTCAATTGAAGAATTAAAGAGTTATTTGATACAATATGAGAAATCTTTTAATAATGACCAATCAAATTATATGTTAGCGCTTTCATTATATGAATTAATCGAAGATATAGAAGAGTTAGTTGATTCAAAAATTGATTTAGAGATTAATGAATTGAGTAATATAATATCAAATGTACATGATATTAAAAATGCCAATAAAGAGGAATATGAAAATTTATATTACAATTTAAAAAATCAATTAGATAATCATTTTAAAAGTGAGAGATTAGATGAAAAATCATACGATATATGTATACAAATATTAAATGATATATTTAATTTTTATATAAGCGGATATCCAAATATACCAGATGAATATTTATATCATGAAGAATGTTAAAATCGTATTTTATAAGAAAACAAACCTCGTTTTAAAAGTAGATGAGGTTTTTATATGAAAAATTTTAATTCTTAATTTTATATTCACTGGTAATGATTTCATTCATTTCTTCAGGAGATTTTTTACAACCATTAAATAGCCACTTTTTGATTATCGTGTTAAATCCTGCCATAAAGAATTCTATATGATATGAGTATCATATTCATATTGACCAATCTATTTTTATACATGTTTAGTTTGAAATAAGTTCGATAGAAGATCTGGTTTTCCTTAATGTTTTTAAAAAGTTTTAAAAAGTCGTTGGAGTTTTGATTGTTTTCTCTTTCTTCTCTATATAAATTATCGACTTCGATTTCTACCTTTTCTTTGATTTTATCAGCTAAATCATAAATATCAAGGTAATTAGCATAAAAGGGTGAACGATTAAGATGTGCCATTTTACAGATATTAGTAACTAATACTTCATTGATATTTAGTAAATTTATCAATTTAATGTTTGCTATGATTTCTATGTTATCACTTGAAGTGGCGATGGTCTATCAATTTGGAAATAATGATACTCAATTAAAACAAATAATGACGTCATATATGGGATTTTTCATCTGCCTCATTAATTCTCTTATGGTCATATTTATGATTATCAAAGCAAAAATAGACAGAAAAGA
Source organism: uncultured Muribaculaceae bacterium (assembly GCA_964634785.1). GTDB lineage: Bacteria > Bacillota_I > Bacilli_A > RF39 > UBA660 > CAG-582. The sequence continues at coordinate 4,573 of CAZWKF010000041.1, forward strand.
TAAACTGTATGGAGGATTTATTCCTCTTTACTTTGTGGTCGATTTAGATTGGTTTATGGTATAATAAGAATAGAAGTAACGGAGGAAGATGTATGAAACTCATTATTGCGGAAAAACCATCACTTGCAAGAAACATTATGAGTGCAATAGGAAATATGCAAAGAAATAATGGTTTTTTTGCCAATGCAGATTACCTCGTGACATGGACTTTTGGTCATTTATTTTCGCTTGCTGACATTGAAGATTATGAAGAAAATGTGACCGATTATAAATGGAAGATGGATAACTTACCTTGTTTTCCTAAAAAGTTCAAATTTAATTTAAAAAAGGATGCCAACAAAAAAGTTGACAGTGGTGTCGAAAAACAGTTTGAGTTGATTAAAACCTTAATTAACCGTGAAGATGTCTCTGAAGTTATCAATGCTGGAGATGCTGATCGTGAAGGAGAAGTAATCGTTCGTCTTATTATTGAAAATGCCTTGAAAAGTGAAAAAAAAGTGACGAGATTATGGCTTCCTGATCAGACAAGTGAAACGATTTTAGCTGGATTAAATGAATTAAAGAATGACACTGAATATGATAATTTAGCAAATGAGGGATTTGCAAGAACTTACATAGATTGGCTCTATGGAGTAAATTTAACGCGATATGCAACTTTAAAAACAGGAACACTTCTACGTGTTGGTCGTGTTATTATTCCAATTGTCAAAGCCATCTATGACCGTGATATGGCTATTCGCAATTTTAAACCAGAAATTTACTATGGTCTTTGGAGTAATGAGGAAACGAATGGAGAAAGTATAGAACTCAATAGTAAGGAAAAATTTTCCAAAACAGAACAACAAAAAGCTATTGATAAATGCAAATTATATAATGCTTCAAAAGCCATAGTTGTTGATAAAAAGCAAAAGAAAGATACTTTAAATCCCCCTAAATTGTTTTCCCTATCTAAACTACAAAACTATTTAGGAAAGAAATATAAGATGTCGATGGACAAATCTCTCGATCTCGTACAAAAATTATATGAAAGTGGCTATTTGACCTATCCTCGTACAAATTCAGAATACTTAGCTGTTGCTGAAAAAGACAAGATGAAGACAATTCTAAAAAATATTGAGGCTATTGGTTATCCTGTCGTTTTTAAAGATAAAAAAACAATTTTTGATGATAGTAAGATTGAATCCCATTCTGCTTTAACACCGACTTATAAAATACCCGATAAGAATAAATTAACAGAAGAAGAATTTCTGGTTTATCAAACGGTATTTAAACGCTTTGTTGCCGTCTTTTGTGCAGATGAATGTAAAGTTCTAAAAACAGAGATAAAGATTAAAGTTGGGAATTATGAAGAATTTAATTTAAAGGGAACTGTCATCTTAGAAAAAGGATGGACAAAGTTTGAAGAGACAAATACAAAGGATAAAATTCTTCCAAATTTAAATGTTGGGGATGAAATCAATATTGATTTTAAACCAAAAGAAAAGGAGACAACACCTCCTAAACATTATACAATTGAAACTTTAAATAACTATCTTAAAAATCCTTTTAAAGAGGATAAACGTGAGTTAGAAGAACGCGATGAAGAAGCAGATGATACAGAAGATTATAAAGCAATCTTTGAAGGATTAGAACTTGGAACTGAAGCTACAAGAACAGGCATTATTAATAATGCGAGGAAATCTGAATATATTGCTTTAAAGAAAGATGTTTATACTATTTTACCAAATGGGGAGTTTTTAATCGAATCGCTTATCCAAATGGAAATCTCGATGGACAAATATAAGACGAGTGAACTAGGTAAAGCGTTAAAGAAAGTTTATCGTAGTGAAATGAGTATTGATGATTCTGTTTCTCTTGCTTGTAATGAGATTAGAGAAATATTTGCTCTTAAATCACAAGATAAAGATACGGGATTCTTTGGCGATGTGATTGGAAAATGTCCTCTATGTGGAAATGAAGTCATGAAAAACCGTTATAACTATGGATGTAAGAATTATAAGGAGTGTAAGTTTAAAATACCTACTTCTATTTGTAATCGTGTCATTTCTGTAAGTCATGCTAAAATGCTTTTAGAAAAGGGAGAGACATCTAAAATAGAGGGCTTTGTTTCAAAGGCAGGTAAAACTTTTTCGGCCAAATTAAAACTAGAGGGCGAAAAGATTATTTTTGATTTTAATTAGCCCCTTATGTATAATAAGCAAAAAAAAGTTACAAGAGAATTAGGAATCTACTAACGCTCTTTTTCTTTTATTTTTCATAATTATAGAGTAAGATATCTTGTAGAGGTGAGTCTATGCGAATATTAGTTGTGGATGATGAAGCATTAATTCGTGAGGTAATAAAAGATTATTCTTGTGAAGAAGGTTATCATGTAGATGAAGCTGAAAATGGTGTACAAGCTGTTGATATGGCTTTAAATCATGATTATGATCTCATTATTATGGATATCATGATGCCTGATATGGATGGCTATAAGGCGGTTAAAGAGATTAAAGAGAGCAAAAATACGCCCATTATTATGCTATCTGCCCGTAAAGAAGAATTTGATAAGCTACAGGGATTTGATATTGGAATTGACGATTATGTGACAAAACCCTTTTCTCCTAAAGAGCTTATTGCAAGAATCAAAGCTGTAACCAAAAGAACAAAGGAAGAAGATATTCTTAAAGTGGGAAATATTGAACTCGATAACTTATCTTATCAAGTGAAGATAGATGGTGAAGTGGTTGAGATGACCCACACCCAGTTTTCTCTATTAAAACTCTTTTTATCAAATCCTAATATTGCCCTATCTAGAGATAAAATCATCGAAAGTATTTGGGGATATGACTATGAAGCCGAAGATCGAACCATAGATGCGCATATTAAGCTCTTGCGAAGTAAATTAGGGAAGTATAAAGATACGATTAAAACCATAAGAAAAGTAGGATATAAATTTATCTATGAAGAGAAATAATTTAACCTTAAAGACCCTCTTTTACTTTGCCGTTTTCTCTGTTTTTATTCTCTTACTTTTATGGATTATTCAAATCGAGTTTTTACAATTTTTCTATGAACGTTATCAATTTTCTTCAATTAACCGTATTGCTCATAATATTGAAAATGACAATCATGAAGCTCTTACAAGTGACTTAGAAAACTATGCTTATCAAAATGACATGTGTATACAGTATTATACAGATTCAACACTCTATGAATACAATATAAAAAATACGGGATGTCTTTTGAGTTCTAAGAGTACTCTTGTTAACCAGTATAAATCTTTACTTGTTCGTCATCCAGAGAAAAGATACATCAAATTAGAAGCTCCAAGCACAGGTGTTAAAAGCATCATTTATGCTATTCACTTAGATAATAATGAACATATCTTCTTAAATACGACTCTTGAAGACGTAACAACAACGTCTACACTTCTAAAAAGGAATTTAATCTTTATCATCTTATTCTTGATTCTTTTATCCATTGCCATTTCTTACTTTTTAACAAAGCGTATTAACAAACCTATCTTAAATATTATTGCCTCAGCTAAGGAAATGGGAAAGGGAAACTATAATGTTACTTTTGAAAAGAGTAATATTGCCGAATTAGATGAACTTTCTGATGTATTAACGGTTGCTGCCAGTGAAATGAATAAAACAGAGGAATTAAGACGTGATTTACTTGCCAATGTCAGTCATGATTTAAAAACGCCTCTTACGATGATTAAAGCCTATGCGGAAAAGGTGCGAGATTTATCTTATAAGGATAAGGAAAAACGCGAACGGGATTTAAGTGTTATTATTGAAGAAGCTGATCGTTTAAATTACTTAGTCAATGATATTTTAGATTTATCTAAAATAGAGGCAAAAGCCGATGAACTCAATATCACGACTTATGATTTAGTTCAGGATATTGAAGAGATATTAAAACGCTATGAAATTATTAAAGAGACAGAAAATTATAAATTTGAGTTGGATATGCCTAAAAAGGCGATGGTAGTTGCCGATCAATCAAAGATGAATCAAGTCATTTATAATCTGATTAATAATGCCATTGAACATACGGGAGATGATCTAGTTGTTAAGATTGCTGTCAAAAGAGTAAAAGATACGTATCAGGTAAGCATTACAGATACGGGGGTAGGAATCAGTGAAAGCGAAAAGAAACTCGTATGGAATAAATACTACAAAAAGGAAAAGAACCACAAACGTAATGTGGTAGGAACAGGAATTGGTTTATCCATTGTAAAAGGCATATTAGAGCGTCATCATTTTGATTATGGAATTGATTCTAAGTTAGGAAGTTACACAACCTTCTATTTTAGAATAAAACGCAAAAAATAGATGCTATCGATTTGCAATTTTCATGTTTTTGTGGTATTATATGCACCAATTAAGGGGGACTTAAGATGAAATTAACCAAATTAAGTTATATAGATGTTTTAAAAGCAACAAAAGAGGAGCTTACTGATATCGTATTTGAACAAGAAAATAGTGAAGTGCAAGAGAAATGTGATGTTGGTATTATTTTAGGAAGTGAAGCTCTATATAAGGGACGTTCAGATAAAGGGATTGAACTTTATAAGAATGGATTAGTTGAAAAATTAGCTGTAACTGGTGGAATAGGTTTCCTAAATCACGACCGTAAAACACCAGAAGCTCATAAAATGTATGAATATTTAGTCGAGCGAGGAATTCCTAAGAAAGATATTTTAGTAGAAAATGAATCTAGAGATACCCGTGAAAATATGACCAATACTCTAAGAATTCTAGAAAGTAGATATTCTGGATTAGATGTAAGAGATTTAAGTTATGCTATTATTACATCTGACTTCCATGTTCGAAGAAGTTTAGGTTTATTTGGTAAAGTGTTAGGAATAGATGAAAAAATAACGGGAAGTGGTGTACTTGATGGTAAAACAGACATTAACTCTTGGTATAATTCTCCTTATGGAAGAAAAACCATAAGAAAAGAAGCACTTCTTCTATTAAACTTTGCCAAAAAGAATCGTTTCTTACATGATATAGAAATATCAGAAGAAAAAGAAAAATCGAAAGTATATAAATCTATATAGAATTTCACAATAATTTCATTATAAATTCATAAATACATATTATACTGATATAGAAAAAGGAAAAACTATAACCTATATAAAATAAACATATAAACTCAAACTCACACTATAAACTTTAATATTTTCCTTTTTCTATTTATATTAGAGATACAGACTTTTTCGTGTATTCTCTTTTATTTTGTTTGAAAGTAGGAAAAGTGATAAAAAAAGTTTAGTTCTTCTTGATAAAAAAAAATAAAAATGATAGAATTTATTTAGATAGTAGAAAGATTGGAGAATAGAAGTATGCGAGAGGGAAAAGGAAATATTATTTTATTAACAATAATTGCTGTAGCAACTTTATTGGTATCCGTTGCTGGAACGACATTTGCTTATTTTAATGCAGCAATGAATGGAAGTGATTCTCCAACGACAATAGAAGTAACGAGTGGTACTCTCTCTGTAGAATATGATGGAAATGCGGTTATTCATCAAGAGGGAAATGTAGCGGCCAATCAGGAACTTGGAAAAAAGAATTTTAAGATTACAGGATTAGTTACGGGATCTTCTAATTTAAATTATGAAGTAAAATTGAATGTAAAAACGAATACATATGCCGAAGGTGAACTTGTATATACAATAACAAGTAAAAATGTTTCTAACAATGGAACGATTATTACGACAACTTCTGATCCAGTTGTTATACCTGCTGGTGCAAGTGCTATTAATCTAGGGAAAGGAAGTTTTGCTGGACCTATTGCTTCAGGAGCAGAACATTCTTACACAATTAGTATCCAATATATCAATGGACAAGGTATGGAAGCTGTAGGAAAAACGTTTGATGCTACTTTAAGTATCGGACAAGCAACAAAATAATTTGAGTTTCGGTATTTTCCAAAAAAATCATTTAAGTTTCAAAGTATATAAGATTATTTTAAAAGGAAAAACAAATTTTCATCATTTTTATTAAATTTAGACATGCTTTCGCAGAACATCTTAAGATGCTCTTTTTTTATCAATAAATTAATTTAATATTCTAAAGTCTTAACTCTAACTGCTTATATTTATTCCTTACTTCTATTTGCTGCCATTTCTTTATTCCTTCATGAGCATATGATAATATTTTCTTTATTCCTCTTGCCATTTGACTCATCCATACAACAACTCTTACTCTTAATGACTTACTAGCTTCTATTATCTTTATACTCAGCAATTTTGTATTTATTTCTTCTGCTAATTTACTAATATGTCCTAAATGTATAGTTAAGAGCATATTTAAATTATTTATTCCTTTAAGTGTCCTTAATCTTATATTTTCAAATTCATATTCTTGTTTTTTTGCTCTAAAATATTCTTCTATTCTCCATCTACTAAAATACATCCTTACTACTTTTATTACATCTTCTTTTCCATGTATATTTCTATTCGTTAAAAGTATTAATGGTCTTTCTTCACTTAATCCATAGCATATTACTAACTCATAATCTTTCTTATTGAATGGTAAGGTTACTTTGGTATGTGATATATACACTTCATGCTCCTCATTATCATCAAACCATAAGGTCATTCGTATCTTTCCTTTTCTTTTGACTGCTTCTTCGTAACAGTTCTTTTTCTTTCCCTTAAACAAGAAATTTCTTCTATCATTCATTCTTATCACAAAATAATTTCCTGTTTTATCCATATAATTTATGATCTTGTTATCATCGTATCCTCGGTCAAATACTCCAGTAAATTTTCTACCCAATACTTTTATTATTGCATCTATACTTTCTATCGTATATGTATTCTGACTTATAAAATTCTTACTCTTACATGAATATATTTTACTATAAACACTTATTGGTTGTTTCTCTTTCTCGGTTAGTATTACTGCTTCACATTCATGATATCCTTTTTTCATTTTTTTATCTACACTTGATGCATCTATCACATCATCTAAATCTTCAAACTTTTTACCGTAAATCTTTGTTATGTCTGAATTATCAAGCAATGCAATTGGTTCTTTTCCATAAATATCTCCAATTGTTTCTATATAGTTATGATACAATTTTTCTGTTTCTTCAAACTTATTTAAATTATCACATAATCTTTCTATTGTATTTTTAAATTTTATCTCTTCCTGCAGACTTCTTGCTATTTCTGAAATCAAGCAACTTCCTGATGCTGCTATTCCATATTCCATATCAAAAAGAAACTTAAAAGTAGCTTTATTTAACCCTTTTGAAAGATTTTTCGAAAAATTTGTAATTTCTCGTTTCATTTCATAAGTATTTGTAGTAAAATTATTCATGGAAATACCTCCTCGTATTTTGTTTAGTATGAATGTTTTTGTGTATAATTAAATTATACTACACTTGAGGTGTATTTCCCTTATTTTTCATAGAAAAAACGTAGATCTTTTTCAATTTCTACGTTTTCTTTTTCTTTTCAACATTTTTTACCGGAACTCAAA
>CAZWKF010000042.1:0-12023 GCA_964634785.1 uncultured Muribaculaceae bacterium
GCTTGCTTGCTTGCTTGCTTGCTTGCTTGCTTGCTTGCTTGCTTGCTTGCTTAAGCATAACACACTCAAGAGTGTGTCAACACATTTTTTTAACATTTTTTATTCCTCCTCGAATAATTCATCATCTTCAATGAATACTTTTTCATCTGCCATATAGAATGACACATATCCTCCGAAACCATCAGGAGTCTCAAAGAAACTTGGTAGTCCTCGAGGTACGTTGTACACCATCGATTTTGTGTATAACTTATCCGATACATCTACTCGAATATCGTATGATTTCTTATAGTCAAAAGTATCTCCTAAGTTTAACTCTACAGACCAAGTATTATTTGTGCTATTAACTACAGGAGTTAAATTTCCACCTTCTGTAAATTCACTAGCCGTAGATTCTTTATAGTACCATTTGCCAGTAAGAGTGTTCTTTTCTGTATTTCCAGTATCAAAATAACCATCATAATAATTTCCACTGGCTATCAATTTAATGACTCCTGTTGTCGCTCCTACTCGTTCTGCTCTAGTATTATTTGTTAGCTCAATGTAAGGTATTACTCCATCTAGTTGAGAAACAATACTAGAAGAGTACCCTCTCGAATCTGCAACAACTAAGTTCAATCCTCCGCTTGTACATTTGTAAGATACTTGCCCGCTAGAATTTACATTTTTGCCATTGATTCTCGCATAAGCCAAGACTGCACTATTCTTTAGCGAATAATTCATTTGTGCTGTAATATTCGATATATTGAATATTGCAATTTTATTATTCTTGGTTAAGTCTGTCCTATCTGCAATGTATGAAAAGTTATTAATTACTGGAGAACACTTACTCTCGTTTGTAGTAACTGTAAAATTTATAGAATTAGTTCCAAGGGACGTGTTTCCATTGAAAGTTTCAACTGTAAGCGTACCTGTACCTTTTGTCGCTCGTGGAATTTGTGAATAAAAACTTGATGGAATTGTCCATCCTAAGTCAATTGCAGTTGTCTTTGTTACAATAGTACCCGAGAGAGTTCCAAACGCATATCGAATTGTATGGGTAAATGCAGATGATTGACGATTTATTTTTATGTTCGTTCGTCCTTCAATCTCTCCTGATCCTCCACTTATTGTTGACTTTCTAGCTATGGTTGAAAGTGTAACTGATTTTGACCCTTTTAACGTTCCACCCGATGGAGTAGTTGGAAATGAATAAGACATATTGACTGTTTTTTTCCCGTCAGAATCATGAGTTATAGTTATCCATTTTTCAAAAACCTTAGTAGTCTTGTTTGCGGGTAATTTATACTTGCTCGTATATTTTGTACCATTAATTGTAACATTTGCAGTTTGCTCATTATTATTGTAACTAGATCCTGAAGTTGTACATTTTAGAATTACGTATAACTCGGATGTATTATTTGAAACGTTTACACTATTATCACTTTCCCAACCGTCAAAACTCGCTTTAACTGCCATTTATAATTCCTCCCATCAAAAAAAGTGACCTATTCCGACGCCACTTACATGTTCAAACTTTTCCATTCGCATTATTTCATCAAATTGGAAAAACTGTTCAACTTTTATATTTTTAGTCTGTACAACTGATTGCTTATATGTAATTGAATCAGGATTATCATCTATTCCTGCATATAACAAGTTTGAATTTTCTACTCCTGTTTTATCAATTACTTTCATACCTTTTTCATTGGCTATATATCCAGTCTCTGCACCCTCACGATCGATTTCAAAACCGTTGTCATCAAAAGTATATCCCATACTAGTTTTTACTTTTGAGACGCCGTTTTCTTCAATTTCTCTAACCACAGTTATTGCATACTGAGAGTCTGTTTGGGACTGTTCTACTGATTTTTTTATATTGACTACAGTGTCACTATCTTCTGTTAGGTAGTGTCCTAGTGTATCATCTAAGTCTCGCATAGTATTGTTTAATTGAACTACACTATCATTTACTTTTGCATTTAATTCAGTATTGGAAGAAACAACAGCTTGCATTTCATTATCGAGAATCGTCAGTTCGCTTTTAGTAGCTAAATTTGCATTTAATTCGCTATCAGTTAAATATTCGATTTCAAGTGATGGTAGTAATTCATCACTTGTAGAAATGTAATTATATCCTTCCAATAAAACTAAAGGATCTTGCTTGTTAAGTTGGACTGTATATGGTTTATTCAAAACGTAATATATTTCAAGAGGTTTTTCTTGTAATTTAGCTTTAAACTCGGATACTGTTGTTATATCTAAAGATGAACTCATTATATCAATTCTAAATTCCTGTCCATTGACGTATCTTGCTAAGAAGGTTTCATTATAAACGCTATAATTCGTATAATCTGGTGTAAATTCGGCATAATTACTAATTGCATTTATTGGGTTTATAGCATTTTCGTAATCACTTGGAATTTGATATATCGTATATCTAGGATATGTGAATGATGTAGTGTCAACTTCAAAAATATAGTTTTCAGTACCATCTATAATGACTTTCCCTATATTCTTTTCAAGTATTCCTGTGTTGAAATCTAATTCATCTTTTACTTCTCCAACTTGTCCTAAAAAATTATCTTGTAAGTTATAAGAAACTTCATTTTTCTTATAACTATCATAATCATATAATTCTGCACCTTTTGAAATCATAATACTATCAAGTACTTCATCTTTCGCTATGGTTTCATTATTGACCCAAAATTCTAAATATAAATATTTTGCGTTGGAATCCGTTGTATATTTTAATGAATCTTTATTAGAAACTGTAACAACATTCTCCAGTTGAATCTGTGGGGCAAAATCCCAACAGTTATAAGCTTCGTTATATGTCGTTAAATTAGGATATTCGCTACTTATTCCTACAATAAATCTAGTACTTATCATTTTTTGAATAGCATAAGTAGTATTTGGCTTTATAGGAATAACTAAAGTGTAGTTCCCTTTATTTGATGATAAAACTCCACTACTGTTAATGTGTCCAAAAATAGAAGTATAGTTATCTTTATCAAAAATGTTTCTGCCATGTGTATACAAACTTAGTAATTTTTGTGTATTTTCATTTTCTTCGCTTGTCTCTTCTACACCTTCGACAACATAAATCTTATTATCAGCTTTTAAACTTTTTCCATATACTATATTTTTTGCTAATGGATATTCTCCTGCATCTTCAATCTCAATTGGATTTCCATTTTCTTGTTTTGTTACAGTTATTTCTTTTTCAATTTTTTCTTGTTTTGATACTAATGCTTGTATTTCTCCTTTTTGTTTATTTACAATTAACCACGTTTCATTAATTTTTCTATCCGTAACATCAGATTTTGAATAATCTGTTTGCGTTTCGTTTGGCATATTTGTATAAATATTTTCAACAAGACCTTGTGTAATGTTTTGTTCATCATTTAACATAATACACGGAAAATTTGTACCATCAATTTGAATAGTATATTTATCGCATAAATCATAATACATAATTCCCGGACTGGAAAAATCATTAATATAATATTGCAATCCACTAAGTTTTTCTAAAATTTCGGGAAGATAATCACTTCTGTCGTTCCAATTCATAATTTGATTATCATGTATTTTTATTTTACACAATCCATTATTTTGAATACTTTCTTCATTTTGTAAATAAACATTATCACTTTCTGCGCTTCTAGAAAGAACAACAGAATTAATTGGTCCAAACTTTTCTCCAAAATTAACATTTACATCTTTTAAGTATTCTTCATCAATAATATCATTTGTTTCGTTAATGTAACGTATTTCTAATTCATCATTATTATTTATACAAATAGTACTAGCAGTTACTTGCGCTAATTCATCTAATACATCTCTAAATGTATAGTTTAAACTATTACCTTCATCATCTAAATACAACTCCTTTTGAATTTCTCTATTATAATTTGTAAATGTATTATTTTTATCTGCAAAATTAATACCTATAGTTTCGCACAAACTATTTAAATAATTTCTAATGCTTATAGGGTATTCTGAAACAAAAGAGCTATAATTTTTCATTGAATTAATCATCATATCATAGCATAAAATTTGATAACTATTTGTATCTTCCTTTTTTTCACAAGATATTACTTTATAATTGCCATAATCAAGATACTCATATGAGTCTCCTATTTTTAGACCAAATTTAAAATCTATAATTGTATTTTTAGGAATAGCTACATTAGAATCGATATCTAACTGCTTCATAACAGATTTTAAAACATTTCCCCCAAATGATGGAGTAACACTATTTAAATCTTCACTAGAAAGAGTAACAACTTCATTATTTGCTGTATATGTAATTATACTATCTAATTCTTTTCCAAATAATTTTATATTATTTTTAAATTCGCTTGAATGTGCTTTCATTTGCTACCTCTTTCTAACAGAAATAAATGAAACATTAAATCCTTCATTTTTTGTTAAATTATCAATTATGTTCTTATTAGTTAGCTCATAATCTCCTGTGTAGGTTGTCATTGTAATTTTTTTCTTTTTATTTGGATCATAGTATTGTACGCTTTGTCTTGCTTTATCTAATATTGGTACAATTTCTTCAACTTCGCTTTTAGTAAGTTTTCTAAATTGAACAACTATTTTAGGAAATATGCCAATTAAGGTCCCTGTTTGCGTTCCTGCAAGATTACGTCCAGAATCGGAAGCCCATAGCTTGTTGTAACCAAACTTCGCCTCAACAATAAAAGGGCCCAAATTGAGCCCATCTACTATTAAGCTATCTTTATCAACATACATTCGTATCCCTCCTAACTGTTAGTAACAAATTCTTGCTGAGCATTTATTTTCTTTAATTCTCTACTTAACACTCGACCATTCATTTGATTTACATTTGTCAAATTTATAGTCATATGTCTCGCTATCGCTTGTCCTAAGGCGTCCATTTGTTGAGAATCAGTAAGAGGTAGAATACCTTCTTGTCCACGTTCTCCGCCTATTGCTTGAGTAATAGGTACACCTCTTCCCGGTTGATTAATAATAGCTCCACTTGCGCAATATTTAAGTTTCGGATAGACAATTCCGCCTTTGGCAAAACCATGAACGCTATCACCTGTAACTATTCCGCCTTTGGCAAAACCGAGTTTCTTTTTAACAAAATCAAATGCTTTTCCTGCTCCACTTTTAATTCCGCTCCATAAACCACTAAAGAATTTTGAAAATTTTTGTCCAAAAGTTTCATATTGTTTTGGATCTAACCCATTTTTGATATCATTAGGCAAATCTTCCATAAATGTTTTCTGACTATCTCTACTCATACCGGACATACTTTTACCAATAAGTTCTCTTGCTTCATCTGCACTTAATTCTCCTTTTTTGAAAGCTTCAACTACAGACTTTTTATATTTATCAAATTCACCTTTTTCAGCCGAAACCGCTAACTTTGATTCCCAAGAAGCAATTTTTTCTTTTTGTTTTGCTTCCGTAACTTTACTTGTATTATTTTTTAAATCTTCCGTCGCTTTTGATAAATTTTGTTCAGCTTGAATATTATCTATATAAGCTTTATAAACTTCTTTTTGTGAGGTTGTCATAGTATCATAAGATATTTTTCCATTATCAACTTGTTTTTGTAATTCTTCTCCACTTATTTTATTCTTTTTTTCCACTTCTTCAAGTTTTTTGGCAGATTCTTTAACTCTTTTTAATGCGTTATCGTAAGTATCAAGTGATGTAGAATAATCATCTGTTGCTTGTTTTAATTCTTCTTGTGCAGTTTTTAAATCTTCGTTTGCTTTTTTTACTGACTTTATTGAACCTTCTGCTAATACTAAAGAAGCAATCTGAGCTATCAATGCTGCTTTTAAAGCTAATATTGCAACTCCTAGCGCAATTATTTCTCCAATTCCAAGTGTTGCAGTATCAATTGCTCCTCTTATAACAAGTCCTAAAGCTACAAACGCAACTCCTAATGCCACCAATGCAATTTCTGCAGCTCTTTCTGCAGGAGACATTTCATTCCAGTTTTTTATCAAATTAAATACATGTGTAGCAATTAATACTAGACCACCAATTATCATCGTACCACTCAATAGTTTTCCGAATCCTTCTAATGTAAAAATAGCTTTTCCACCAGAATCAACTAATCCAGACAATCCTTTCCCTAAAGCACCTAATTTTGACAAAAAAGTTGCTATCTTTATACCTGCAATTATTGCACCTAAAGTTACAAAAAAACCTATAACTTTGTCTTTATTATCTGCTATCCATTGAACCCAACTAGGAATTGGAATATCTTTTGGCATTTCGAACTTAGGCGAATTTGAACTTCCACCTGCTCCTGTTGACCCATTTTCATTAAGAACATTCATTTCGTCAAATCCTGCTAAAGTTTTTTTTAGTTTTTTCGCTTCCTTATTGGAACTTTTTAGAGAATTTTCATTTGCTTTTGCAAATAAATCTACGCCAAACCAAGCCTTTGATATATAATTTATATAAACAAGTAGTTTGTATACTAAATTTACAATGCTCTTAACTATAGGTTCTAATGCACTAGCAAAAACCATTTTGATAGAATACAATTTATTATTCAAACTATCATTATACTGTGATATTGTGGCCATAGATTGCCTTACAGCCATATAAGCACTCCTTATACTAAAAATGGCTAAAACCCATCTCCCAGCCTTTTTTATATTATCTTTAATAGATGAACCAATATTATTTGTATTTAAATTTATTTTATTTCCTTGTAATTCTGCTTTAAGCATTTCTTTATTTACATTTTCCTGATTTGTTGCATTCTCAATTAGTTTTTGATTTATACTATCCAAATTAGACCTTTGAAGATTTTGTTTTTGCAATATGTCTGCATGTTTAACTAATAAAGTATTGTAACTGCTTTCTACTTTGTCCACTTGACCTGATTGTTTTGAATATTCAGGAGAATCTTGTTTCCACTGAGGAATATTTGATAATTTACTTTTTTCGTTTTCCAATTTTTTATATGTTTTTTCAATTTTATCGTTTAAATTGTCCAAGTCTCTATCACTTTTAGAAACGTCAAGTTCTAACTTTGCTTTTTTATTTAGTAATCTTTCCTCTTCTTTTTCAAACTTTTCACTTTCACGCTTCAGATGATTAAGTTCTTTTTCAAATTTTTTGCTATCAACATCTGTTCCAATTGTTATCCATCCATCCATTTATATTACTCTCCTCTCATCAATTTATCTAACTCCCTTATGCTATCTTCTTGCTCTTTAGTAAGAACAATACTTGTTTTTTCTTTCTTTAATGCGACTTCCTTTTTTGCTTTTAATATTTTTTCTTTTTCTTTTCTATCTTTGATTTTAGAAGTATCGAATGTTCTTAAATTTCGTATTCTGTTTAAAACGCAACAACTTCCAAGTTCACTATTAGACAACCCATTTATCAAGTTATAAAAAGTCCACCAATGCATCTTGGTATTTGTTATGTCTATTTTATAATCTGACATAAAACTAGCTTCAATATAGTCCATATCTTGTTCAAAATCCATATCGGGCTCTTCTTTATTTTCCGATAGTTCTTTTCCAAGATTTAAATAAATTTGTCCAAGTTGTAATAATTTTTCGTAATTTTCTTGGTAATCTAATCCCTTATCACCAAATAATTTATAAATTATTGCCAAAGATTTTTCATATTCTCCAATTGACTTGTCTAAAGCTATATGATTGCATTCAATTGCTACTCTAAAATCAGTATTAATTTTGAACTTTATTTCACCTATTTTCACAAATTCAGGTTTATTCAATTACATTTTCTTCTTTCTTTATAGAATACTTTTCTTTTATTTTATTTTTAATATCGTCCGCGGACTTTTGCAATTTTGGCATAATTGGTTCTAACATTTCCGAAATATCGTCATACATCGCATAATAAGGATTTCTTCCATTTAAAATTTTTTTAACACCATCTTTTCCAAGAAATAAGTCAAGAGCTTCCATTTCTCTTTTGTAAAACTCTTTCAAAGCATATAACTTTTCTTTTTCATTTGAGTTAAGTATTCCTTTATTCTTTTGTATTTTCTTTTTGTCAATAATTACAAATTGACTTTGTATCCAATTTAAATTCTTTCTGTGTTCAAATTCACATTGGTTAATTCTTAATGGTAAATCTATATCTTCTAAATCAAAAGTTAAGTATTCTCCTGTATCATTTCCTTCACTATCTTTGATTCCAATTTTCAATATGTCATTTTTTCTTAATTGTATAAAGTCTTGCATTATATCTCTTCTTTCTATTTAATAAAAATAATAGTAAAAAAGAGTTAAGGTTTCCCCTAACTCTAATTAATCTGCGGATGGTGTAAAAGTTGGAACTCCGTTTGCAAAGGAAACACTTCCTTTTTTAGGATCACCATCATAATATAAATCGTATTCAATAACTCCCTCTTCTCCCATAAATTTAGTGATTACAATTTTTCCATCACTTAATTCAGCAGGATATACTCCACTAGTTCCTTTCCATCTGTCAATATCTAGGATGTGAGTACGGTAATTCAAGACCCCTCTTCCTTTTTCAATAAATTCAAATAAAGGATCTCCCTTATAACACTTTTGAGAAACACTTCCTTGTTTTTGATTAGATGAATGGTCATTTCTAGCATTTTTTTCAACTATCCACTTTTCACTATCTACTTGAGGATTATACTCAATTCCATAATCAGTAATTCCAATTCCAAGTAAAGCATAAGTCATACTCGTTTCGCTCGGAGTTGTATCTAAATACGTAGCAAACTGATCTCTATCAATTTTTTCAATTCCCGTTGGGATTTTTAATTCACTATTCATTCTTTTTTCCTTCTTTCTTTTTTTCTTTTTCAAATTCTTGTATTTCAGCAATAGAAAAAGGCTCTATAAAGCCTCGCTCATTTAATCTTATTAACTCTTCTTTACTATTTACTTTTACTTCCTTACCTTTTAGATATTTTTTGTCTCTTAAAGTAAAATCAATAGTTGCTCTTATTTGTTTCATTAAAAGCCTCCTATTTTGTATTTTATTTGTAGCTGAATATCAAACTCACAAGTATTTGCCTCTGCATTATTCATACTTCCACAGTTCAAACACTCAATAGATTCAATACCGTCTATTTTTGGCAATATGCCTTTTTCGTTATTAGAATATATTATTTTCTCAAACATTTCAAAAAATCCAACATTATTTAAATTATCGATAACAGCAGGACTATAGTTCATTCGACTTCTAAACGAATAGATATCCTTATGAATTTCTGTTCCAATTATCCATTTTTCGACAGTACTAGCAGTAGGAATTTTATCAAGAGAGTAATTGTTAATGTCATTTGACAACATATTAGCATTTATTTGATAATCACTACTATTAAGTATTGTATCTATTATATTAAACAGATACTTACGTAATTTTGTTATTCTCAAGTCTTTTATTTCTATATTCATCATCTACACCCTCTTTTTATATAGTCTGAAGTTTCCTTTTCGATTTGACTCATTTCAGAACTAACCATTTTTTTATCCCAATATGGTCCAGTACCTGCTTTTCTATATTTTAGATCTATATCAGTAGGTTTCTTTTTTGTATTAGGTCTGCTCCAAAAACCGTAATTTTCATTATAAAATGCGCCTTTTTCAGTCTTAGGATCTACATATAGTTTTCCTATATATTGATAATGAGCATAAGGCGATTCATATACAATATTGCAACTGTTATCAACTCTTGAATTTGCAACTAAATTTCCTTCTTTTTCTGGGACATATCTAGCATTCATTCTTTGCCTACATCTTTCCGCAAAAAAACTATGAACTGGTCCACATTGTTGTATACCTAATCTAGTTTTAATAGTATTTATTGGCTTGAACTTAACCGTCACTATTTCCCACCTATATGAATGTGTTTGTTATTTCCAAACGTATTATTTGAAACAGATGTAATACTGTAAGTTTCATAATCTGATAAATCTTTTGGTGACTTAATATCAAAATCAAGCTTTCCTTGAATGATAATGTCACCTAATTTGAAATTATCTATGTCTAATTTAGGATTAATATCATAAGGGATTCGAATTTGAATGTCATTTGCATTTTCATATCCCTTATTAATAAAAGATCCTTTTCCACCATTCAACCAAACTTTTGGGTTATCTTTACTCCCATAGTTAGATCTTATCCAAATTTCTACTCGATTTATTTTGTCAAATTCTTTATGAAAAACAGTTAAACTAGAGTTAACTACCATGATGTTACTCCTAAATAAAGTACTGGTATTCCATTTACTTCTAATTTAGATAAGTATTTCCTCATAGCAGTTTCTAATTCTTGCTTTTTTGTATCTATATCGGACTTTTCTAATTTTCTATATGAAACACTATAGCCATCTGTATTTTCACTTACAATTGCTTTATTTTGTGCCTCAAGAGATTGATATTTTTCTTCAATACCAATCATCTTAAACACACACATTTTAACTTCATATGGGATATTATCTAATTTAGTTAATCTTCCTTGAGTTCTTTCATCTAATGTTTTTCTAGCATCATATTCTAATAAATTAAAAGGCACTTCTTCTAATAAACCATTTAACTCTTCATATTCTTTATACAATAGATATTGTTCACTAAAATCCATAAAAGTGCCTCTCTTTCTTTAATTATGCAGTAAATTTAGCAACTACTACTTTTGACTCATCAGTTAATGCTGTAACATAATGTTTGTTTGCAACAACATCAGTAATTCCTGCTTTAGCATGTCTTTCAGTTTCTACTTGAGTATCTCTTTTTAGATAAATAGTTAAAGCAGATGTATCATCATCAGTTTGTTCTTCTGGATTTAATTGAACGATTGGACAAGAATACGTTTTGGCCGTATCTTTTGTATAGTAAGTTTTTCCTTCTGTCAAAACTGTATCGGTAGTTTTTAAATAACCGATAGTATTTTTTTCAGCAACTTTTGGCTCCTCTACTGCACTGTAGTTTTCTTCAAGTACAACTCTTCTTGATGGAACAATTCTTGCATTTGCTACCATTCCAATTTCGCCTTTCATAATAACATTGTTATTATATTTATCAGCACTAATGAAATTAGAATCCTTTCTTAAAGTAGTAACTTGTTTTGGAGAAATAAACATAACTTTATCAGTATTTACTTCTTCGTTAAATAAATCGATAGCATCAACAATACCTTCATAAGAAATCGCTTTGCTTTCTTTATGTACTAATGGTGCACTTTGCAATTCTTCAATAGCATCTTGATCTACTTTAGAACCAATTGATAATCCTACTTGGTTATTTGTTTCTCCTACTGGATTACCATATCCACTTAAAACTGATTCATCAGTTAGTGTAACAGCCTTTACTGCTTTTTTAACTTTATAGTCTTTTTTTGTTGCAGTAAGTTTTACTGTGCCAGCTTCTACTCCTTCTGCAACATCTTCAGCATCTCCAATATAACCATATTTTGGTACTGTGATAGTATCACCTGGTTGATTTACTAATGTAGTATCTATTTTTGCAAATGGAGTTACTACAATTGCTTTTTCTACTTTGGCACTAATCATAGGTGCCATGACCTCTGGATCAATTAAATTTTCAATTTTTGTAATATTTTCATTCATTTTAATTCCTTCTTTCTATTTATTAAATTCTTTAAATTGTTCTGGATTTGATTGCTTAAATTTTATTCTTTCGTTATATCCCATTTTATCAAACATTTCTTTTGTAAATTCATTAGAAATATTTCCCATGCCTGGCATATCAACTGGCTTATTAGGATTTAAAAAAATACCATCTTTATCTTTTGTAAGATTATTGATGATATCCGTTATTCCTTTACCCTTATTTTCAGGCTTACTTAACTCTGACTTGATATCAGCAATTAATCCGTTTTTTGCGTATTCACTTGCAAACTTTCTGTCTCCAAATGAATTTAAGATGTTAGTAGTTAATACTTCATCTTCTTTTCTTTTTTGGTCTTCGGATTCTTGATCTTTGATTTTCTTATCTAAAGCCTCGAACTTTTCCTTATAACCATCATTTTCTTTAGAACTTTCTTTTAAGGTATTAATTTCAG
>CAZWKF010000043.1:0-11822 GCA_964634785.1 uncultured Muribaculaceae bacterium
TGAATTCAAAGTCATTTTTTTAATGTCTTTACATACAGTATAGTAAGGTGAATGTATGAAAAAATTAAAATATCTTTTGGTTATATGTTTAGGGGTCTTTTCATTTTATTTTTCCGATCAAGCGATTCTTTTTGTAGAAAGTAAGAGTCCCATTATGAAACAAGTGAAGGCTTTACAAGTAGAAACAGTTGAGCCCGTTAATGCGATTATCGAAGATGATACCATTATTCCTGGAAAAAATGGGTCAAAATTAAATGAGCGAGAATCGTATTTAAAGATGAATGAATTTGGTAAATTTAATGAAACTTTTTTAGTGTATGATTATATTAAGCCCGAGATATCTCTTTATGATCATCTAGATAAAATGATTGTAAAATCAAGTCATACAAATGAAGTTGCTTTAATCATTGAAAGTAATGAGCATGCGAAATATTTAGAATCAGAGAATATAAAATATACAAAGGTGATTAAAGATAAAAGTCAAATTGAAGGAAATGGTGAATTTATCAATGGTAATTTAGATGAGGAAACATTTTATAAACTCAATGGCTATTTAAAAAAGAATAAATTAAATAATAAAATATGTTTAGTGAATAAGTCCAATCGTGAAAGCTGTGAAGAATTAAAATATTTTTTAGTAAATCCAAGTATAAAAATCAATCATACTAATTTGGCAGAGAAGAAGAAAACAATAGAAGGAGGAACTTTCATCTATTTAGAGAGTAATCTATCGATAAGTGAAGTAAAGCTCATTATTACACAAATTAAATACCGCAATTTAAACATCAATTATTTATCGGAATTGATTAAAGAATGAGGGACTATATAATGTTCCTTTTTTGTTTACAGAAAAAGTGTATAATTTTAAATAATTTAGCTTGACAAAACAATTTAGGAGTGCAAAAAAAAAAAAAAAAAAAATGGTAAAATTTGAATAGAGAGTAGGCGATTTTATGCGAGTACAAAAGAAAGTATTGTTCCTATCTGTATTTTTTATGATAGTAGGTTTTGCAGCAGTGAGTACAACACTTTATCTAAACGGAACAATTGGAATAGGAACAAACGAGCCTGATTTTGATGTGTATTTTTCTAAAGCAGTAGAAGATGGAGTTGAGAATAATAGTCTTATTCAAGATAAGACCCATCTAACATTTAGAGCAGAACTATCGAAGATCAATGAAAAGTATGTATTAGAGTATGATGTAACGAATGCAAGTAAACAATATGATGCAAGTATAAGTATTAACTGTACAGGAGGAAATGAATACTTACGAGTAGAGAATAAGTTTAATACGACAGAAGACTTGAAAGCAAGAGAAATAAGAAGTGGAAGGTTAACACTTACAGTGATCAAAAGTGTATTTGAAGAAACAGAAGTGAATATCTCTTGTGAAATAACAGGAAGAGCTGTAGAGAGAATAGAAGCTGGTGGAGAGAGTATAGATAAAGAGCAAGTAGATTATTTAAGGACAACAGGCTATTCTTCAACTACTTATTTAGGACATACATTAGATAAAAGCAAAGTAGAAAGTATAACATTAAAAGATACAAAGAATGTTCCTGAAGGAGTAGAATCATGGGATGTATCGAGTAGTGAGAATGGAAGTATCTTAGCCTATACATTAGATGAAGATAATGATGATATGCTAGAATTATATATTGGTCAAAATGGAGGAGTAAATGCCAATTCAGATTCTATGTATTTATTTGACGGTTTTACAAATGTAACAAATATAAATGGGTTAGAATATTTAGATACAAGTAAAGTAACTGATATGACTGCTATGTTCTCAAATTGTAGTAAACTAGCAAAACTAGATGTCAGTAGTTTAGAAACAGAAAAAGTAACAAGAATGAATTCTATGTTTAATGGATGTAGTAGCCTAACAAGTTTAGATGTAAGTGGATTTGATACGAGTAAAGTATTAAGCATGTCAAGTATGTTTCATAGTTGTAGTAGTTTAACTACTTTAGATTTAAATCATTTTGATACGGGAAACGTTACAAATATGGAAATGATGTTTCAGTTTTGCAACAGTTTAGTGACTCTAGATTTGAGTCATTTTGATACGAGCAAAGTAACGAATATGTTTCAGATGTTTTTGAGTTGTAGTAACTTGATTTACCTGGATATGAGTCACTTTGATACTAGCAATGTTGAAAAAATGGCGGGTATGTTTTCTGGTTGTAAAAAAATAGTCAGTCTCAATATTAGCCATTTTAATACAAGCAATGTAACGAGCATGAGAGAACTATTTTCTGGGTGTAATAGTTTAATGACACTAGATTTAAGTAAATTTGATACGAGTAATGTTACAAATATGTATGGGATGTTTTATAGTTGCAATAAGTTAACTACTCTTAATTTAAATGGGTTTAAAACAAATAATGTAACCAGCATGGAGAACATGTTTCAAGAATGTAGTAGTCTTACAAACTTGGATGTAAGCAATTTTAATACTAGTAGTGTAACCAGTATGAAGAGTATGTTTTCTGGATGTGAAAAATTAGAATTTTTAGACTTGAGTCACTTTGATACAAACAAAGTAACGAATATGTGGTATATGTTTAGTAATTGCAATAAGTTAACAACAACCATAACTATAAAAGGAACAAACTGTACAATATATGATTCTATTTTTGTGCATTCCGCAACCTCTGATGGATCACAAATTACAGTCAATTATACAGAAGATGCTTCTGATTTAGTTGATAAAATGATTGCTACTAAATCAAGTAATTCTAATGTTATAAAGGGAACAGTAGTTCAATAAAAAACTACTGTTTTTTCTATTAACTAAATTAAATTTACACTTCAACTTAGTTAAAACTTGAAAAATAGTCTATTTTACTATATAATACATTATCGAAGTGATTTTTATGAAAAAGGGAATATGTGTCATTTTATTGCTATTAAGTAATGTTTTTTTCTTAGCAAAAATTATGAACCATCAGTTGGCTAGTGACAAAAGAGAAGTTCATCATCCAGAAGTAGTAGAGAATATAAATAAGTTAGAAGCTTTAAAAGACCAAACAATTTATCAAAAGTTAGATATAAATAATGTGCTTGTACAAGACATAGAAACAGAAGAAAAAGTGTCTTGGTTTAAAGATGTCAGTAAAAGTGACTATTATCTTTATTTGCCTGCCAATTTTAAACGCGATAGGTTAAATGTTGAATTTAAGACGGCAAAAGAAACGATTATCTCCGTTTATGATAAAGAAAAAAAGTTTCTTACAAAGCTTAATAATACGAGTATAACGGATGTATTTAAACAGGAAGAGCTTTATCTTGTTGTTGAAACGAATGTAAAAAAGAAAACAGAAGTACATGTCTTCATCTCTTCTTCGACGATTGATAGTATGATGATTGCTATAAAGGGTGGAGATGCTGCCTATCAACAGATTATTAAAGATTCTAAACATAAGACATCGAAAGAGGCAACATCTAAGATTTTAGGTATAGATGGATCTATAATGGATGTGAGTCTCTCTTCTATAAAGGGAAGAGGAAATGCGACTTGGTTAAGAGAAAAGAAACCATTTAGTATAAAACTTTCAGAAAGTAAAAGTATTTTGGGAATGAAAAAGGCGAAGAAGTGGATTTTGCTTACGAATTATCCTGATGGATCTCTTTCGCGTAATGCTTTCTTTCTTACGTTAGCAAAAGAATTAGGCCTTTCCTATACACCTGAATATAGACCCATAGATTTATACATCAATCAGAAGTATATGGGAAGCTATTTAATTACAAGTAAAGTGGAAGTAGATGAATCGCGAGTAGATAATCAAAATGACTACTTATTTGAATTAGAAAACCATCCCGACGGAACTCAAGTTCGCCTTAAAAGTGGAAATCTTATGACTATTCATAATCCTGATTTAACAAAACTTTCCGCTTCTGAAAGAGCTAAAGTGAAAAGTGATATTAAAAAGAAATTGGATCACATGGAAGATTTGATGAAAAATCCCAATACCAAAGAAGAAGAGTTGGCGAGTGTCATTGATTTAGAATCGTTTGCTAAATTCTATTGGGCACAAGAATTGTCGTTAAACTTTGATGCTTGTAGAGGAAGTACTTATCTTTATATGAAAGATGGAAAAATCTATGCTGGACCCATATGGGATTTAGATAATACGATGAATCGCAGTTATACCTATGGCAATATCAAAAACTACTATGTAACGGAAAATGGTTGGTTAAATTATCGTACGCCATATAATTGGTATCGTGGTTTATTAAAAAAAGAGTATTTTTCTAAACTCGTTGATCAAGTTTTCCTAGATCATTTAGAAACATTTAAACGCTTAAGTAATTGGTTAGATGATTACTATAAAAAAATGGATGGAAGTATCGTGATGAATTACCATCGTTGGTCTTATAATAAAATGATTTCTAGTCAAATTATTCGCCCATGGAGAAGTGATGATAAAGGCTATCGTGACTCAATGCGTATTTTAAAAAATAGTTATAGTACCCGAATTTCTTGGTATGAAAAAGAGTATGTAACGTATGATCAATATGTTTATGAGATTGAAGGCAAAGAAGAACAAGTGATAACGAAAGAGCCAATACGTCTTCAAAAAGAAGATATAGGTAAAAAGATTACCATTTATGGTGTGAAAGAAAATAAAAAGACAAACTTAAAGACCTTCACTTGTACAGAAGATATGAAGGAAGAAAAAATAGAGTGGAAAAAGAGAACGACATCCTCTTATAAAAGATGGAACTATAATCAGATTACAGTCTCTTTCCACTATGAAAAAAATTAGGAGGCAATATGAAAAGAATCGTGTTAATTCCCTCTTATGAACCAAATGAGAGACTTATTTCTATTATTGAATCTCTTTATAAAGAAGGGTTAGAAATTATCCTTGTAAATGATGGGAGTGATAAAAGATATGAACCAATCTTTACGGCTTGTAAAAAGATGTGTACGTATTTATCATACTCACAAAATAGAGGAAAAGGATATGCTTTAAAAACGGGATTTTTATATATTAAAGAGCATT
Organism: uncultured Muribaculaceae bacterium; assembly: GCA_964634785.1. Taxonomy (GTDB): domain Bacteria; phylum Bacillota_I; class Bacilli_A; order RF39; family UBA660; genus CAG-582. Next base: position 5,014 of record CAZWKF010000043.1, read on the forward strand.
ATCAAGATGGTGTTGTTGTAACAATGGACAGTGATGGACAACATACGGTAAAAGATGCCAAAAGACTTTTAGATTTAGCATCTAAAGAGGAAAAGACAATATTTCTTGGAAAACGGATACGAAGTGAAAAAACACCTATAAAGAGTAAAATAGGAAATGCCCTAACACATTTCGTATACCGTCTTTCAACAGGAGTGAATATATACGATACCCAAACGGGACTTCGTGCATTTCAAGTAGGTTTAATTCCCTTTTTACTTGACGTGAAAGGAGATCGTTTTGAATATGAGATGAATATGCTTTTAGATGCACCTAAGGTGGGAATAGAGTTAAAAGAGGAGACCATTGAAACCATCTATGAAGATAATAATTCAGGTACACATTTTCACGTATTAAGAGATTCTCTTCTAGTTTATGGGCAAATTGTGAAGTTTATCTCATCTTCCTTTATCTCTTTTATTATCGATTATATTCTTTATTGTTTGGGAACAGTTCTCTTTAAGAGTGTGATAACAGCGAATATTACAGCCCGCATTATCAGTTCCATCTGCAATTATTCAATGAATAAAAAGATGGTCTTTAAAGATGAACGCAAAGTAGGGAAATCTATCCTTAAATACTATGGATTGGCTCTCTTTATTCTGATTGTGAATACAAGTCTTCTTTACTTATTTGTACAAGTTTTGGGACTTAATAAATTTGTGATGAAATTATTGATTGAAATAGGCTTATCTGTTGTGAGCTATATCGTACAGAGACGCTTTGTATTTTAGGAGGAAAGAAATGAAAAAATGGATCTATACAATTCTCTTTAGTTTATGTCTTTGTTCTTTTACAGTGTATGTACTACTTGATACTTTTGTTTTAACTCGTTCCTATACAGTAGTAGAAGAAGAGCCAAAAGACAAGCAAGAAAAGCCAAAAGAAAAAGAAGTAAAGATAACAGAGAATTCTTATAAAGACGAAAATATTGAAATCAACTTAGAAAGAATTAGGGAAAAACAGACCGATATCTATCTAGTTGACGTAAAAGTTTCTTCCGTAGAGTATTTAAAAACCGCATTTGCCAAGAATACCTATGGGAAGAATGTCTCTGAAGTCACTTCTAAGATAGCCAAAGATCATGATGCTATTTTGGCAATCAATGGAGACTTCTATGGTGTACAAGAAAGAGGATATGTCTTAAGAAATTATAAAGTGTATCGTAAATCAGCGAAAAGAAATCAAAGTGACTTAGTGATAAAAACAGATGGTTCATTTGAAATTATTGAAGAAAGTAAAACACCACTTGATGAAGTCCTTGATGCCAAAGAAGTATTATCATTTGGTCCTGCTTTAATTAAAGATGGGGAGATTCAAGTGACAAAATACGAGGAAGTTGCCAAAGCTCGTGCGACAAATCCACGTACAGCGATTGCTATCCTAGAAAATAATCATTATCTTTTCTTAGTCTCTGATGGACGTACCAAGAAAAGTAAGGGACTTTCTCTTTATGAACTTGCGAAGTTCTTACAAAAATATGATGTATTACATGCTTATAATTTAGATGGTGGGGGATCAAGTACTTTATACTTTAATGGAGAAGTCATCAATACTCCTACTCATGATGGAAAAAATATCAAAGAAAGAAAGGTGAGCGACATTGTCTACATTGGCTATTAAAAAGAATAATATCATTTATTTATGTATTTCCATTTTCTGTGGAATCTTCTCCTATGTCTATGAACAATTTTCTCATGAAGTTTATTCTCCTTATATGATGTATCCTGGTGTTGTAACCCTTATTGCAGGTATTTTTATTACCTCACTTATAGGAAAAGGACATACCAAGTGGTCTTATCGTTTCTATAATTCGAGTGTTGCATGCTTCATCATTGGGATGTATATAAAGGGAATATTAGATATCTATGGTACGACAAATGAGTATGTCGAGATTTATTTCCTAGCATCCCTTATCTTCTTAGGGTTGACAATACTCGTCATGATAAAAAAGTTTTTCACAAAAAAAGCATAAAGAAATGATAAAGTTAAGAAAGGAGGGACACAATGAACGAAAATGTATTTCGCAGGGTAGAGGAAAAATATCTGTTAACAGAAGAACAGAAGAATCGCTTTTTTGCTAAGATAAAAGCATACATTGAGCCTGACGTTTATTATGAAAGCAAGATATTAAACATCTACTTTGACAATGAAAATCGCGATGTAATTGTACATTCAATGGAAAAGCCGACATTCAAAGAAAAAATACGTCTTCGCAGTTATGGTGTTCCGACTTTAGAAGATGATGTATTTTTAGAAATTAAAGATAAAGTCAATAATATTGTTGGAAAGCGAAGAATTAAGATAAAACTAAAGGATTTCTATCAGTATTATGAAAAGGGAATGATGGAAAATCATCAAATTATGAAAGAAATCGATTATTATTTTCACTTTTTTCACTTAAAACCTGTCTATTTTGTCTCTTATGATCGTTTAAGTTATAGAGGAATTGAGAATCCTCACTTGAGAATTACGATTGATCAAAATTTACGCAGTCGTAGTCATGACTTACGATTAGAATTAGGAGATGAGGGAACACCTTATTTTGAAGAAAAAACATACATCATGGAAATAAAAGTACTCGATGCAATGCCCCTTTGGCTTACGAAAACATTAGCAGACTATCAAATATATCCCACTTCATTTTCAAAAGTAGGAAGTATTTATAAAAAGAGAAAGGAAGAAGAAGTATGTTAAATAGTTTATTATATAGTACACAAAATACGATGAATGGAGGGATTATCTTACTTTGTACCATTTGTTCTATTGTCTTTGGTTTAGTTCTTGGATTTACCCACAAATGGACAAGCCGTACCAATAAGAATTTTCTTATGACTCTTACATTGCTCCCCTTAATTACACAGTATGTTATATTATTAATCAACAATAATATTGGCCTATCAATCGCGATTGCAGGAACATTCGGACTCGTAAGATTTAGAAGTGCTCTTGGAACAAGCCGTGAAATCTTGATGATTTTCTTTGCGATGGTGATTGGTCTTGCTACAGGACTTGGATATGTCTTACTTGGAGGAATTATCACGATTCTAGGTTGTTTTCTTTTAACCATTTTAAGCAAAATGACATTTTATGATAATAACCGCTATGAAAGGACACTTAAGATTGTCGTTCCCGAAGATTTAGACTATACAGAAATCTTTGATGATTTATTAAAGAAATATACGAAAAGTTCTGAATTGTTACAAGTAAAAACGATTAATCTTGGTAGTATGTTTGAACTTGAGTACGCCGTTGTTTTGAAAAAAGAGACTAATGAAAAAGAGTTTATCGATGCACTTCGCATTCGCAATGGAAATTTAAAAGTAATGTTATCTCACATTATGAGTGAAAGAGAATTTTAGGAGGACATATGGAAAAACGGAAGATAAAAATTGGAATTATCCTAAGTATTATCACGCTTTTTGTCGTCCTTTTTGCTTGCTTTTTTATAACGAACAAAAAGACGGATTCTAAAAGAAGTGTTAGTATGCCTGCAAGTCGCATTGAAGATATTGACTGGAGTGACTTTAAAACAGAAGAACTCTCTTTAACGAACAGTGTAACTCTAACACATGCAGGCGTTTATCATCTGACAGGAAATCTGAGTGAGGGAAATATTCACATCAATACAGAGGGATTCGTCAAACTTATTTTTGATGGAATTTCAATTCAAAGTAACAATGGACCTGCTCTCTATGTTGAGAATGCTAAAAAGGTTGAGATTGAATTGAAGGGCGAAAATCAAGTTTCTGACAGTGCCGTTTATTTGGGTTTAGGGAAAGTGAATGCCTGTATTTATAGTAAAGATGATCTAATTTTTTCTGGAGATGGTAGTCTTTCTGTTAAGGGAAGCTATGAAGTGGGAATACGTACCAAAAAAGATTTAAAGGTCATAAGTGGGCATATCCAAATAAGCTCAAAAGATGATGGCATTGATGCTGAAGATTCCTTTGAAGTTGTAACGGGAAATATTGAGATTACTTCAGAAAAGAACGGGATTAAAGTAGAAAATAAGAAAGATAAAGCTCGTGGATTTATGCTTGTAAGAGATGGCGAATTTACAATTAAAAGTAAGTTAGATGGAATTCAAACTTCTTCTTCCTTATGGATTGAAAAGGGAATCTTTGATATCGAAACAACGGGTAATGTGATAGGTGTTCATCAGGATGAAAATAAGAGTTCCTCAAAAGGCTTAAAGGGTGAAGATATCACGATGAAAGCGGGAACTTATAAACTTACGACGACGGATGATGCGATTCATGCACGAAATAATCTAACTGTTGAGAAAATAAACGTGACTATTTCCTCAGGAGACGATGCACTTCATGCAAAAAATACCTTATTGATTAAAGATGGAAATATCGATATTCTTAACTCTTATGAAGGATTAGAAGCAGATGTTATAGAGATAAAAGGAGGAACCATTTCCCTTTCTTCAGAAGATGATGGGATAAATGCTGCAGGGGATAAACCAACTTCTCCTAGGGAAAAGGGAGCGAGTCAACTTCTCCTTCAAAATGGAAATATTCATATAAAAGCAAATGGCGATGGTATTGATGTCAATGGGAATATTGAAATGAATGGGGGAGCTTTAATTATTGAAGGCCCAGAAAATAGTGGAAATGGGGCTCTTGATTATGATGGTGAATTCAAGATGAATGGCGGCACATTACTTGCCCTTGGAAGTAGTGGAATGGCACAGGGAATTTCCGAAAATTCAAAACAAGTGGGATTCTTATCAAATTATGAAAGAATGATGCAAGGAGAACTACAAATAAAGACGAGTGATGGTAAAGAACTCTATAAAATATCTTCAAATAAGTCTTTTAATTCGGTTGTCTTTTCAAGTGCTGAATTACAAAAGAAGGATACGATTGAACTATTTATAAATCAAGAAAAAGTCTCTTCATTTCCTTTAAATGGAATATTTACAATTGATGGAAATAGAGAACTCAATCATGGTAGAGGACCTCATAATAGATAACGTTTAATGGCGACTTAAAAGTTCGTCATTTTTGTTGCAAAATAACGCATAAAAATTGAAAAATACGAGCAAAAGCAACATGATTTTTTTTGTAAATAGTATTAAAAAACAAACTTCGTTACTTTTTTAATTAAAATTTTAAAAAAATAATTAAAAAAGTAACGAAACTATTTATTTTTGTTATAGATAGTGTATAATCTTAATTAGTGAGGTATAATATGAGTGATTTAGAAAAAGTTTTAAAATTGGCAGAAAAAAATGGTGGATATATTACGACAAAAGAGGTTGTTGATAATAAATTAAATAAGATGGCTTTGAAAAGGTTGTGTGATAAGGGAAAATTGGAAAGAGTCTCAATGGGGTATTATTCTTTGCCTAATACTATTGATGATGATTACTATAAAATTATTTCTAAAAGTCAAAAAGCAATATTTTCATATACGACAGCTTTATTTCTTCATAATTTGTCTGATAGAACTCCTCTTTACTTTGACATTACTGTACCAAGAGGCTATGGAGGACCTTTGCAGAATATCGCTTCTGTATCTCTTCATTATGTAGACAATAGCCTTTTAAATCTCGGGTTAGAAACAATTAAGTCTCCATTAGGTATGGAGGTAAAATGTTATGATGTTGAAAGAACGATTTGTGATATTATTAAGGATAATAAACATATGGATAAAGAGATTTATACTAAAGCATTAAAGTGGTATGCTGAAAGAAAGGATAAAGATCTGTTAAAACTAGCAAAATATTCTAAGAAACTAAATATTGAAAAAGAAGTAGTTGAAATTATGAGGGTGATTTTATAATGAATAGTGATAAACTTAATGCTATTATTAAAAAACGTGCAAAGGGCAGTAATGATATAGCTTTACATCTTCATCAAATGTTTTTCTTTGAACATGTATTAATGCGACTTGAAAAAAGCAGATATCGAGATAATATTATTTTAAAAGGTGGAGTTCTACTTTCATCTATTATAGGAAGTGATATGAGAACTACAAAAGACATTGATGCAATTTTAAAAAGTTTACCCCTAGATGTGGAGTCTATAAGAAATATCTTTGACGAAATACTATCTATAGTTGGAAGATGAGTATGGCGGGTTTAGAATAAATGTTAAAGGAACTTTCGAAAAAATTAGAACAAATTTCTTTATTGAAATAACTACAGGAGATGTGATTACACCTAGAGAAATAGAATATAAATACAATTCTATTTTCGAAGAAAGAGAGATTAATATTATGGCCTATACTGTTGAAACCATAATAGCAGAAAAATTTGATGCAATTATTAGTAAAAATATTACGACTACGAGAGCTAAAGATTTTTATGATATTTATGTTTTAGTAAATTATTATATTGATAATATTAATAAAGATATTTTAATAAAAGCCATAAAAAGAACTTTTGAAAACAGAAATACAAATTATGAAAAGAACTATTTGATTGAAATATTTGAAATTATTAAAAATAGTGTTGTGTTAAAAGAACTTTTTATAAATTATAGTAAAAAACTCATCTATGCAAAAGATATTACGTATGAAGATACAATAAAAACTATTTATACAATTATTGAATTATTCGATTAGAAAAACTTCTTTTCTTTTTTTTTGGGCATACATATGAGATAAGGAGAAAAAAATTATGTTTCAAGATCATTTTAAAAGTCGTGTATTGATTATTTTTGCAGTGGTATTACTTCTTTTTTTACTCATCATAGTACGAATCTTTTTTATTCAAGTCGTGCAATATGACAAGCTTCAAGATTTGGCCAATAATC
>CAZWKF010000044.1:0-11718 GCA_964634785.1 uncultured Muribaculaceae bacterium
CATACTTTCCATAAAGAACACCTACTCCTGTTGGCCCACACATTTTATGAGCAGAGAATGCTAAGAAGTCACAGTCCATTTCTTTGACATCGGTTTTCATATGTGGAACACTTTGAGCACCATCGACAACAACAAATATGTTATTTTGATGAGCAAATTCACAAATTTCCTTTATCGGTCTTTCATCCCCCACAACATTGGTGATACCTGCAATACTAATGACTTTTGTATTTGGTGTAATCGCTTTTTTAACCTGATTTAAAGTAATATGCAAGTTTGCATCTAATTCAATATAGCGTACAATAATTCCTCTCGTTTTAGCAAGACGAAACCATGGAAGAACATTACTTGCATGTTCTGATAGCGTAATTAAAACTTCATCGCCTGCCTCTAAATTTTCAGCAAAAAAACCATTCACGATAAAATTGAGCGATTCAGTAGCCCCACTTGTAAAGACCACTTCATTGCGATTCGCATTGATAAATTTAGCTACTTTATCACGAACACTTTCATATGCTACATCTACTTTATAACTAATCTCATAGTCTCCTCGATGAGCATTCGCAGAATAATTTTCATAGTAATCCCTTATCGCGTCAATGACACATTGAGGTTTAAAAGTCGTTGCCCCATTATCAAAATAAATAATATTTTGTTTTAACATTGGGTAATCTTCTCTATTCAAAGAGGTCACCTCCTTACTTAATCATATTAAAAAATTCCGTATTTTTGAACAATCCATAGAGGTAACTATTTTCAATTAATTTCATTGCTTCCAATTCATCAATTCCTTTACTAAGGAAATAAAAGAGTTCATCCTCTCTTATATTGGAAATGGCTGTTGTATGATTGGCTAAAGTTTCCAAAGCACCAACATTTAAAATAGGTGAAACAGTAGCACTTCCTCCCACTGTCAAGATTTTAATATCTTCGTTTAATTCATTGTTTTTGGTTCCTTCTAACACATTTCCTTCGACATCTAAGAATGCCTCTGATTTAGATACCCCACGAATATAAATGTTATTTACATTCTCCATTCCCTCTAGATTTACAAGATAAGAAAAATGATAGTCTTTATTTGCTTTAAAGCTATGGATATAAGATACTTTTGAATGCCCCTTTTGATAAATTTCAATTTTTTTATTTTCTCCATTTAAACAAAAATCATAAACCGTTAAGGTGGCACTTTCTTCTAAATAGATTTTTAAATTTACCTCTTTATGATGAATAAGATACAATACACTGTTTCCCTTTACCTCTACTTCACTAGTTCCTTCTTCGAGTTTTTTTATACTCCCATCCACTAGTAGTTTATTCATGATACCCCTCTTCACACACTTCATAAGTACTAAAGCCATCTGCCTCAATTTGCTTTGCTAAATCATAATCCCCCGACTTTACAATATGGCCATTTTTTAAAATATGAACCGTATCAGGATGAAGATATTCTAAGATGGAAATATGATGCGTAATAATTAGCATTGTTTTATCTTCTGTCATATACTCATTTAAAGATTCTGCTAATGTTTTTAAACTATCGATATCAAGGCCACTGTCAAGTTCATCTAAGAGAATAAAATCAGGTTCTAGAATATAGAGGTGTAATAGTTCGTTTTTCTTCTTTTCACCACCGCTCATTCCCTCATTAATTCCCCGATGAATAAATTCTACAGGGATATCTAGCTTTTCACAAATCGCCTTGGCTTTCTTATTAAATTCAAAGAAGTTTGATTTTTCTCCCGTTCTACTTTCTAGAGCTGCACGAAGCATTTCGGCATTGGTCACTCCTTCAATCGAAATAGGATTTTGACTCACTAAATAGATGCCTCTTTTACTTCTTTCGACGACATCTAGGGAAAGTAAGTCTTCTCCCTTATAGGTAATACTTCCGGATTCTATCTTGTAATTTGGATCACCCATTAACACTTTACAAATCGTACTTTTGCCAATTCCATTTGGTCCCATCAGGCAAGCAATTTCACCCTTTTTTATATGAAGTGTGAAATCTTTAAGAATGACTTTTCCTTCAATACTTACGGTTAAATGATCAACTTGTAGCATAAACATCCCCTATCTTTATTTTATTATTTTTGGTTTATTTATCTCCATCGCTTTTAAGAATACGGATTCAAAGACACTGTTATCAAACATGTTTCTTCCTACTTCATAACTTGAAAATTCATCAAACAATGTATGTACATTGGATACTTCATCTAAAACACCGGCTTTTAAAACAGCATCTAATTTATCTGCTTGGTAACAGGCTTTTGCTTCTTCTGTTAACTTATGTTCAAACTTATGCCAAAGGGTAATAAGTTCTTCTCCATACGCTAATGGGGAGAACAAAGCGTTAATAAATACTTCTTCTATCTCTCCTTGGAGGCGATGTTCTTCGCTGCCGTTATCTATTACATCTCCAGCCTTACTTTCACCTACTTCATGAATAAGGGCAGACATAAAGACTTTAGAGAAATCAAGATTAGGCTTCATTCCTCTAAAGAAAGCAGAGATAAAGAGCAATAGCTGCATGGTATGCTCGGCATCATTTTCTTGATATTCTTTACTAACACCACTACTTACCCAACCTTCGCGATTAATCGCAGTAAGATGATGAAATGCTTGATAAAGGGTCGTAAGTTCTTTTGACGTTTCTTCCCCTTTTTCTATCTTTTCTATCGTGAAATCAATTTCCATTACTCGCGTCATGGAATCATCGATGTTTTCAATGTATTCATTTAGTATTTCCGAGTAATAGTCGGCATCAATTTTTAAAAAAGGGCTTAAGGAATGCGTATGCGCAAATATTTGCGTAACCATTAACATTTCATAAAATCTGGGATTTTGATAAAGAACATTTCCCTCTTCGTATCCTTTATATAAAGCAATGGATGCTTTGTCAATAAAATTCTTAGCAATATCGCGATACTCAAGTAAAATACGCGCGATTTCTTTATAATAAATATTTAATTTTTCTTCCATTTACGAGTTCCTTCTTTCTGCTATAGTATATCACGTTCTCTACTTTTAGTAAATGTGCGCTTTTTCATTAAAACATTCTTTCCTTTTTCAAATCCCCATTCAAGTAAAAAGACAAATATAAAAGTAAGGATAAGAACGAGAAAGAAGTTTAAAAGATTGTATTTTTCAATAGGAAAGTTTAAAAGATGGCCTCCTTTATTGATAAGAAGAATGCTTAAAGGATGAAGTATATAAATCCATAGTGCCCACTTTCGTATTCTCCTATTTTCCCCTTCTCCATATTGTAGAAAATAAGTAAAAAGAAAATAACTAGCAAGTGGTAAATAAACATACATGCTATTGTGTTTAGGAAATCCTAAGAACAATAAAAACATACCTTCTAATAAAAGAAAGAGAAGCGAAAGAAGAAGAGAGACCAAATGTGTCTTTTTCTTGAGTAGACATCTTCTTTTTCTAACCACTACACCTAAATATAAGAATAAGGGAGCATAGAAAAGTCCATTCCTAGCATAATCAAAGACCTTAAAGACTCCTTGATAAAAGAAGGACAAAGGCGGCATTTTTAAAGAAAGACCATAATAACTATCTCCTAAAAGTCCCAATAGGTAAAGGAAAGTGACGATTGGAAAAATGGCTTTTGAGGGAAACCTTTTAAACAAGAAGTAAAGAAACCAAAGACCTAATAAAAGTGCAGGAAAATACCACAAATGATACATTGTTCCTGTAATAAAGAGTTCTTTTACGATACCCACTAAAGTAAGACTTGCCAGATGTCCATTGATAATATTAATGGGCAAGTAAATCAAAACACTCAAAAGATAAAGCATACTTATTTTTTTCGTATAGCTTATAAGTCTTTTTCTTTCATCTATTCCCTCACTTAAACAATAGTATCCCGTTATCATGAAAAAAACAGGTACGCAGACGCGAAATAAGACACGCGTTATCCCATAATCAAGTAAAACATGAAAGTTTACCAAAGGATAGGTATGAATCGCTACAATACAAATGGCCATAATGAGTCTTAAATGATCCAAATTTATTCTTTTCATAAGATTCCTCTAAAAAAAGAACAAGAAGATTAACTTCTTGCTGCTCCATCTACAGGAAGAATAGCTCCCGTAATATAGCTTGCTAAATCACTCGCTAAGAAAAGATAAGCATTAGCAATATCCTCTGGGGTTCCAATACGTCCAAGAGGAATGGTTTTAATCAATGGTTCAATCATCTCTTTTGGCAAATTTTTAACCATATCTGTTTCTGTAATTCCTGGAGCTACTGCATTTACACGAATACCGAATGGTGCAAGTTCACGTGATAATGACTTGGTAATACCATTTACAGCAAATTTACTAGCAGGATACATCACACCACTTGGCTGTCCATAAGTACTCACCATAGAACTTGTATTGATAATAACTCCTTTGCTTTCCTTTAAATAAGGAACGGCTGTCTTGGAACAGACAAAGACAGATTTAATATTTAAATCAGCAATCTTATCATATTCTTCCTCTGTATATTGAAGTAATGGTGTTGAAGAAGAAATCCCTGCATTATTGGCAAGAATATCAATATGTCCGTATTCTTCTTTTACATGCTCAAATACTTCTCTTACACTTTCTTCATTGGTTAAGTCTGGAGCATACCCTCTTACTTCATAATCCTTATTTTCATTCTTTAATTCTTCTATTGCTTTTGCAACTGTTTCTTCTCTAGATCCAAAAAGAACTACTTTGGCACCTTCCATTAAATACTTTCTGACAATGGCAAAGCCAATTCCTCTTGTTCCTCCTGTGACAATTGCTACTTTTCCTTCTAACATAAATATCTCTACCTTTCTTCTTTATTATTATATCTAAATATTTTAAAAATAAAAAGAGCTTTTTTGCTCTTATTTATTCAATGCTTCAATTAAATCTGCTTTTTTCATTGCAGAAGTTACTTCAATACCATTTGCTTCTGCCATCTCTTTTAATTCAGCAACTGTTACTTTAGAAAGATCAGTTGCCTCTTCTTTAGGAGCAGCAGCCACTTCTTTATTTGCTTTTTCTACTTCCTTTTTATTTGTCTTTCCTGCTAAAGCATCTTTTGCAATAGCAACATAAGATGCAAATAGTTTTGGATTATCAATAGCTACTTCTGAAAGCATCTTACGGTTAATTTCAACACCTGCTTTAGAAAGTCCATTGATAAATCTTGAATAGCTGATATCGTTCATACGGCATGCAGCATTGATTCTTGTAATCCATAATTTTCTGAAATTTCTCTTATTTTGTTTACGATCACGATAGGCATAAGCGCCACTATGGAATAATTGTTCTTGAGCAGTCTTATACAATCTGTGTTTTGAACCAAAATATCCTTTGGCTTGTTTTAATACTTTTCTACGTCTGTTTTTAGCAACAGATCCACCTTTAACTCTTGTCATAATACCTCACCATTAGATGACATTTTTTAATCTGTCAGCTATTCCTTTCGCTAATTGTCCTTGTTTTCTTCTTTGTCTAACTGCTTTTGTTGAATCCTTTGCAGTTTGGTGATTTCCACCACTCTTCTTATAAGTAATTAAACCACTTTTATGTTTGTTTAATACTTTTTTACTTGCTTTATGTGATTTTTGTTTTGGCATAATTATCCTCCTATACTTCCTTTTTTGGTGCGAGTATCATAGTCATTGTACGTCCCTCAAGTTTTGGTTCACTTTCAATGATCGAATATTCATTTAAAACATCGGCAAATTTTCTCATGATTTCTTCTCCACGATCTGTATGAGCCATTTCACGTCCTTTAAAACGCATCGTTACCTTTATCTTATGGCCTTTTTCCAAATAGTTCTGAGCATTTCTTCTTCTTGTTTCAAAGTCACCAACATCAATTTTATAAGAAAGTTGATATTCTTTCATATCTTTATTACTCTCTCTTTGCTTCTTTAAAGCTTCTTTCTGTTTTTTGACCTTTTCATACTTATACTTGTTATAGTCCATAATTTTAGCAACAGGTCTTTCAGCTCCAGCATTCATTAAGACTAAGTCTAAGCCCGCAAAGTTTGCGATTGTTAAAGCATCCTGAAGTTTCTTAGTTCCCATTTGTTCTCCATTTGGACCAATGACCATAAGTTCTGGAACTCTTATTTTCTCATTGATAGGTAAATCATCATTTTTCTTGTTTACGTTTGCTATGTCAACGCACCTCCATAAATTATAAAAAGTGAATACAATAGTATCCACTTTAAAAACCTGAAAATAGTATCTTTATTCTCTCATTGGCTTTTAACCTAGGGTAACTTACTACCTCTCAGGTGGATGTGGAACCATCGCTTTCCTTTTTAAAACAATTTGATTATACCATGTATATATGAAAAGTCAACCCTTTTTATACAAGTTTCCTTAACATTTTAGGCAAATTTGGAGGATTTTATAGGTTAAAGGTGATCTTTCACTACTTACTTAATTGGCAATGAATTTATGGTCTAGTATAGCAAATATAGCAAAAATTTTTCAAAGTTCTTGTCGAAATTTGTCAGGCAATAAAAAAAAGTCATCATTTTAAGATAACTTATTTTCCTAAGTACGTGATTTTCGCATAACCATTACCAGATTTTGCCGTATTAGGTAATGCTTCTTCTGAGACAGCATTTACCGAAATGGTCTTTGTACTTTCTTCATCTGAGGTAGCACATTCAAAACATGCCATACTTTTTTCTGTTAAAAGAGGATTATCTATGTAAGAAGAACCTCCTCCACTGCTAAGACTTGCAGCTCCTCCCCCATAATATCCTCCTCCAGCTCCACCATAAACGGTTGAAGCTCCTTGTCCAAAAGATCCACTAAGATTATATTGATTACTCGAGCAAAAAGGGCAAATTGTTCCTCCTCCTTTACTTTGTGTTCCACCTAATCCTTGACTATACTGACTACCTTCTATATATTTTGCTCCATCATTTCCTTTTATACCTCCACCGGAGCCAGCTGAAACTCCGCCAACTACAGCATTACTTCCACTTCCCGCCCCACCTGATGCAACAATTAGAACATCCTCCTTATAAGATTCTAAATCTTTTAATAAATTTTTTCTTACAGAAATGTGCGTTGCTCCTCCGCCTGAAGCTTGTATAGTATTAGAGTCTCCATCTGGAATCGCATCTCCACCACCATTGAATCCGCCAGCTTGATAGGTATGAGTTCCATCCCCATATCCAGCGCCTCCAACGTAAATATAAAGAGGAGTTTCCTTAGTCAAAACAATATTTCCAGTTGCATAGGCTCCATATCCGCCTGAGATATTAGGAGAATTTCCCCCTTGTGCTCCCCATACTTCTAATTTGTAGGTTCCAGTGGTTTTGATTGGTAAAGTTTGTTCACTTCCTGTAAAAGAAAATTCCCATATTTTTCCTTGTATTTCTACTGGAGAGATTTCATTTTCTTTTATACTTTCTCTATCCACTGCACTCATATTTAATGTACATTTAAAGGCAATTCTTTTTTCTTCTAAGGCTGTATTCTTTAACGTAACTTTAATTTTTCCGGCTTCTTTATTTCTTGATTCAATAACTTCATTTTCTTGAATCGCTTCTACACTAATCCATTCATCTTCTGTTGGAATACAATTCATTTTCACTTTTGCATCATACTGTGTTGATGCATTTGTCACTTCATAATCTAAAACAGAGTTTTCTCCCTTTATTGAGAGTTTATTCGTTTCATAGGTAATGGTTTTCTTATCTTCACTTATGACATCTAATACTTGAAATCCATCGATATACGCATCAGAAAAATACACATCAAAGTCTTCACTCTTTGTAGCAACACTTGTATTACCTTTGATAATTAAAGTAGCACTGACTGTAGCAAAACCAACCACCATTAAAGTTATCATTACTATCATTATAAATCTCTTATTTCTCATAAGTATCCTCCAGTAGGACATACCATCCTACTTCAATTTTACCATTTTTTTTTTTTGCACCCCTAAACTCTTTTGTCAATCCCTTTTTTATTCAATTTGTACAGTTGGTTGACACATAAAAAAGTTCACTTTCTTTGTGAACTCTTTGCATATGTATATTCTTTTGAATCTTCATGATGAATATAGGACTGGTATTCTTGAAGTGAACGAAGATAGACATCAATCACTTTTTGATATTCACCCTTTAGTCGTTCCTCTTCATCTACTATATCTATGTTTTTTACTACATCAATTGGTACTTCTTCATGAATTAAACTTTTCTTTAATAACTGATTAAATTGTTCTTTCTTTTGGTCATGCTTCTCCTGATTATGCTTTTCTTGGTGCGAATCACGTTTCGGCTTTCTTAATTTTTCAGGTATATTTACTTCTCGGATACATTTTATTCTTTTTGCATGATTCGTAAATTCATGATTATAATTTACTCCATTGATGATATTCATAGGCTAGTCGTCCAATTTCTCTGACCAGTCAGCTAATACATCAGATAATTTCTTTTTCATATCTTTTGCTGCCTTTTCAACTACTGGCATACCTTTTTCCTTCGCTAACTCCATTAATTCATTGGCTTTATCAGCGAGTTCCTTCCCCTTTTGCTTGGCAAGCTTCTTTGCCTTTTCAGCATCCATATCAGCAAGTTCTTTTTTAAACTTTTCAAAGTCTTTCATTAAATCCTCTTTTACTTGGTTTAAATCAATATCTTTTACTTTCTTTACCATCTTATCTGCTTGGTTTTTAATGTCTTTGCGTGTTTCTTTTCCACTTTTAGGAGCAAGTAGCATACCTAATCCAGCACCAATTCCAACTCCTACTAACATCTTTCCAATACCACTTTTTTTCTTACTCATTTTATCCTTTTCCTTTCTATATTCAAACATTATTCGTCTTCTTGTTCTTCGCTCTCTTTTCGATTAAATAATTTCGTTAAAAGAGATTCAATAAGCGAAGCCACTTTATCGGTAATAAGGGCTATTTTCGTATTTACTAAGTCAATGATTGAGAAGAAAGCATTTAAACTGTTTACTTTGTCTTCGACATTCTGTAAAATGGCTTTCGTCTTATCAATAACATATATGCACTTAATGACTAAAATAATCCCCACTACTAGTAAAATGATGAGGAGTATATTGATAACAACGGGTAATACGGTCTCTAACATAGTCATTCTTCGTCTTCTCCCTCCGAATCATCCGAATCTGATTTATACATTGAATCAATCAAGTTAAACAAATCGGTTTCAATTGTATCATCTAAATGTTCATCATCGGGAATCTCATCAAGGTCTTCTAATGTATTATCATTCTCACGAATTTCATTAAATTCGCTGGTTGCTTCAAATGCATCCTCTATTCTATTATTCCCCTCATAGGCCTTTTCTATACTATCATCTAATTCATCATAGTTTTCTGTTTCAATGATTGGATCATCTTCAATAACTTCCTCTTGAATAGGAGTTTTTTCTCTTCTTTCTTCTCTTGTATATGCCGTTTCTTCTTTCACATCTTCAGTGGTAACAGAATCTTGAATTAACTCAGAAATCGTCGTATTTAACTCTACTAATTCCTCTTTTAATGGTTTTTCTTCACCCACTCTATATGTATGTGGTTTTGGTAATGGTTCATCATTATAACTCACAGGCCCAAATTGTCTTTCTTTTTTAACTCCATTATTGACCTTATTAATTACTTCTCTTTTATTGGGAATTTCTTCAGGTTTATAATTCTTATCCAAAATACCAAATACAGGAGAGATAATTGGTGTCACCTGGAATGGTTTTTTTCCAGTTTCTACTCCCTCATTTGAACTTATTTTTTTAAAAATAGGTTCTTCTTTTTTAGGTTCCTTTTTTGTTGGCTTATCAAAATAGCGAGAGAGTTCATCAAAATCTTTTTTGACACTTTTTGGTTCTTCTTCTACATGCTCTCTTGAAAAGCTTCTCGATGTTCTTGAAAGAATTTCTTCATCAGGGATATCAAAATCATCTACAGGAAAGCGAAGTTTTGGTGTAGGTGTTTCGATAAGTTCTTCCTTTTTTTCCTCTTTTTCTTCCTTTGGCACGACAATTTCCTTTATAGTATCTTCCTCTTCAACCTCATCATGATGATAATCTATAAATCCTGTAGAAACTTTACTCTCTTTCTTTTGAGGTGTCTCTACTCTCTTTGGCTTTCTTTCTGGTAATTCATCACTCGTAACAGGTACTTCTATGTCCTCTTCATCGAATAGAATTTTTTTCATTTTATCCATTAATCCCATTAATTCTCATTCCTTTCGATTTCTTACTTAATTCTATCTGGATCATAATAGGTATCATCATCCTCTTCTTCATTATCTCCTACATCCAAATAATCTTCTTTCTTTAAATCATCATCAAAAACTTCGACACTTTCTTCTGTAGAATTAAGCTTATCTTCTTTTAGCAAATTTTCAATTACACGATCATTATATTGAATAGAAGATAGAATTACCATTGCATTGGCAGTTGCTTGATTAATATCTCTTTTTCTTACTCTCACTTCTATACTTGCATAATGATAACTTGCAGAAATTAGATAATCATCGTTATCCATCTCTTTAATATGTAAAGCACCTAATTTTCCATCCCTATCAAATACTTGACTGTAATATAGATTGCTTTTCTTCTCGACTTTTTCTGGTATTTTTTTATTATAACGCACTAAGTCAACATATAAATAATAATCATAATATTTACTTTTTAATACTTCATTGCGATACTCACTCTCACTGACACTAAGTTCTCTCGGTAAATAATACTTATAACCACGATTAACATGATTATATAAAGCATATTTTCCATTTATTGTCGTACGTACAATCTCATCAATACTGGCGGTTTTAATTCGTACGCAACCTGTTAATAATATCAAAATGAAGAAAGACAAAATTAACTTTTTCATTTTTACACCTACTTTTTCATCATTACTATTATAACAGATTCCATTTATTTTGGGAATACTTATAAGTAAACATCACTCCTATTATTTTTAATTATACCATAAGAAGAAAAAAATCAACTATTTTTTTGGTCGCTTTACAGCTTCCACATAGTTAATCTTTGCTCCTAACTTTTTAAATTTTTGTTCATATTCTGTTTCAACATTAAATAAATCCGTCTTCGCAAGGTTAAGCGTTACCTTTTCTAACATATAGTCATGTTTTGAGAGTTGTTCAATGGAATAGGCAAATAAATCAATATTATCGGTCTTTTGAATAATTCGTCCTCGATCTTTATAGATATTTTCATACTTATCCATAAAAATATCACTGGTAAGTCTTCTTTTCGCATGTTTTGTCTTAGGCCATGGATCTGAAAAATTAAGATAAAGAGTAGATATTTCATGATCAAACACTTCATCAATCTCTCTAGCATCCATACAGATAAGTTTTACATTAGGCAAATCCTCTTTTTCTAACTTTTGTACAGCCCTTAAAATAACGGACGGATATCTTTCAATGCCAATAAAATTGACATCCGGGCACCTCTTTGCCATGCCAATAAGAAAGTCTCCCTTTCCCATCCCAATTTCTAGTGAAAGTGGTTTTTCTTCTTTAAAAAGAGTTTTAAATACTCCCCTATATTTTTTCGGATTCGTAATGACATATTCACTACTGTTTACTTTACTTTCTGCGTTTTTCACATTTCTAAGTCTCATACTACATTCTCCTTTAACACAAATATCTTTTCATCATATACTAAAGTAAGGAGTGATATGATGAAAAAAGATCGAAATAGTTTTTTCTCCCAATATGGGT
>CAZWKF010000045.1:0-3209 GCA_964634785.1 uncultured Muribaculaceae bacterium
TTGGCGTGGTTTTATTACCAATTTATCTATAAACATTAAAAAGTACTTGACTTTTATTAGTTATACTCTCTCCAACAATTTTACCATTTTTTTTTTTTTTTTTTGCACCACCAAAAAGAAAAGTCAAGCCAAAATATTTAAAATTATACACTTTTACTGTAAAGAAAAAAGAAATGTCTTATAAACACTTCTTTAATTTACTCCGAATACGATTAACATAGTTATATAGTTGTTTGCGATCCAACTTTAGGATAGACTCGATATCTTGATAATTAAATCCATTCATCAACAAATCAAACACATCTCTTTCCGTTGGGCTTAAGATATCATGGGCTTTGCTAATGAGTTGTTTTCTTTCTTCCTCATTTTCCATTAATACTTGAGGATCAAATTTTGAATCTCCTAGGAAATCAGTTAAAGTGTTTTCATCTCCTGTAAGTGGTTCATCTAGGGAATAAGTATCTTTCAATATCTTTGTCTTTTGGGAATCAAAGTTCCTTACGACATTTCTAATTCTTCTTTCTACACATAAGGAAATAAAAGTAGATAAAGAGGTCTCCTTATTTTGATTATAGCTAACTAAGGCATTAGAAAATCCTACCATTGCTTCCTGTCTTAATTCTTGTGCATCTATCCCAATAGCTTTCGCAATATTTCGATATTTATAAACCAAATAATCAACGATTCCTACATATTTATCATATAAAACATCGCGGGCATCTTCGCTGTTTTCACAGACCATATTTACGAGTTCACTGTCAGGATAATCAGGCATCTTGATCACCTATCCCATAGATTAAAATAGCACCTGCTACAGAGGCATTTAAACTATTCACTTTTCCCTTCATCGGAATCGATATAATTTCATCACAGTCTTTCTTTACGAGTCTTGATAGTCCATTTCCTTCGCTTCCTATAACTAGGGCAATCTTTTTCGCATAATCCACTTTACGATAATCTATACCATCTGCTTCAGCTCCATAGATAAAGTATCCTTGTTCCTTTAACTTCTCAATTGTATTATGTAAATTCGTCACTAAAATAATACGTACATGGTTTAAAGCACCTGCACTTGTCTTCATTACTGTATCATTTATAAGCACACCACGGTCTTTAGGAATAATAATCTCTTTTATCCCTCTTGCTTCACAAGTTCTAATAATGGCTCCAAAGTTATGTGGATCTTCTAAATGATCGAGAATAACGACAAAATTTCCCGTTATTTCTTCAAAAGAAGCATATTCAAAATCATCCATTTCAATAATAACTCCTTGATTATGAGGCATCATTGCATCCATCGTCTTTTGATCCATTGTCATGTATTTTAACTTCTCGTTCTTTATCTTATTCATCAATTCTTGATCACTAAAATGATTTGATAAAATAACTTTGCGTACTTTTTTAGGTTCTACTTCTCTTAATATGTTTTTTCCACAAACTCTCATAATTCACCTGTTATGTAACTTAATATTTCATTACATCTTTCTCTGTTTTCTTTATATAGTACTCCTATTAAACATTCTAAGCCTGTTGCTTTTTTATAAGTAATGATATCTGTTGACTTATTTCGATGACTTGATGCATTACGTCCTCGATTGACAATCTCTATTTCTTCATCAGTTAAAACATTCTGTTCTATTAAAGTTTCTAAGATTCTTCTTTGACTCTTAGCAGTGACATAAAAAAGACTTTTTTTAGAAAGCTCATTAACTTTTGCTATTCCCGAATCGATTAAAAAGTTTCTTATATGAAGTTCATATACTGCGTCTCCTAAATAGGCACTTACTAAGTTATTCATTTTCTCACCGCCTAAAGAGTACCACAAAAAAAGAGACTTGACAAGTCTTAAGTCCCCTTATTTATTTTAGTTCTATCACAATTGGAGCATGATCGCTTCCCGTAATTCCCGTTCTTATGTCACTTTCAATCACTCTTTTAATGAGTGAAGAGGAAACGACGAAATAATCAAGTCGCCACCCGGCATTCTTTTCTCTGGCATGAAAAAGATAACTCCACCATGAATACTTTATTTCATCTGGATGGAAATATCGGAAAGTATCAATAAAACCGCTTTCTAAGAGTTCAGTAAATTTAGTTCTCTCTTCAATAGTAAAGCCTGCACTTCTCTCATTGGATTTGGCATTTTTAATATCGATTTCCTGATGAGCAACATTTAAATCACCACATAAAATGACAGGCTTCTTTTCTTCTAATGTTTTTAGATAATGAAGCATATCACGCTCCCATGTCATACGGTAATCAAGCCTTAATAGTTCTCTTTTACTATTGGGTACATAAGCATTCACTAAATAAAAGTCTTCATATTCTAACGTGATCAATCGTCCTTCTTGGTCGTGTTCGTAGATACCCATTCCATAAGTGACTTGAATAGGTTCGATTTTTGAAAAAACGAGTGTCCCCGCATATCCCTTTTTTAGGGCTGGATTTAGATACATTTGATATCCTTCAGGAATATAAGGGATTTCACTTTCCTCACATTTTACCTCTTGTAAACAAAAAATATCACAATTCAATGCTTTATAAGACTCTTCAAAACCTTTCTTACAAACAGAACGATAACCAGCTACATTCCACGAAGCTATTCTCATTACATTCACATCCTTATATACTTAATTATAACAAAAAAAAGAGATTTTAAATTACTCTAATTCAAAAATCTCTTTATTTTTTTCTAGACGTTTATCTTGTGGATTATACTCCAATGCCTTATTAACATGATAGATGGCTAAATCACGTAATCCTAAATGATAATAACTGACGGATAATAAATCATCAATTGTTTCATTCCAACAAAATGGTTCATTGATATAAATCATTTCATTTTTTAGAATCGTTTTAGCTTTAAGACAATTGGTAATAACCTCAAAATAATGACCGCACGAATATTCTAGTAGTGCCAATTCTACATAGCCTTCTCTTTGATGAGGGCTTTCCTCTATCGCTTTATGAAGCCAATATTTTGCCTCTTCAGGACGATTTAAATTTAAATAGCATCTTGATATAAAACGCATAGAAGCAGATCTCTCTTCCTTCCATGTAGAAGTTTTAAGATTTAGGTGTTTTAGTAATGTATCAATTGATTTATCCCACTCTTGATAATACATATATTCACGACCAAGATAATGAAGATTGCGATCATTATCAGGATTTTCTTCGACAGATAATTCTAATAATGGCAAATAAGATGA
>CAZWKF010000045.1:3309-11700 GCA_964634785.1 uncultured Muribaculaceae bacterium
TTTTCTATTTTTTCTCGCCAACCACTTTCTAAGACTTCATCTAAATCTGTGCAGACACAGACATCTGTATCCATAGGCACTAAATCTAAGCTGGCATTGCGAGCAACATCAAATCTCCATGGTTTTATCTCTTTTACAGTAACATGAACACCTAATGCTTCTAATTTAGACACGGTATCATCAGTTGATCCCGTATCCAAAACATAGATTTCATCGGCTTCAGACATAGATTTAACCCATCGTTCGACAAAAGAACTTTCATTTTTAGAAATAGCATAGACTACTATTTTTAGTTTATTCATTGTCATTATTACAGCAACGGCATCTTCCTGATGCACCTGTTGCTCCTGTTGCACCTACTGGTCCTGTTGGTCCTTGAATACCTTGGATTCCTTGAGCTCCAGTTTCACCATCTACTCCATCATATCCACGCGGAATGACAAAGTCTAAGATATGGTTGGGACTTCCTGTTGTATCTGTTACAGAGGCATTCGTTCCAGCATCTCCTGTTGTCGTATTTCTAACAGTAATCGTATCGCTTGCTCCAGTAGCTCCAGTTGGCCCAGTTGCTCCAGTCGATCCAGTAGCTCCCGTTGGTCCTGTTGGTCCTTGAGGCAATACTAGATTTAGAACATAATTAGGATTTGTTCCCGTAATCGTTGCTGAAGCATTTACACCTGTTGTCACGGTTCCAATTGTTAGATTTGGTGCACTTCCTGTTGCTCCAGTAGCGCCTGTTGCCCCAGTAGCTCCAGTGGCTCCCGTTGCTCCAGTGGCTCCCGTTACTCCATTAGCTCCTGTTGGTCCTGTTGGTCCTTGAATACCTTGAATTCCTTGTGCTCCCGTTGCTCCAGTGGCTCCCGTTGCTCCAATTAATCCACTAGCTCCAGTCGGTCCAGTCGGTCCTTGAATACCTTGAATTCCTTGTGCTCCTGTTGCTCCTGTTGGTCCCGTTGCTCCAGTTATTCCAGCAGCTCCTGTTGCTCCGGTTGGTCCAATTGGCCCAGTTGAACCTTGAATTCCTTGGATTCCTTGAGGTCCTGTTGCCCCCATTGCTCCAGGTATTCCTTGAAGCCCTTGAATTCCTTGAGGTCCAGTAGCTCCCATTGGTCCAGTTGCACCTGTTGCTCCAGTAGCTCCTGTTGGCCCTGTTGGCCCTTGTTTCGGATTACAACATGTATTGCATCTTCCACATTGACAATTATTCATTGTTTCACTTTCCTTTCTAATATAATCTATGACTCTAAGAAAAAAAAGTCTCAACATTTGTCTTAAATTGGCATTATTTCAAAAAAAATACGTCTTTTTATCTGACGTATTCTCCTTCTTTTTGGTTCATAAGCAAAGCAATCTTAGCATCGAGGATGGTATCGAATTTCTCATAAGTTTCCAATAACATCTCAGGATCTATTGTGGAAATAGCTCCTTCGATAAAATATTCAGAAGCAATCCGCGTTATGCGTTTCAAATCTTCTATTTCTTCGCTCGATAAATTTTCCTCATTTGCGGATAAGTTCGTTGTTAATAAATTGATTTTTTCTTGTATTGTCATATTCTTATCTCCTTAACATCATCTTATCAAATCTCCAAATGTTATTCAATGCCCATTTGCTATTTTTTTAAAATTTTATTTCACTTACATTGGTATTATCATTATATAAATCTTCAAATCTTCCCTTTCGACTATTAAACATCAAAATAGCAAGACCCACTAAAACCATAATGACAGATACAATCTGAGCAATTTTAAATCCTCCTAAAAGAAGCGCATCTGTTCGACTAAATTCTATAAAGAATCTAAGAGTACCATAGACAAGTAAATAAGAGGCTGTCAATGTTCCCACTTTTAAATATTTGAGTCTTCTAATAATCATTAAAATAATAAAGGCAAGAAGACAAACAAGCGATTCAAAATAAAAGGTAGGCATATAAACAATATTATCAATAATCATTCCTTTGATAACGAAGTCAGGTACAAACAAACTCTTTAAAGCTTCAACAGTAGTTGCAGCTCCATGAGCTTCGCCATTAAAGAAATTTCCCCATCTTCCTATCGCTTGAGCAAGAAGTAAAGGGACCGCGATAAAATCCAAAATACGGATCGTACGCATATTGTATTTTTTTGTATAAAGAACAACTGTTATAAGCCCTGCAATTAATCCACCATGAATAGCAAGTCCGCCTTCCCATACTTTCAAAATACTTATAGGGTTACTTGCATATTCACTCCAATTAAATAGAACATAATAAAGTCTTGCCCCTATAATGCC
Organism: uncultured Muribaculaceae bacterium; assembly: GCA_964634785.1. Lineage (GTDB taxonomy): Bacteria > Bacillota_I > Bacilli_A > RF39 > UBA660 > CAG-582. The sequence goes on from CAZWKF010000045.1 coordinate 5,580, forward strand.
AAAGATTAAAGTCCAAAACATAAGATTAAAGATAAAATCTTTTCTTACACCGAATCTTCCTGCTTCTCTTTTGATAAAAAAGTAAGCGAAGAAAACAGCTACTAAAATTAGTACAGAATACCAACGAATTTCAAAATTTCCATATCTAAATAATACGGGGTTCATTCTATCACTCTCCTAGTATTTATTATAAATTATTCCCTATATAATTTCAATTATCACAACATCTTTTTGACAAAAAAATCATGTTCACACATGATTTAATAAAGAGTATATTTTTTTGGATCGTCTTTAAGCTCTTTCATTTGCTCTAAAAGATGCTTTCTATATACAGGATCCATCTTTTCTGAATTTAGAATATGATGTTCTAATTCCAACTGTTCAGAATTAATAAAGGTAAAGTATTGTAAAAAGTGTTCAATTGTCTCCATTGGCATAATCTCAGCTGCATCAACTATAAAACAATCTAAAATACGACCATAATATGAACTGATTTCTTCTTCTGGAAGATGAGTTACATTTTCAGTCTCTTTCATAATAGCTTCTGCTGCTTCTCTTACCTTTCTTAAGTACTCTTCTGATGATTTTGCTGTTACCATTAAACTATCAAGGTATGCCTTTTGTTTTTCACTTTTAGGAAAATGAAGATTCAAATTCACATTTCTTCCTTTTTTTATTCCATCTACGATATCCATTAAGCAATCGATAAGATAAGGAAAATCATAATGAGTGTAAGAGACAATACGTTTTCCTGGATGATCATCATCTCCATAACCGCAGTCATGATATGGTTCCTCAAGTATTTGCATACTTACATTTCGATAATGGCCATCAGCAAAATAGTTTTTAAAATAGTATGATGTTTCAACGGCATTTTCTACTCGTCTTACCTTACTACATTTTAGAATCATTTCTTCTATTAGATTTTCTAGTTCATCGATATTAACTTCAATTGATAATTTAGCTATTTTATCTTCCATTTGAAGATAAAGAATATTTTCTTGTTTTGGCTGTTCCATAACACTCTCTCCCCTAGAATAAATTATAGCAAAAAGAAAAAATGTAGACAATATCTTCTACACTATTTCTTTAATACTCTACTTAGGAATTCACCCGTATAAGATTCAGGCATTTTGGCAATTGCTTCTGGTGTTCCTGTACCAACAATTGTTCCTCCACCATCTCCGCCATCAGGACCTAAATCGATAATATAATCGGCAACTTTAATGACGTCTAGATTATGTTCTATAACAATGACTGTATCGCCATTGTCGACAATCCTCTCTAGAATAACAAGTAACTTTTTAATATCTTCGGAATGAAGCCCTGTTGTGGGTTCATCTAAAATAAAGACAGATTTTCCTGTTGGTTTCTTTTGTAATTCTTTTGCAAGTTTTACACGACCAGCTTCTCCTCCTGAAAGTGTTGGGGCTGACTGACCGAGTTTGGCATAAGATAATCCCACATCCATTAAGATCTGCAATTTGTTTTTCACTTTTGGAACACTTGCAAAGAATTCAATAGCTTCTTCAACACGCATATCTAACACTTCGGCAATATTTTTCCCTTTAAATTTAATGTCTAATGTTTCAGAGTTAAAGCGCGTTCCATGACAGACATCACATGGAACATAGACATCTGGTAAGAAGTGCATTTCAATCTTTTTTACACCATCTCCCCAGCATGCTTCACATCGCCCACCTTTGACATTGAAAGAAAATCTTCCTTTATCATATCCTCGAAGTTTTGATTCTTTCATCTCCGCAAATACAGCACGAATATCATCAAAGACACCCGTATAAGTTGCAGGATTACTTCGAGGGGTTCTTCCAATTGGGTCTTGGGTAATTTGTACGACTTTATCGACTAACTCAAGTCCATCAATACTCTTATGTTTGCCAACTGTCACTTTGGAATTATAAACACTCTTTTGTAGGGCTTTACATAAAATTTCATTGACTAAAGAAGATTTTCCTGATCCAGAGACTCCCGTCACACAAGTAAATGTTCCCAAAGGAAATTTGACATTGATATTCTTTAAGTTGTTCTCTTTTGCACCCTTAATGGTAATAAAGTTGCCATTTCCTTTGCGACGTTTTTTAGGAACCTCAATTCGCTCTTTTCCTGAAAGATATCTTCCTGTAAGTGATTTTTCATTTTTCATGACTTCTTCTGGTGTTCCAGCAGCGACAACATATCCACCATTTGCTCCAGCTGTTGGCCCTATATCAATTAAGTAATCCGCTTCTCTCATCGTATCTTCATCATGTTCAACAACAATTAAGGTATTTCCCAAATCACGCATCTTTTTAAGACTAGCAATAAGTCTATCATTATCTTTCTGATGAAGACCAATACTCGGTTCATCAAGGACATATAGAACGCCACTTAATTGAGACCCGATTTGAGTTGCCAGTCTTATACGTTGAGCTTCTCCTCCAGATAAAGTGGAGGCAGCACGTGAAAGCGTTAAGTAGTTTAGACCAACATTATCTAAAAAATTTAAACGTGATTTAATCTCTTTAATAATTAAGTTACTTATCTCCATCTGAGTTTTATTTAGTTTTAAATGTTCAAAAAATTGAATGAGTTCTTTAATAGACATGTTCGTTACTTCATAGATGTTTTTCTTTCCAACCATCACAGTTAAAACAGAATTTTGTAATCTTGATCCCTTACACGTTGGACAAGTAGTCTCCACCATATAACCGTCAATCCAATCACGAATCCATGAACTGTTGGTCTCAATATATCTTCTTTCAAGATTGACTACAACTCCTTCATAACTCTCTGTTGTATATCGCTTATTGCCATTTTTGGAGGTGTATTCAAAATTGAATTCTTGATCAGTTCCATAAAGAATGATATCAAGTTGTTCTTTTGTTAAATCTTTAATGGGTTTTGTTAAATCTATTTTTAATGCTTTGGCTATGGTGAAAAGACGATTGGTTTCGATATTATCATCGATGGTCATGGTCTTTATTCCACCATCTAAAATAGATAAGTTTTTATCAGGCATTAATAAATCAAGAGAAATATGTTTGGTTATTCCGAGTCCCTTACACATGGTACAAGCTCCATATGGGGCATTAAAGGAAAATATTCTTGGCTCTAATTCAGGAAGGGAAAAATCACAGTCGGGGCAAGCATATTTTTCACTCATTAAAATTTCTTTATCTCCAATAATGTTAATAAGAACTTTGCCATCAGCCATTTTAGTGGCTGTCTCAATCGCTTCAAAAAGGCGACTTCTCTCCCCATCAGATAAGACAATACGATCGACTACCACTTCAATGTTGTCTTTTTTATTTTTTTCTAAAGTGATCTCACTACTTAAGTCTTGGATATCTCCATTGACTCTTACTCGTGTAAAACCATCTTTTCTAAGTTGATCAAACAGGTCTTTATGTGTCCCTTTTTCACCATGTACGACAGGAGATAATACTTCAAGTTTCGTCCCTTCAGGATATTCCATAATACGATTGGTCATCTCTTCGATACTCTGGCTATTGATTGGCACATGATGATTTGGACAGTAAGGAATTCCAATTCTCGCAAATAAAAGTCTTAAATAATCATAGATTTCGGTAACGGTTCCTACCGTACTACGTGGATTATTATTGGTTGTCTTTTGATCAATGGAAATACTTGGACTTAATCCTTCAATTGAATCAACATCTGGTTTTTCAGAGCCACCTAAAAACTGTCTTGCATAAGCGGACAAACTTTCCACATATCTCCTTTGTCCTTCAGCATAAATAGTATCAAAAGCTAAACTACTTTTCCCTGATCCTGATACTCCTGTAATAACAACAAGTTTATCTTTAGGTATTTCAATATTAATATTTTTTAAATTGTTCTCTCTTGCCCCTTTTACAATAATTTTATCCATTATCATCACCCAAATTCCATTCTATTTTACCACAAATTTTAAATTTTAAAAGAAATTTTACATGAAAAAGAACTCTTTATGGAGTTCTAATTAGAGGTATTTACTTTGAATCATTTTTGTCTTTGAAAATAGACTATTTGCTATCTTTTGAAAATGAATAATCTTGTAATTATTATGAAATCTATAAATGATACGTATTAGGTGAGCTTCCTTCATGAACTGTTAACTCTGGATGCTCTTTACTTTCTAATGTACTCATTTTTAAGAAATTCGACACTAAAGCTTTTTTATTTTCTTCTATTTCTTGATTTTTTTGATTTACAATTTCTTGAAGATATAGCCTTTTTAAATCCACTTCACCTATTTCTTTTTTCTCTAAAGAATAGTTTTTTACAGAATAGTCTGGTGCTAAATAGAGTAAGTCGGTTTTAGGAATTCCATCAACTCCAATGAAACAAATTAAATTTAAACATGTTTTTTTATCTGATGAAGAAATAGTTTGTGTAGCAAGATAAACTTGATTTTCTTGAATATGTTTTATAAGTTCTAGAGCTAATTCATCAGGGTATTCAAATTTCTCAGTTAATTGAACCCATAGTCTATCTCTATGTTCAGGACCTATTATATTACTCCATATGTCTGATGTTCTTTCTCCCTTTTCCCAAGAATAGAAAGAATATTCATTTTTTTCATCTTTTAGCTCATAATGAAGCAGTTGTTTTGTTTCCATGAGGTGTCTATCTAATGTTAAAATATTTCCCTCAAAAGTTCCTCTTATAAAATCTTTACGCGTTATCTTATGGTTCTCATCTACATAAAAAAGATAATTACCTACACCTTCATCATCTACTATAGGAATCATAAAGTGATTTTGATCTAATTCTTTTACCATTATATAGCCTTTACTTGCCCAAACATGATTTTTTCCATAATGATCACATTTTTCTTTTATTTCTGTATTATATAAACTTCCTGTATCTCCATAGCATGACGCAAGTGGAGAAATTACTTGTCCATTTTTATCAAAGATCATATTATAATGTTCATCTACCTGAACTAAATATCCCCAATCTTTTTTCAAGATGCGTATTCTATTATAAAAAATATTTGCGCTTTCCAATTTCTTAGCAACAAGTTCTCTTATCTTGTCTTCTGTTACCGATAACCTTACATAGGGAAGTGGGCCTGCTTTTTTATCTTTTTGAAGGAGAAAGAATTTTGTAATCAATCTTAGTTCTTCTATTTCATTTAAGTTTTCTGTGTAAATATTTTGAATTTTATTTCCAATATATTCTATATAGAATTCTTTTTCTTCTTTTTCTTCTTTTTCTGATTTTTTAGAAAAAGTAACATTTCCCATTCCATATTGAAAAAACAAATCCATATAAAGGCAATAAAGGAAATGAAGAAATGACTGACTATACTCTGTATCTTGCCAATTGGAAAGAAGAATATCTAACAATGCAAAAGCATTTGTTGGCATTACGTCTAAAGAAATATTAGCTAACGTACAATAATTTGTTAACACTGTAAAGAGAATTTTATTAAGTTCCTCTTCAGTAATATTTTCTAAACTTACAAGTTCATATGGATGAATATCATCGATATCACCAATTTGTTTTAATATTTTTTCAATATTTTTCTTTTTTACTTCATCTTTAAACATAAAATAGAAAGTATGTAATGTTATTCCTGGCATAAAGAATACCCCTTTCAGTTCGTTTTATTATACGCACTTTTTAAGAAATGTCAATTTAACAGCTAAAAAAATATTTATGTACTTTTTTTATATTTCTATCCTTTATTTCTTAGTAATTGTCAATTCTTTATAGCCTGTTCTCTCATCCATTTCACGAGTAAATATGTACTCTTCCAACTCTAGAATAACAATCTCTGCTGTAGTATTCACTATACATCCATCTTTTAAATGCCCACCATAAGTGTTTAAATTCTCATCTGAAACTGATAGATGCAAATGACAACCATCAAGAGAAAATGTTCCTGTCATAGAAACAATTTCTAAATCTTTCTTTATTTCAATACATTTTGTTGCACCTGCATTTCGTATATTAGCTTTGGATAGACAGCCTACACAGGAAGCAATTACCCCCGCTTTTATATTATTTTCTTCAGCATATTTTTCTAATTCATATTTCAAATCTTGTCCATTTGTTAATCTAAATGCATGTGTTTTTATCATAAAATATTCCTTCCTTTCTAACCTATTAA
>CAZWKF010000046.1:0-3753 GCA_964634785.1 uncultured Muribaculaceae bacterium
CTTTTTTCATTTTAACCCCTTCCTTTCATTTGACAACCGCACTGAAACTATATCATTTTTCAGTGTAGTTGTCAAACGTGATGTTCTTTTATTTTAATTTTCAATATTCTATTTAATAATCAAAATCACTAGTTATACTAGTGGTTTTGATTGATTACCCTTTCATAATATCGCTCTTTGATATTATTCCTTTAACAGAATATTGTTTTAATACATTAATTGCCCACAATCTAAATTCTATTGCTCTTTTACTATTAACTTTAAAACCAACTGAAATAATAGCATCCAAATTATACAGCAGTATGTAAGAAATCCTTACATACTCAATTTCTATTTAATTCATCACCCTCTTAAACATCTTTTCTAGTTCGTATCTTGTAAAGGATATAATCGTTGGTCTTCCATGTGGACAGTTATAAGGATTATCACATAATACTAAGTCATCTAAAATATGCTCGGCTTGTTCTAAAGAAATGGCTTCATTTCCCTTAACACTCATCTTACAAGCCATAGTAGCTGCAATATGATCTTGAAATTTTACTTTATCAAAGAGGTATTTCCCTTCAATAATAATTTCAAAGATTTTTTTAGTACTCTCCGTTTCTAATCCTTCTCTTAACCAAGTAGGATGTTCTTTTACTAAATACGTATTAACACCAAACTCTTCTACTGAAAAACCGAGTTCCTCTAAAACAGCCATATTTTCTTTAATACGCATAAATTCTGATGATGTAAGTTCAATGGTGATGGGAATTAAAAGAGATGTCCTGAATATTTTATCCGATGCAAAGGCATGTAAGACTTTTTCATAATTGATTCGCTCCTGAGCAGCATGCTGATCAATCATGAACATCGACTCTTCATTTTGGGCAATAATATACGTCCCCATGACAACACCTACAGGATATAGTTCTAACTTCTTTATTATTTCATTTTCTTCTCTTAAAGGATTTGACTCCTCTTCTACTTGTCTTTTTGCGGTTTCATAATCTCTTGTCTCTTTAAAATCCAAATTGACCTGTTCACTTTTTGTATAAGGTTCTTCCCTTTCAGAAACCATTGGCATTGAGATTTCATTATAGAAAGTCTCTGGCACTTTTATTTCCACTTTAGGCACAAGTAATGCTTTTCTTAAGGCTTCCCCGATCGTCTCCGTAATGAGTTTATTTAAAGAGTCTATTTTAGAAAACTTAATATCTTGCTTCGTTGGATGAATATTGACATCAATTAAAGTCGGATCGGTTTCAATCTTTAAAACCACAACTGGATACTTTATATCAGGTTTAAAGGTAAAATATCCATCATTAATGGCCTTATTCACTTCAACATTTTTTACACAACGTCCATTGACGATAGTCGTCATGTGACTGCGGTTACTCTTTAATATACTCGGTTTACAAATATACCCAAAGACATCATAATCATCATTTGAAGCCTTTATTTCAATCATATTAGAGCTAACAGAATACCCATAAATTTCATGAATCGTCTTTAATAAATCCCCACTCCCTGAAGTAAAAACAATACGTCTTCCATTATTGGATAAGCTAAAGGAAATATCAGGATGCGATAAAGCAAGTTTTTCGATAAATGTCGTAACATTAGAAAGCTCAGTTGCATCACTCTTTAAATATTTTAAACGGGCTGGCGTATTAAAAAATAAATCAGCGACTTCTATTCTCGTTCCCTCTCTTGAATCGGCAAGTTCTTCAGTAACTAAGTTTCCTCCTTCAATGCGAATATGAGTTCCCACTCCGTTTTTTAAAGAAGTCCTCATATCCACTTTGGAAACAGAGGCAATACTAGGTAATGCTTCTCCACGGAATCCCAAGGTGTTAATAAAGAATAAATCATCTTCTTTTAATAGTTTACTTGTCGCATGGCGAATGAACGCTCTTTTGGCATCCACTTCATCCATTCCTACACCATCATCAATAACCGTAATTTTTTTAGTTCCACTTTCTTCTAATTCAACAACTATGGTCTTACTCTTAGCATCAATGGCATTTTCAACGAGCTCTTTTACAACTGAAGATATACGTTCAACCACTTCTCCAGCCGCAATCTTATTCGCCAAGTTTTCACTCATCACCTGTATTTTACTCATGGAATCCTCCAAACATACTCTTGCGCACTTCTATATACTTAGGTTCCACATTTGTTGTAATCTTTGTTTTCTTTTTCACTGTGATAAAGCCAATTCCTTTAAGCACAATATCCATATTTTCTTCCGATATTTCCTTTTTATAAACTAAATCAGGAGCTGCCTTAAAATATTTACGAATAGGTTTCCCCTCTTCATTGGTATAAAAAGTAATGGATGTATCCTCTTCAAATTTAAAGAAATATTGATTTTCTAATAAAGAAACCGTCTCTCCTTCTTTCATTTGTAAAGTAATTGCTTTGATATTTTTTCCTGTAGTATCTTGTTTTAGAGAATCTTCTAAGATAAATCCAGGAGAATCAATTAAAAGTAACTCATCACTTACAGGCACACGAATAAAATCAACCGTCGTATTCGCTCTTTTACTCGTTACAATTTTAGCTGCCGAAGAACAACAATATGTCAATAAATCATTGATAAAAGTCGACTTCCCAGCATTTGAAAGTCCCAAGATATAAGCCTCATGAATATGCTCTTTTTCTAAAAAACGAACAATGGATTCAATCCCATGACGCTTTATCCCCCCTTTAAGAAGAATGGGGGTCTTTATTCCATAATGTTTCACAATAAAATCACGTACTTTATCTTTACGTATTTGTTTTGGCATCTGTTCACATTTATTTACGACTAAAACTTTAGGTGTTGTAATGGCTTTAAAAAGAGCCATCACTTCTTCATTTAAGTTGATAAAATCAACTAAGAAAATAGAGAAGCGAGGTTTCTCATTCACCCTTTTTATAATCACACTATTTTGTTTTGGAGCCTTTTCCATTCTTTCTTCTCCATAGTGCATAAGGCGAAAACAACGCATACAATAGACGGCATCATTTCTCTTCTTTACTGGAATATAGCCTAAAGCATCTTCATGTTCACTTTGAAGCTTAGCTCCACATCCAAAACAAATCTTATTCATAATATCTTCCCCTTTGAAATAGATCTTTCTTTGTTAATCTCTTGACAACTAAATTTTCTAATCTTCGATGAAATTTAGCTACCGCATATTCATCGGCACTGATAGGATTTACCAAAATAGAAGTAAAATTCATACGATTGGCTCCATATACATCAAAAAATAATTGGTCCCCTATACAAGCTACTTGTGTATCTTTTAAATTGTAAATCTTCATCACTTTTTTATACTTTCTTTTAAATGGTTTAAAAGAAAGATAAGCCGAATCGACACATAAAAGTTCTTTGAAAGGCGTTACTTCTTTTTTTAATCCATTGCTTAAAATAACAACTCTAAAATGCATTTCTTTTAAATCTTCAAATAAATCCTTAACCTTTCTGCTAGGCGTCTTTACTGCTTCTGGCTCAAGTGTATTTGACAGATCAAAAATTAAACATTCAATGCCACTTTCCTTTAAAGCCTTATAATTAATATCATAAATACTTTTAAAATATTTATCAGGAACAAATTTATCGAGCATTGCTAATCCTCCAATACTACATTTATTTTATCATAGAAGTAGAAAGTTTACTATACAAAGAAAAAAGAAGTAAAAAACTTCTTCCTAGATTTCATTATGATATTTTAACAAAACACTTTCCATTTTCATCTTTTTTAGGGTAGTCTTTTTTTCCTGTTT
>CAZWKF010000046.1:3763-11353 GCA_964634785.1 uncultured Muribaculaceae bacterium
TATCATCAACACATTTTTTCAAGCAATTGGTTTAAATTTGCATTTTCCATTACCTATAGTATTCTTTGGTGGTTCGCAAGCATTTCCATAATCATCTTTATCAGGACATGGCACGAAATATTCGCTACATTTCTTTTTCACTTTTTGTTCACTAGAACTTGAATTGTTACTACTGCTTTCTGTATTGTTTTGATTACTTGGCTTATATACATCACAACTACTTGTAGCTCCAAAACCTCTTGGTTGACATCTCTCTCCATTTTCTGCTAACTTTGGGTATACTGGACACGGCTCCTGTAAGTTTGTATAATCTTTGCAGCCTTTCTTTTTTGTTTGACTTCCTGACTGTCCATTATTACTATTGTTGTTACTATTACCACCATTATTGTTATTTCCTGTATTATTTCCATTTTGGCCATTATTACCACTATTACTGCTACTATTGCTATTATTATTTTTGTTTTCCTTAGGATAACAATATCCTCCATACCAATCACAACCCGAAGCATCACAACTTTTTGAATCTTTAAAATTGCTACAAGAGAATCCTGGAACATCATAATGATTATTGTCATCATCACTGTCATTTTCATTTCCTGTATTATTTCCATTTTGGCCATTATTTCCATTGCTATTATTACCATTATTTCCATTTTGACCATTATTGCCATTGCTATTATTGTTACTATTCTCTGTACCATTCTCTTCAGCATGTTCTATATCACAACTTCCGCCTTCTCCCCATACATTGGCCATTTGCATTACTTGATCAATAATGATTGGTAAAAAGAAGAGAATAACCGCATAAATACTGCGTTTTCCAAAACGAATCGCGACCTTCTTAAAATCTGCTGCTGCATCTCCCTTTGTAATCGCTTGAATCGATTCAAAAATAGTAAAAGCAATCACTAAAAGAGGGGCTGCTATACGAATGACTTTTAAGACACCATATAAATCTTTTGTCACATCAGGTCCTAAAGGACATGCTGCATATACTCCACTTGTAAAGACAAAAAGAGTAAACAAAAGAACGCTTATATAGGAAAGTTTTTTCATAATATCACCTATTTAAATTATAGAGGTTTATCTTACTATTTGCAAGAAAAAGAACTGTTTTTCTTCATAAATTGACAAGTGTTCCATATACTCTAGTAGGTGATTTAGATGTTTTTTATAACCAATCTTCTCCATTTGCTTTCTCTCTTCCATGGCTCCTACTCGATCAATGTATTCCCAGAGCCTCTAAGTAAAGAAGAAGAAACAAAAGCTATAGAAGCAATGCAAAAAGGAGATAAAGAAGCAAGAAATCGTTTAATTGAACATAATTTAAGACTTGTTGCACACATTGTAAAAAAGTTTGAGCGATTAGAAAGCAACAGTGATGATCTCATAAGTATTGGCACGATTGGTCTTATTAAGGGAATTGATTCCTTCAAAGTCGATAAGAACAATCGTCTTACCACATATGTTGCTCGCTGTATTGAAAATGAAATTCTTATGCATTTTAGAAGTACAAAGAAATATAATCATAATGTCTCTTTAAATGACTCGATCGGATATGATAAAGAAGGCAATGAAATTAATCTAATTGATGTCATACAGGGAGAAAACACCGACTTAATAGAATTTATTCACAATAAAGAAAACACAGATTATGTAAAAAATGTTTTATCCATATTAACACCAAGAGAAAAAAGTATTATTATAAAGCGTTTTGGTCTTTTTGACAGTGAAGAATACACACAAAAAGAGATATCCAAGGAAATGAATATCTCTCGTTCCTATGTTTCCCGCATTGAAAAAAGAGCAATTTCCAAACTCTATCGCGAATTTAAAAGGAATAAAAAAGAATTATAAATCTTCTTCTAAAGGTTTAAAGAATTCCTTCATATCAACTCCTAAAACTCTTGAAAAATGCCAAAGGGTTCCTAAAGAAAAAGTTTGCTTATACTTTTTACTTTCAATATTCATGATAAAGCCTAAAGCATAAGTACATTTACTTGCAAAAGCCTCTTGTGTAAGTCCTTTTGACTTCCTTATTCTTTTTAGATTCTGTCCTACTAAATAATAAATATAATCTTCATCGTCCATTTTCACAATAATCACCACTTTCATGATTATTGTCCCACAGAGAATTCACTTTTTACCTCAGTTATTCATTGACTATGGTGTTTAACTACGATAAAATGAAACTAGATAAAGGATTTGATAGAATGTTTTCAAAATACAAAGAAAAGAAAAATAGAAAATATTTTAAAGAAATGAGCTATTATGACTCTCTTGATTATGAGCTTTCTCTACAATTAAAAAAATACCAAATCGATACACAAGGTGTCATTGTTTGGTATTATCACAAAGAAAAAGAGATTATCCTCTTTCAAAAAAATCAAAAATATTATCACTTAGAAAAAGGAAACTTAAAAGAAATTTCCGATAAAGAGATATGGGAAAAGTCAAGATAATTTCTTGGCTTTTCTTCTTTTCATAGTACCAACTTCTATTAGGAGAATGCCTATTCCCAAAAAAAGATGAATGATGACTTGATAGAGAGTATGAAAAAGGAGTGAACCATCTTTTTCAAACACAGTACATGCACCAAAGAAAAGAATTAGAAAAAGTCCACTTACAAAAAGGAGAAAAGAAAGATTATGCTTTTTTTTCGTTTTAACAAGAATGTTTCCAGTTAAAATAAGAAAGAATAAGGTACATATATAATTTATCCACTTAAAGTATTTTAGTTTTTCTCTGCTTCCTAAAGATTCATTCTTTATTGTTTTAAGTTCATCTTCTTGGTACCCACTTTGAACATAATTTATGAGATGCTTTTTCACTTCTTCGAGATTCTGTTTTTCTCTTGATGCTATTCTTTCAGTAACTTGGCTTTTTTTTATCACCATAAGCACAAAACGTTCATTTAAAAGAGTCAAAGAAATCGTAGTAAAGACAATCGTCAAGAAAAGAAAAAAGCCTAAAATAACTTGTATTATCTTACTCATGCTTCCTCCTTTTTACATGTATAATATGATAAAAATAAATGGCACATAGACTTGCTGTACTGTCAAGTAAAACATCCCTAATGTCCCCACTTCTCTCATCGATGAATGTCTGATGCCACTCATCACTTAGAGCATAGCAAGCACAAATAAGGAAGGCAAAAAGAATAGTCCTTTTCTCAATACCTAAAGTGTAAAGGGCATTCATCACCAAAAGACCTAAAACGAAATAGAGGAAAAAATGGGCACTCTTTCTAACTGGAAAGCTTAAGATATCGACTATTTTTTCCATCTCTGGTGTCTCATCTTCAATCTCTGTGAATACTTCCACGGTTGTTGTAATCACTTTACGGCTCATTCCTCCTGAAGAAGTTCCATTACGCGCTGAAAAGAGGAAAATAACAAGCATCCATAGAAGAACGACCATGACGGATAGAACTTTCTTACTCATTAAAAATTCGTCCTACTTTCTATATATTCATCTGCTACTTTAAAAAATTCTTTGATGTATTTCATGTCTAAAGAAATCTCTTCTTCTATTAAAGAATTGAAATCATATTGACAAAGTAAATCCTTAAAATGGGCTTTATCTGTAATCATTCTTTCCCAACAATTAATAGAGCTTCCTTTAACAGTAAGATTACAGTGCCATCCTAAATTAAATTCCGTCATTCTTTCAAACTCTTCTTCTTTCAAGAATTTTTTCTTCATTTTATCAATAGCATCAGGAGATAAGAAGATATTTGATATGTAACCAATCCTCTTAAATTCGCAAGAATATTCACTAAAAGTATCGACAATGTCAAAAACAATAGAAGTTATCTTGTTAAAATAAGTATGATCACATACAATGGTAAAATGTTCCTTCGTACATTGCATTTGTAAAGAAGGATTTTCATTAAAGACAAATAATACTTTTCCTGTTTTTTCACTCTCAGGAAGTACAAATGGATTTCCTAATTCATCGTAACGATTTTTAATTTCATTGGCAACTTCAATGGGTGTAAAAGTAGAATTCGATTGAAAAAACAAAACAATTTCTTTGGAATTTTTCATATTCATCACCTCTCTAATCTTAACATGTAAATGAACAAAAGAAAAGAAGAATTACTCTTCTTCACTCTTAACAGTCGTTATTTCTTTAGAAGGTTTATCCTCTTCTTTATTTTCAGGGGTTTCTTCTTTACCTTCTTCCACTATTTCTTCTTTAGTTGCTGTATTATTTGTCTCAACAACTAAAGTATTACCCTTATTCTCTACAAGTGCTGTTTTATAAGTACCCGAAATATTTTCTAATACGAATTGCTTTATTTCCACTTTATTTGTTAATGTAGCAAGAGTATCTACTTCTATTTTCATATTTTTTATCGTTATCATTTCTTCTAAAGCATCCGTAACTTCAATAACAAATGGAGTCATTTCTGCTTTTAGAGTATGTTCTCCACCATCTATCGTAATTGGTTGTGTTATCGTTATACTTTCTGTTAAAAAGACATCACTCAATAAGCTTACTGTTGCATTAGCATGTAAATTTAGGAAAGCTTGTTTAAAGTTTTCATAGTAATAGGTACTTAATCCATCAATTACTCTTACCGTTGGATATTTAATTGTCCATTTTGAAGTTGTTTCATTATAGCTTATGACATAATGTTTTTCATCAACTACAATCGTTAGGGAAGTTACTTCTGTATCACTTAAGAATCCTATCTTGTCTCCTACACAGCTTTTATCATAAATAACCGCATGTTCATTATGAATCAACCAATCTTCGTGATTGCTCTTTAATAATTCTTGTAGTTCTTCTTCAGTAATTGAACTCTCAACATTTGGTGTTTGGCTCTTAAAATCAATCGTGATTTCTTTCTTTCCAATTGATGCGCCTGTATCATCTAAAACATCAAGAGAAGAGATATTCATCATAAATTCTTGTTTTGGATCAACTGGATCAATTGGAAGATCTGGTATTGGAGGTATTGGAATAACGGGCTCCGGTTTCTTCGTGGTGGTTGTCGTTGTGGTTGACTTTTCTACATTTGCAGGAGCAGTCGTCGTTTTTACTGTCGTTGTTTTCTTCTTTGTTGCTTTTATCTTTTTAAGGGTTGTTCTATTTACTATAGAAGCCTTTGTCGTATCTTCCGTTGTAGGTTCAGTCACTGGTTCTGTCGTTTCTAAGTCAAGACCAGTATCAACATCATCCACTTTTACCCATTTGGCAATTAATGTGATATCATCACTGACCTCTTTATCGAAGTCATATTCTTCTCCATCTAAATACCATCCAACAAATTCATATCCTGCTTTTGTTGGTTTTTCAGGTTCTTCTATTTTATTTCCTTTTTTTACTGTTACATTTTTTACAACACTTCCACCATTTGTCTTAAACGTAATTTCTTTTTTACTTGAGAAAAAGCATCCACTTAAGAAAAATACGCCCACTAACAAAATGATAAGTGTCATTCTGAGTTCTTTTAGTCTTTCCATATGTACACCATCCTATCTTTATCTTTATCTTTATTATAAGCAATATTTATTTTTTAGTAAAGAAGAACTTCTCTTCTTTTCAATTTTTTTACAGCTATTTAACGCATAAAAATAGCCCCTTTCTTTTTTCTTAAAAGTTTGATAAAATAGACACATTGTTAAGGGGTGTGTAGTAATGGAGTTACCAAACATACAAATATTAGATGAAGTTGATAAACGTTTACATCAAAAAAGTGAAGAAGTGACTTTTCCACTTGATAAAAAGCTTATCCAAACGATTTATGACTGTCTTACTTATTTAGAGATGAGTCAAGATGAAGAGTTAGCAGAAAAGTATGACTTACGTCCAGGCATGGGATTATCGCTTTGTCAAATTGGGATAATGAAGCGTATCTTTGTCGTATCAGAAGATCATGGAGATGGCACTTTTGGAAGATATATCGTAATTAATCCGAAAATTATCAGCCATTCAGAAGAGTTAATCTATGTCGGTGAAGGTGAAGGTTGTCTTTCTGTTAATCGTGAAACTGTGGGCATTGTTCCAAGATATGCACGTATGAAAATAAAAGCCTATAATGAATTTGGGGAAGAATACACGATTCGTGTAAGAGAAGACATCGCGGTAGCTTTCCAACACGAGATGGATCACTTAGAAGGAATTCTATTTACAGATAAAATTGATCCTAAGAATCCATTTAAGAATAGAAGTAATATGCGAGAAATATAAAAGAGTTCACTTTTCGAACTCTTTTATTATGCCACTTGTGTTCCTTTTATGACATTGGAATTATATGATTTAGTTGCTATCATTTTATCTACTAAATCAGAAGCATCTGCTGTA
Organism: uncultured Muribaculaceae bacterium; assembly: GCA_964634785.1. Lineage (GTDB taxonomy): Bacteria > Bacillota_I > Bacilli_A > RF39 > UBA660 > CAG-582. The sequence continues at coordinate 10,079 of CAZWKF010000046.1, forward strand.
TAATTGACTGTTATTTGAGCCCCATCAAAAGTTGCAGTATCATCAAACATAGAACTATAACTTGTACATTTTGTTCCTCTTATGGTTATAGTAGTAGTAAGTTTATAACAGCCAGAAAACATCCAACTCATATCCGTTACTTTACTCGTGTCAAAATGGCTTAAATCTAAGTCTGTCACCCCAGAGAATCTATAAAACATATCACTCATATTTGTTACATTACTTGTATCAAAGTTACTTACATCTAGTGTCTCTAAGTTGTCACAAGAAAACATCGAACTCATATCCGTCACCTGACTTGTATCAAAATGACTTACATCTAACGCAGTTAGGTCGAAGCAGTAGCGAAACATACCACTCATGTTCGTTACCTGACTTGTATCAAAGTGACTGATATCTAGTGTTGTTAGTTTCCCACAACCAGCAAACATAAAGGACATATTAGTAACATAATTTATATCTAAATTTTCTAGGCCATTTATACTTTCTAGATATGTAAAACTGGCAAATAAACTATTGGAATTCGGATTAGCAACTACTCCTCCATCTTGTCCTATGTAAAGTTCTAACATATTATCATTATCTTCATCTTTACTATACATTAAAATACTTCCATTTTGTTTTTCTGATACATCGCCTACTAAAGTGGAATCTGCTGGTGCTTCTTTGCTATTCATTATTGTAATGGATTCTACTTTATCTCGATCCATTTCATATCCAAAGTAAGGCTCAATTTTTCCAGAAATGTAAGGGTGTTCTGGAGTCCCAGATTCTCGAACAACAGCTAAATAATTTATGTCTTCTGCCCTTATTTCATCTCCACCTACAGTATCTCTTTCTACTGCTGATCCTACTATTTCATATGAGATTGTAAATTGTTTTTCTTCCAATACTCCCTTTATTAGTTTAATAATTATTCTTCCATCTCTTGTCTCTCTTGCTTTTAATGGACTTACTGTATCTATATTATTGGTTATACTTAAATACTCTGAAGTTTCTCCTGTATAGTTTACTTTAATTGTAGCATCATAATTCTTACTTCCATTGGTAACTGTGTAATTAAGTATATACGTATCTCCTACTTCATTTAATTCAGTTGTAAATTCTAAGTGTTTTTTATCTTTGATAATATTGTTATTCTCTGTTCCATTTTCAACTACTTTACTAAAATACACATCAAAATCTCCTGTATTTCCTGCTACAAAGGTTTGTCCATTCAAGTATAGTACTGTTGATACACTAGCAAATCCTATTGCCATTAAAGTAATAGCTAAT
>CAZWKF010000047.1:0-11154 GCA_964634785.1 uncultured Muribaculaceae bacterium
AGTCAATTACATCTTTTAAATCATCTACATACATTTCATAATTATTTCTTATTTGTTCTCGACAAGCGAGATTATTCACTTTTTTACCAATTAGAATTTCACTTGATCCAACAAACTTTTCAACATCATCTTTATAAGTCATTTTTCCGTCATGATACCCTGCATATTTTTTCTCAGGCATAATAGGGGCATAATAACGATCAAGAAATAATCCAGCAATAAGAATTCCAATTCCATAAGCTAAAATAAGTGCTCCTATTGGATAAACAACATATCCCCTAAAAAAGAGGGAATTGATAGGCGAAACAAATAACAGAATTGTCATCAAGATAAGGGAAGGTATCATTCCCAAAGAAAACGCCACGGTATTCGTAATCTTTTGTTTTTTCTTAATCACCCAGTCATATTTTTCTGGAGCATTTAATATTGTACTTTTTATCATTTGAAATAATTCATCTAATTTAGGGTCTTCACTATTTAAATTAAGCGTTATATCCATTTTATTTTCCCTTATGTACATTTTAATTGATTGCATATAACTCTTTCTACTACGATTTGGCTCAGGTTGTACGACAGTATAATTTAAACTATAATAAACATCTAAACTTTTAATCTCACTTAAGCGGTTATAAAATACACTGATAAAGCTGTCATAATTGTCAAAAGTAATGTTTGTATTGTCATAAAAGTCAATCATTACTTTCATTCGACTTCCATCATCTTTAAACGTATAAGATTGATAAGCATAGTCTAACATTTGATTTCTTTTTTCTTCTAAAGCAGATATATTTTGATACTTCTTTAGAGTATCCCCCATCATTTGAAAAATTTGTGTTAAACTTTCCTGACTAATAATCTTATTTTCGGCTTTTATTGTATCATTATACATACTAGACCTCCTGTATTTACAATTTATTCCTTTGTGCAGAAAATACTATTCTGTATTTTAAACTGATTAAAGAGTTGAATAAAATTGTTCTCAATCTGATCCATATTTTCATCTGAATGGTTGGATGTCCTAACGAATTTTATGTCATAAGGTTTAAAATCCATTTTAAAAAGATTTTCATATTCCTCTAAAGAGGTTTCTTTTCCCCTGCGAAAGCTCATATTTAATATTATAGTAAGGCTTTCTATATTCTCTAAATGCCCACTCTTTACATTTCCTAAGAAAGAATCATAGTTTTTACAGTTAATATTTCCAAAACTTTTTCCCTTTTCTCTTATTATAATTTCTAATTTTTCTTTAAAAGACTTTTTATATTGATAATCTCTAAACTCCATTTTTAGAATCTTATTCTTTTCTTCCTCTTCTACCTGTAACTTTAAAAGTTGTTCGTATAATACCTCACAATACTTCACAATTGATAAAATTATTTCAATTTCAATCACTCGATTGGAATAGTCATGTTCATGATTAATATCAATTTCTGTTTTCACAATAAATTTCCTAGTCTTCTAAAACTTCTATAGGATTCAGTGTCATAAGAGTAAATTCAACAATTGGATTTTCATCTTTATCCGTTTTTACATTGAATACAGTTGCTCTGAAAGGACATGCTTCATCATATTCCCATTTTGGGCGATAAGATTCATAAGCATAACGACAATTATAAGAGTTTTCTTTATATACAATTTGGTAATCTAAAACTCGATTATTTAAGTCTTTTCCTTCTTTCGTTTTTTCACAATAATCCTTTACTTGAGTAGCATTAAAGACAACTTTTAATTCATTATTCACTTGATATTCATTAGATTCATTTAAATTTAGTGCAATATTCATATGAATACGTGGTTCATATTCTTTGATTGGATTTTCAACTAACTTTTGACACCAATTAGTTAATATAGGATGCTTCTTTGCAAGACTCATCAAAAGAGAACAAGCCTCCTCATATTCCTTCGTTTCACTCTTTTTGCTCTTTAGATATCTAAACCAAGAAACAATGGTTAAAAGAGAATTCTCATAAGTTTCCTTCTCTTCATTTCGATACTTCTCTAAATCATCAATTTCTTTTAATTCCTCTACAACTTCCTTAATTGTCTCTAATGCTTTTTCTGTTTGATCGACAAGGGCACGTGACTCATGCTTCACTTGTTTTGCTTCTTCTTTTTCTAATTCGGCTAACTGATCATCAATTTCCTTTATTTTATTTTGTAGTTCTTTCCAACTCATTTTCATAATTTGTCACAACCTTTCTTTCCCTTATTCTATCATAATCTCTATAGATTTTCACAACTTAACACAGTTAGTTTACAGTTTTTATGTTCAAAATTCGCATTTATGTTACAATAAAGATAGGAAAGGTGGATAAAAATGCCCGATATCTTATTAGTACTTACAAAATACGCAAACGAAAATACTGAAAAGACTATCATTCATCAAAATGGTCTAGTTACGATAGAAACAGTTCAAAATGGAGAATTAATTAAAAAAACGAAAACAATTACTATTGCAAATGAGCTTGAAGAAAAGTTAAAACAAGCCTATGAAAAAATGCTAGTTCTTTACGGTAAGGAGAAAAATAGTAATTATATAGTGACTTATAATGATCATGATTTTTATAGTTTTGATCTCTTTATTGACCTTATGATGATGGTACGTGATAATAAGATAAAACCATCACCTCTATTTGAAAAGGAAAGAGAAGAAAAACAACAAGAGGAAAATTTGGAAAAACGTATTCATCTTTTAGATGAGATGGAACAAGCAAAGCAATTAATTGACATTGAGGATATAGAAGAAGTTACTGATTTCAATGAAGAACGAAAGATCATCTCCTTTACTTTAGATCAAAAAACAAACTTTGCTTTAGGAGAAAGTCGATTCTTTTCCAACACCATTGATATTGCAGAAGGAGTAGAAATTCCCCAAGAGTTAGAATATATTGGTCAATTGAATCTAGAGGAAATGGCTCCATATGATTCTTATGGACTTCTTCCAAAATCGGGAATGTTATATTTCTATCAAAGTCCACTTTTTGTAGAGGACCATTTTTACAATTTTGGAAAAGTCATCTATAGTGATAGTCACGAACTTACAAGAAAAAACATTCATATAGAAGAAGATATGGTTTTAAATCTTTTTATAAAGGAAATCAAACAAACAAAAGAAAACTTTAATGATCGCTTTGAGAATGGCGAATACAAATCATTTAAAGGAGACGATGTAAATAAAGTTTATGGATTTTATACAGATTGCCAAATGGATGAGCATGATATCTTTAAAATTTCTCAAAAGTATGTAGTTCTCTTACAATTAGGATCTGATATATATGGTGAAGGAGTTACCTCATTTTTAATAGAAGAAAGTGATTTAAAAGAACAGAACTTTGATAAAATCATATATAAATATGTTCAATCATAATTTAGACAAAATATCCTGGAATAGGGTATTTTTTTTGTAAAGGTTTTAAATGACTATTTAAGGTTTCAATCATAAAGTTTCTGCTAAATTGTAGCTTTTTAACAAGATATCCTTTTTCCTCTATATGAATTAAAAAATCCTTTATCATTCTCTCAATGGAATAACCTAAATGTTCTTTTTCTAATAAATCTAAAGCTGTAAGCTCGCCAATAGGATAAAAGAATTGCTGTATTTCTCCATGGTCTAAATTTTTCCCAAAAGTAAAGAAAATATTTTCTTCAGGAAGTATGGGTCCATTATGAATCAAATAATGACCATTAATATCGATTAAAACGTCAGAATAACGTAGACTAATGGTAAAGTAATAAAGAGATTTTAATCTTTTTAAAAGTAAGAAATCTTCCAAATTACGGTGAAAAAGAAATTCCTCTTTAAAAATATGATGTTCAATACAATAATCAAAAAATGAATATTCTGAATAGATAGAGACAGTTTCTTGTAATAATTGATTCAATAATTCATCACTACAACTAGAGCGATAGTTTAATAAAACTCTAGCACTTTCAATATGACACAATTCATGGATAATGATTTCCAAACGTTCAAGAGAACTTTTGTAGTCTTTATTTATGGAAAAATAATAATCATTAACATGAGGCATTATAAAACTCTCCCCAGAATTTTCCTTCTGACTTGTATAAAATACGTGTCCTTGATCCACTAATTCACAGTATAAATCCCATAAGGCAGGATAAAAGTACATTAGAAATTCATAGAGTAAATCTTCTTCCTCTTTGGCCGATATTTTCACCAAAGGAGTACGTTTGTAGTAATAAAAGTTGCTTTCTTTAAAACAACTAATGGCCTTATATGAAGCTTCTTCTAAAACAAGTGCATTGTTTAAAATGGTCGATATCATGGTACTTTTCCCTACAAGATTTGAAAGCGTTACAGGAATTCCTAAAGCATCTCCTAAATTCATCAAACATAAAAAATCTTGGTAGTATTTTTTGGCCATACTAAAAGAGAGATTTTTGGCATCTCTGTTGAGTTTTTTCATCGTGTTATTAAAAGATACTTCAATCTCTCTTCCCATTTTATTCTTCCTCTTCCTTATTTAGTTTTTTATCCAAATAAGAGAAGTAATTATTCTTAATGACTTTATTACTCACATCAATCTTATCCTTAATTTCTTTATTGATTTCAGCAATTTTGGATTTATCATATTCGACACTTGAAAAATAAGTCATTTTATTCTTTCGAGCGTTATAAAAGCCAATTTCATTTTTCCATGAACCATCAGCAAAGACAACACGTGATTGATAATCTTTACTTAGTAAGTCGTGTCCTAAATAAAGTCTAGGGTCATAATTTAAATCAAATAGATTGGCAAGTGTTGGCACAATATTCAAATACGATGTATATTCTGAATAGGTCTTTGCCTTCATTTTACTATTATAGATGACAAATGGTACACGTTCAGCATTATAATACTTTGAAGTATCATAATCGAGTACTTTATTTAAGTTTCTTGTACTTATTCCATAAGGATAATGGTCTCCATAAAGAACAATGACCGTATCATCTAGAATCCCACGCTTTTTAAGCCCATCCATTAGAAGCCCTAATCCTTTATCTAAAATCTTTAATTTCGACATAAATCTTCTGACATCTGTTGGATAGCCAGTACCCTTTGTCATATCATAATACTTATTTCCTTGAATCGAACTAGAAGTATAAGGTTGATGTGAAGAAACGGTCGTTAGCCAAGTCATAAATGGTTGTCCATTTGCCGTTTTCTTATCAATGATTTTTAACATTGCCTTCATAAAGTCATCATCATTCGCCCAGTTGACATATTCATTGGAATACTTGATTCCTAGCTTCTCAACACCATAATATTCACCACTTCCCATATTTTTATGAATGGTCTTTCTCGGATAATAAGCTTGGGTATAATCATGAGCCGAGAAGGTTACATAATTTTTATTGTTATATAGATTAAACAAACTCTCATAGTAACGATTTGAACGATATTTACTTGCTGTACACGTATTATAGATAGAATATAGACTCGTCATCCCACTAAATTCATTATTCATCGTGGCACATGAGTTCCTTGGAGAATAGTTATTCTCCCAATACCATCCCTCATTGACCATTTTATAGAAGTTTGGATAGTATTTTTCATTGATAAAGATATCGTTGACACTTTCCATCATAATCACAATTAGATTTTTTCCCTTAAACATTCCTGTAAATTCATTCTTATCCGTAATATCTTGATTGATGAAATAGTTATTCAAAGCATTCATCGTCTTATTATCCTCTTCTTCAATAACACTCAACCACTTCGTATCATCGATAATACGAGAATTTGGATTTTTTTCCTGCTTTTGAGGCTTTTCTATCTTATACTCTTCTTCAATTGTAACGGGGAAAAGCATCGCTTTTACATCAAGTAAACAAAAACCTGTAGTTCCATATTGCTCAACTGTTAAACTTGGATTGCTTGCCGTTAAAAAGAGTTCTTTTGTTCCGACTGATAATGTTTGATCTTGTAATGCTGGCATAATAATTGTTGCCATATAACAAGATAGACATACCATTAATGTAGGAAGAATAAAACGAAGTGTCGGTTTTACAGTAGTATGTTCTCCTCTTAAACGTTTTCTAAAGAAGATACAAATAAGAAGGACAAGCACAAAGGAGAGGAAAGGCATAAAGAAGATCGGTTCAAAACTGCGCACAAAATCAGAGATGTAATCTTTAACAGCACCTAATTGACTTGACGTTTGAAAAGAGATATAAACCCCAATGAAATTATCAAATCCTAATTGAATACTTGCATAAAACGAAACTAAAAAATTCGCAAAGACAACAAAGAATTTTGCTAATCCCTCTTTCAAAAAGCTAAATACAAAGGAAAGGACTCCAGAAAGGACGCCTAACCCCATCAAAATTCTAACCGTATCAATGGTCAAAATGTCAGAACCATTAATAAATTTAAAGATCATTTCTGCCAAAAACATACCTAATAAAAGACAGAAAAAGTTAATAACTACTGATTTTTTCACTACCTACACTTCCCAACAACTCAATATAATAGCACAAAAATTGCCAATTGCCTATATTTTTTTTTATTTTTATGTTATTCTATAGTTAATGAAAATAAGAATAAAGGGTGAAGTGTATGTTTGGAAAAATTATTGGTTTTGAAAATAGCCTTATCTATGTAGAAAACTTGAAAGGAATTTCCGATACGAATTATATTGGTTATCATGTTGTATTTGAAGAACCTAATCATAAAATTGTGGGTGAAATCATCAGTATTGATAAGGAAAAGATTATAATCCTACTAGTTGGTGAAATCATTGGCGGCCGTTTCTCTAATGGTGTTTTGAAAAAACCGAGTATTGCAACAGTTCCCCGAATTATCTATAAAAATGAGTTAGAAGCAATATTAGGACGCCAAAATTATTTAGAGAAAACGAGTCTTCTCTTTGGTACTTCTCCTATCTACAAAGATTATTTTATAACCTCTGACTTAAACCAATTTTTGGCAAATCACTTTGCCATTCTTGGAAATACTGGTGCTGGTAAATCCTGTGGTGTAACAAGAATTTTACAAAATATCTTTTTTACCGCCAAAGATCAGGTCCCTAAAAATGCCCATATTTGTCTATTTGATGCCTATGGTGAATATTTCCATGCTTTTGATGATATGAACACCATAGAGGGATTACACTTTAAAAAATATACAACCCAATTAGAATTTGCTTCATCCCCACTTCTTCGAATTCCTGCTTATTTTCTTGAAGTTGATGATCTAGCTATTCTTTTAAATGCCAATGAGCCATCACAGTTACCTGTTTTATCAAAAGCGTTAAGTTTAGTTAAGATATTTAAATCCGAAGATCCACGTGCTGAAGATTATAAAAACGATATTATTGCTAAATCGATTCTCGATATTCTCTCCAGTGGAAAATCATCTAATCAAATAAGAGACCAAATCATCTCTGTTTTATCCTCTTATCATACGGACACTCTAAACTTAGATAGTATTGTGAGTCAACCGGGATATAATCGTACTTTAAGACAATGTTTAAATATCGATGATCAAGGAAAACTCAATGCTATGAATTTAGTCGTCGATTTCTTCCAAAAGTTTGCCAATGTAGACTTAGAGAGTATTGAACTTGAGGGAAATACAACCTACACTTTAAGTGATTTATACTTCGCCTTAGAATTTGCCTTAGTGAATGAAGGTTCCTTCACTTCAGAAACCATTTTTGACCGCAATAATATTTTGAAGTCAAGACTACAATCGATTATCAATTCTGATCAAGTGCATTATTTTGAATTTGATGAATATATCTCAAAAAATGACTTTGTACAACAGTTCTTTACTGCTGTTGACGTAAATGAAACAGCTCAACTTGTCGATATTGATATGTCTTATATTGAAGATAGATTTGCTAAATCTTTAACTAAAATATTCTCTAAACTTTTCTTCAATTATACAACTGGCCTAGAAAACCGTGGAAGTTATTCTATTCATATCATATTAGAAGAAGCACACCGTTATGTCCAAAATGACCGTGATGTAGACATTATTGGTTATAATATCTTCGATCGTATTACTAAAGAAGGACGTAAATATGGTACAATTCTTGGATTTATTACTCAAAGGCCAAATGAACTTTCAAAGACTGCTTTATCTCAATGTTCTAACTTTGTTGTCTTCCGTCTTTTCTATCCTGATGATCTAGAAATCGTTCGCGGAATATCATCAAATGTAACATCTGAGACAATTGAAAAGATTAAGACACTCCGGCCGGGTATGGGACTTGTATTTGGTACAGCATTTAGTTTACCATTGCTTGTAAACTTCCCGCTTCCAAGTCCACTTCCAGTTTCAACAAGTTTAAAAATAGACGATGTTTGGTATGAATAACATCGTCTTTTTTTATTCTATTATTTCATGTTTTTTATCATTTTCATATTGAGAAACAATATTTTTTTTTATTTTTTCTTTCGACTCTCCTACTCCTGTTTGCAAAGTAATCTTTATTCCCCAAGCGTCTTCATAAGGGACATATTGATAGTAAGTATTCAGAGCATATTTTTCCTTTGCCTGTTGATAATCTTCTGTTGTTTCATAAAAAAGGTAATCATATAAAGTGAAAGATTTTTCTTCTATTTCGTATACATAATACTCATGTCCTTTTTCATCTTTTACAACAACTCGATTATTGGTTGTTTTTCCAATGGTATTTTTTATAATCTCATTTCTTTTTGTATTCATCTCTTTTGGTATTTCGCTTCTCTTACAGCCAGTACTTAGAAGAAGAATAAATAAAACGATAAACACTTTCTTTTTCATAGTTAGCCTTCTTTCTACTTTTAAACTGTGCTATAATTATATCATAGGAATGTGATGATATGATAAAAAAAATAATGAAGAGGAATAGTCCCTATTTCTTAGGACTTACACTCATAGAATGCCTTATTAGTATTGTGTGCACAATTGCTTTTGTATATTCAGATACTTTAAGTTATGCTGATTCCACTGTTTTTGAAGCCATTGGATTGGAGAAATTACTAGAAAATATATACTCCTCCACTTGGTGGTCTTTAATTTTACTCTTATTTGCCTTTATTGCCATTTTAAATATTGCTACACTTTATTTGAAAAAAATGGATTATGCTTTTATCAGTATGCTTTTATGGGGAGAACTTCTTATTCTTGCTATAAACCTAAATAAACCTCTTTTTGACAATCTAACCGTGATGGCTCTTTTCATCCCGATCCTCATCATCAACATTATTGCTTATAAAGACCAAGCAAAAAAGGTTCATAAAAAGTGAACCTTTTATTCTGCAATAAAATTAGTTGTTAGGATTGAATTTTCAGTAGGTCTTGCTGCTTCGGCATCCAACCATATACGTGTCTTATATTGAATTTCCGAATAGGCATCTAAGCTTTCTTTTCTCAATACAAAATAGCTATTTTCCTCATCTTCTCTTCTTTCAAGATTCTTTAAAGAATATACCTTGTTATCTAAAGAGACATTGATAAAATTGGGATCAACTGTACTATCTTTCGTAACTAAGAATAGTATTTCAAAATCTTTTTTAAAGTCATTTTGATTACGGAAAGATAAATCAGTTGGCGAAATCACATCAAAGGCGCGATTATTTTCTACCAATGTAAGTGCACTAAAGCCTCCTATGTCAACCGCAATATCTAAATTGCCATAAGCATCTGCTAAGGCAAGGCTATTCTTATGAGATGTATAATTCCATATAGGAATAGAGAATAAAACAATAATCGTTGTGATGATTACACTTTTCATTATTCTGTGAATATTTGCTTCCATAAACTAAGCCTCATTTCAAGTTTCATATTCTATCACAGAGACTTTTTTACTGTCAAATATATCCTTTAAAACGATATATTTTATCTGTTTTTTAGTTGTTTTAATCAAATAAAAATATTTTCTACTATGGAAAGACAAACTCTGATAATAGTATTCTCCTTTATGATACTCTTATTTTCAAACTTTATACTCCTTTATTTGAATTAGATAATAGTTTATCATCTTATTTCTTTCGATTGAATTTTCGTGCACGTTCTAAAAGAGCCGTAATCCTTTTATTTTCTTCAATTTCACGAACATGCTCAATTCTATTCACTGTAGGAATATCTTCAATCTCTTTTTTTATTTTAATAATTCTTTTTAATCTGATGATGTCCATTAAAATAATAGCTAATGCTGGAAGTAAAATAATAAATAGCCAACCTAATTTACTTGCGATGAAAAACTGTATACGACCTAATCCAGCGATTTTAAACTGTTCTTTCCCTACGATATCTTTAAAACTGATTTCACCATCATCGGGTCTTTGATTATTGTCCCCCTTTGTAATATATTTTGTCCCATCCTCTTCTTTAAGAATGTCATAAATACGATGAGTTACGGTATAACCGCCTGTATTATATACGTTTGTATGAAATGTGATCACATCACCAATTTTTAAATCACTTTCATTTTTAACGCGTTTTACTAAAATCACATCGTATACTTTAATATTCGGCTCCATACTGGGACTCACAATTGTATATAAATTTATATAGGCAGGTTTCCCTTTTGATCTAGCAATCTGACTCGATACGATATAGAATATCAAAAAAATGGCAATCAAAAAAAGCACTATCAAACAGAGATAGGACAAACCTTTAATAAATAAATCCACCCACTTTTTTATACCCTCTTTATTCATACGTATACTCCTATTAATTATTATATACAAATGAGTCTACTTTTTCAACTGAGGAAAAGAAAAAAGACACTTTATTGTCTTTATTAAAAATCCTTTCAAATTTTTAATATCAATACAAAAATAGCAGTTTTTTTTAAAAGTTTCGCATATTTTCGAGTAATTCGTCTTTTTTTTGTGTATATAGTAAGTAGGAGCACAAGTTTTTGTAGTTGCCATTTTTTCAGGGGGTTTTGAAATTTTTTTCTTAATTTGAGAAAAAGTGGAGGTGATGTTATGAAGAAAGATGCATTAATCTTTATTCTTATCATTATTATCTTGAAACTATTAGGAATAATAGCATAAAGAAAACTACCGTAAGGTAGTCTAAAACAATTAGGCACCCACGAAACGTGTGTTCCTACATATATTTTATGATATTTCTTTTATTTATACAAGTATTATTTTGTTTTGAGTTCCGGTAAAAAATGTTGAAAAGAAAAAGAAAACGTAGAAATTGAAAA
>CAZWKF010000048.1:0-11067 GCA_964634785.1 uncultured Muribaculaceae bacterium
ATTATGGTAGATTCAATCAAGGTGTTGTTACAATCAATTTAGTTGACTTGGCTCTATCAAGTGATAAGGATATGGACGCTTTTTGGAAAATTTTTGATGAAAGATTGGAACTCTGTCATCGAGCTTTACAATTGCGTCATGAAAGGCTTTCTCATGCTACAAGCGATGTTGCACCAATTCTTTGGCAACATGGAGCATTAGCAAGGCTTAAAAAGGGAGAATCAATCCATGATCTACTACATGGAGGTTATTCGACAATCTCTCTTGGTTATGCTGGATTATATGAATGTGTTAAATATATGACAGGACATTCACATACAGACGGTGGCAAGGGAAGAGACTTTGGTCTTGAAGTTATGCAACATTTAAATGATGCTTGTAAAAAATGGAAAGAGGCAGAAAACATCGACTATAGTGTTTATGGAACACCAATTGAATCCACTACATATAAATTTGCCAAATGTTTGCGTGATCGTTTTGGAAAAATTAAGGGAATTACAGATCGCGATTATATCACGAATTCCTATCATGTGCCTGTATTTGAAGAAATTGATGCTTTCACAAAATTAAAGATTGAAAGTGATTTCCAAAAGTTAAGTCCGGGTGGTGCCATTTCTTATGTTGAAACGCCAAACTTAACGAATAACTTATCAGCTGTTATTGAAGTTATCAAGTTTATCTATGATAACATTATGTATGCTGAATTAAATACAAAATCTGATTATTGTCATGAATGTGGCTATACAGGAGAGATTTTAATTGATGACAATCTCGAATGGTATTGTCCAAATTGTGGAAATAGAGACCATGATAAATTAAATGTAGCTAGACGCACTTGTGGATACATTGGTACGAACTTCTGGAATAAAGGTAGAACACAAGAAATTAAAGAGCGCGTTATTCACATTGACAATAAGGACGCGGACGAATAAGATGCGTTATAATAAAATAAGAAAGATGGATATTTCCAATGGTCCGGGGGTTCGGGTATCTATCTTTATGCAAGGTTGTGTCTTCAACTGTAAAAATTGTTTTAACCCAGAAACACATGATTTCAACGGGGGAAAAGAATTAGATGATGAAGCAATACAAAAGGTATTAGACTTATGTGAAAATACATATGTTAAGGGACTTTCCATTTTAGGTGGAGAGCCACTTCATCCTAAAAATATTGAAGGGACAACACTTCTAGCTAAAAAATTTAAAGAGATATTTCCCAATAAAACGATATGGGTATGGTCAGGATTCTTATATGATCGTGACTTAAAAGGAAAAGAAATATTTAAGTATATCGATGTCTTAGTCGATGGACAATTTCAAGATGAGTTAAGAGATCCGACACTTAAATGGTGTGGTTCACGAAATCAACGCGTGATTGATATTAAAAAGACTTTAGAGAAAGGTTCTATCGTTTTATTTGAGGATTAAAAAGAAAATAGAACCGAATATTTACTCTTCCTTTCTATTAACAGTTTACAAAAAGAATAATAATATTCTTTTTTTTGTTGTACTATTTGTAGAATAATAGAGTTAGAAAAGAGGATGAAAATGGAAAAAGCAAAAGTATATTTTACAAAGGTTTTAGAGCCCAATAGCTTAATTAAAATATTTGATGCTCTTGGTGTTCAATTAGATGGAAAAGTAGCTGTTAAATTACATTCAGGGGAAGAGGGAAATCAAAATTATTTGCGTCCTCTATTTGTGCAGTCACTAGTTCAGCATGTAAATGGGACAGTAGTTGAATGTAATACAGCTTATGATGGAGCAAGAAATACGACAGAAAAACATAATGTCCTTATGGAGAGTCATGGATGGACAAAATACTTTGATGTTGATATCTTAGATAGCGAAGGACCTGATAAAGTCTTAGATATACCAAATGGTAAAATTATTAAGAAAGACTATGTAGGTAAAAATATCGATAATTATGATTCAGTACTTGTCTTATCACATTTTAAAGGACATCCGATGGGTGGCTATGGCGGAGCTTTGAAGCAATTATCCATTGGATTTGCATCAAGCCATGGAAAAAGTTATATTCACTGTGTAGGAAATGAAAACGGTACATTTGAAGAAATGTTTCAAGTCGACCAACTAAAATTTTTAGAAGCAATGGCAGATTCTGCTTCTTCTGTGCATAAAAAATTTGCTGGACATATTGTCTATATCAATGTCATGTGTAATTTATCAGTTGACTGTGATTGTTGTGCTGTAGCAGAAGATCCTTGTATGAAAGACATTGGTATCCTTGCCAGTTTAGACCCAATCGCGATTGATCAAGCTTGTTTAGACTTAGTCTATCAATCAAATGATCCGGGTAGAGATCATTTAGTTGAACGTATAGAATCGAAACATGGAGCACATGTTATTGAAGCTTCTCTCGATTTAGATTTTGGAACGAATGAGTATGAACTCATTTCAATAGATCAGTAATTATAAATGTCCATCAGTAATGATGGCTTTTTTCTTACAAAAATGTAAGGTTAAAAAAGAGAAAAGAATGGTATAATAACGTTGATGGGTGATCAATATGAAGAAGATTATAATTATTGAGGATGATTTAGGTATTCAAAGGGAGCTTGATGATTTATTAAGGCATGCTGGGTATGATACTTTTGTCTTGAATGACTTTGAGAATGCCTTAGATATTCTTCTTAAAAGTGATGCTCGCTTACTTTTGATGGATATTAATATTCCTTATTTAAATGGGGAATTGCTTCTAAAAGAATTTCGTAAGAAGTCGAGTATACCTGTTATTATGCTTACAAGTCGGGTGAGTGAAGTTGATGAAGTTTTATCCATTACCTATGGTGCAGATGATTATATTACCAAACCTTATAATCCGACTATTCTGTTGTTAAGAATTCAAAACTTATTGAAAAGAGTGGAGGGGAACCATCTAAATCTTTTTTATAAAGATGTCGAAGTTTTACCAAGTAAAGGAATTTTAAAAAAAGAAAATGAAGAATTGGAACTCACGAAAAATGAAATGATTATATTTCAACATCTTTTAAATCATCTTGGAACAATTGTCACAAGAGATGACTTAATGGCCGATTTATGGAATAATGAAGAATATATAAATGACAATGCCTTGACTGTTAATATCAGTCGACTTCGGATGAAACTTGCCTCTTTTGGATATGAGGATATTATCCAAACAAGGAAAGGACAAGGGTATATTTTATTATGAAATTGTCTAAATATTTAAAAGATAAACTCATTCCCATTATTATTTTAATTGCAAATTATATGGTTTTTTTGTCTATGTTTCTAGTATTCAAAATATCGAGTGATTTTATTCTCTTTTTCTCTTTGCTCTTTTTTCTTATGATTCTTTTTCTCCTTGGATATGATTTCTTTCGTAAAAAGAGATTCTATGATGAACTTGAAAACAATGTACGTTTTTTAGATAAAAAATATCTCGTTGTTGAGACTTTAAAGATGCCCTCTTTTTATGAAGGAGAATTGCTTGTTCAAAACTTATATGATATCAACAAATCAATGACAGAAAATGTTGCTTCAAAAGAGAAGAGTATTAATGATTTTAAAGAATATATTGAAATGTGGATTCATGAAGCAAAAATTCCCATTTCTAGTTTAACTTTGATGTGTCATAATCATCGAGAAGAAATCGATAGAAGAGTTTTAGAACAAATTAGACGCTTAGATGCCTATATAGAACAAGTCCTTTATTATGTTAGAAGTGAAAATGCTGAAAAAGATTATCTCATTAAAGAAGTATCAATTAAGAAAGTATTGAATGCAATTGCCTTAAAGAATCGTGAGGACTTATTGGAAAATAAAATTGATTTGCTAATGAATGTTGAAGACGTAAAAATAGCAACTGATGAAAAATGGTTAGAATTTATCGTGAATCAGATAATAAATAACGCGATAAAATATAAAAAAGGGGAGAATGCTTATATTAAAATTCAGACCATCTTAAAGGGTGAATGGTTACAAGTTCTTATAGAAGATAATGGAATAGGAATTCCTTCTTCTGATTTATCAAAAGTCTTTGAAAAGTCATTTACAGGGAAAAATGGTCGAATTAAAACAAAGTCAACAGGAATGGGACTATATATTGCCTCTTCTCTATGTAAAAAATTGGGACATAAGATTGAAATTGATTCTGAAGAAGGAAAGTATACAAAAGTCATTCTTACGTTTTCATTGAACACTTACTATGATGTTGTCAAGTAGCTTACTTGAAAAATATCTTATTTTGTGTTAGTATAGAAACCACTTAAGGGGGAAAAAATAATGAAAGAATTAAAGATATTTTTAGGAACCAATGAAAGACCTTCGAATAATAAAGATGCTTTGACGATAACTGCTATGAAAGAAAAAATGGATTGTTTAGAGGATATTAACTATTCACTTGTAGAGGGCAAATCTATCTTAATGGATAAACGTGAAAAGTTTGCTTCTCTTTTAGAGGCTATTAAATCAAGTGACATCTGTATTCTCGATGGTACATCACTTTTTGAAGATGCACCTTATGTTGAATACATTACAAATTTATTTAAAATGTGTGTGCAATTAGAGAAACCACTTATTTTAATTTACCATAAAGATTATCCAATAGATTCATGGATTGACTATGTCGATGAAGATAAATTACTAGGAGCTTACCCACATTTTGGTAAATCCCTTCCCGGAGATGTTATCTCTTGTATTAAAAGATATGTAGAAAACAATCCCGAATATAAAAGCACACAAATGATTGTGCTTGATGAAGAAAACATAGACAGTTTTGCTGATTGCTTTACTGCTCTCTCTTCTCTTCAAGTTATATATCTTCATATTTTCCTATATGCGGAGAGAATTATATTTGGATACCAGATTGTAGATGGACGAAACCTAACTTTAAATTTTGATTTTTCTAAATTAAAAGAAGAAGATAAAAAGCAGATTATCGAGGGTTTTAAATTACGGAGTGAACGTTATCCAAATTGCGACATTCATGATTTAACTGGAATGGAACCAATCCAAAAAACAATGAAGTAGGGGCTTTGTTCTCTACTTTTTATTTGATAAAATAAATATTACAAAAATGTAAGATTACGTTATATTAGAAAAGCGACAGAGTATCTAAAATGCAATAAAATACTTGCTAGAAAGGAAGAAATTATGGAAACTATATTGAAAATTGAACATATTGAAAAATATTATGGAAATCGTTCAAGCTTAACGAAAGCTTTAGATGGACTTTCATTTGAAGTTGATAAGGGAGAATTTGTTGCCATTATGGGGGCCAGTGGTTCTGGAAAGACAACACTTCTTAACTGTATTTCAACAATTGATAAAGTGACGGCTGGTCATATTTATGTTGGAGGGGATGATATTACCAAACTTAAGGGAAATGAATTAAATCGTTTTAGGAGAGAAGAACTTGGTTTTATCTTCCAAGATTTTAACTTACTTGATACATTAACAGCTTATGAGAATATTGCTCTTTCTTTGTCTATCCAAAATGAAAAGCCAAATGTAATAGAGGAAAAGATTAAGAAAATAGCAAAAGAGTTGGATATTAAAGATATTTTAGAAAAGTATCCATACCAGATGAGTGGAGGACAAAAGCAAAGAGTCGCCAGTGCACGTGCCATTATTACCAATCCCAAATTAGTATTGGCTGATGAACCAACAGGAGCTTTGGATTCCAAATCATCAAAAATGCTTCTAGAAAAGTTTGCCTATTTAAATGAAACATTAGAGGCGACTATTTTAATGGTAACACATGATGCTTTCACGGCTTCTTATGCCAATCGAGTAATCTTTATAAAAGATGGAAAGATATTTAATGAACTCTATAAAGGGAATGATACACGAAAAGAATTCTTTGATGCCATTATTGATGTTGTCACAATGTTAGGTGGGGATTTAAATGATGCTCTTTAAACTATCATTGAAAAATATTAAGAAGAGTATGAAAGATTATGCCATCTATTTCTTTACTTTGATATTAGGGGTAGCCATCTTTTATATCTTCAATTCTATTGAGTCACAGACTGTAATGATGAATCTTTCAAAGAATACCTTACAAATCATTGAACTTATGAACAATATGCTTTCAGGAGTCAGTGTACTAGTATCCTTTATCTTAGGATTCCTAATTGTCTATGCAAGTCGCTTTTTAATTAAACGAAGAAATAAAGAATTTGGTATTTATTTAACACTTGGTATGAGTAAGAGAAAAATTTCCTTTGTTTTGCTTATAGAAACACTAATGATTGGAATTGTCTCTTTAGCCATTGGCTTAGGACTAGGAGTTATGCTTTCTCAAGTGATGAGTCTATTTGTTGCCAATATGTTTGAAGCCAATATTGACAAGTTTCAGTTTGTCTTTTCTGGAAGTGCAGCAATAAAGAGTATCCTTTATTTTGGTATTATGTATCTCTTTGTTATGGTATTTAATACTGTGAGTATTAGTAAATGTAAACTTATTGATTTATTACATGCCAAAAAGAAATCAGAGAAAATTAAGATTAAAAATCCATGGGTATGTATTATCATCTTTATTATTGCTTCGACATTGCTTGGCTGTGCATATTACCTAGTTACTGGAGGACTTGAACATTTACAAGATGCAAATTCAATCTATCTTCCTATTGCTATTGGCTGTGTGACAACATTCTTTATTTTCTGGTCTTTATCAGGACTCATTTTAAGAATTGTGATGTCTTTTAAAAAAGTATATTATAAGGGACTTAATAGCTTTACCTTAAGGCAAATTAGTTCGAAGGTCAATACGACAGTATTCCAAATGACGATTATCTGTTTAATGCTCTTTGTAACCATCTGTGTTTTATCAAGTGCCCTGTCTATTAAAAATTCGATGACAGCTAATTTAAATAGTTTAGCTCCGGCTGATCTTCAACTTCTTCAACCCATGAATATTCGCGAAGACAGGGCAAGAAAGTATACAGAAAGTCAGATCATGCATTCAAATTTAAATGCGTTAGAATCATTAAATGCAGTGGGTATTCCTCTAGAAAAAGATTTAAAAGACATCGTGTCAATTAATATCTATAAAACACCTGATTTAACATTTAAAGATTCTTTTGGAACGCTTTTAGAAGAGGTGCAAAAACAATTTCGTTTTCTTGAATATGATACCCAAGAAGATATTATAAAATTAAGTGATTACAATAAATTAGCTTCCTTTTTTGGAAGAGAAACTTATACTTTAAATGCAAATGAATATTTAATTGTAGGAGACTTTGAATCAATGACATCCCTAAGAGATATTGCTTTAAAAAATCATGAGAGAGTTACTATTTTTGGAAATGTTCTTTCTCCTAAATATGAAGAATGTAAAGAGGGAATTATTGAAATGTCTTCTGGACATATAAACTCAGGTGTCTTTGTTGTACCAGATGAAATAGTCGATGAAAATTACCTTGTTGAGAATTTACTTACAGCTAATTATAAAGTAAATTCTAAAGAGGCAAAAGCAAAAATAGAGAGGACTCTTTTAGATGAAAATTTAAAGAGTGATACTTATATTCTACCTGAAGGATCAAGTCGATTAACGATAGCAGAGGCAAGTCTAGGTCTTGGTGGTCTTGTTACTTTTATTGGTCTTTACTTAGGTATTATCTTCTTAATTTCCAGTGCTGCAATTCTAGCTTTAAAAGAGTTATCAGAATCAAGTGATAATAAAGAGAGATTTCGTATCTTGAGAAAGATTGGCGCTGATGAAGCAAGCATTAATAAAGCTTTATTCTATCAAATTGGTATTTTCTTCTTATTTCCTTTATTGCTCTCTATAATTCATTCGATCTTTGGTATTGCTTTTAGTAATAACATCCTAGAGACATTTGGAAATGATAAATTATTACCATCTATTATTATGACTGCGATCTTTATTATCTTTATTTATGGTGGTTATTTTCTCTTAACTTATATCTGTAGTAAAAACATTATAAAGGAAAGAGTATGAGTTATTTTATTGCGATTAAATGGGCCATTTTGCTTTTTCCTCTAGTGGCTCTTTTCTTTACTCTTCCCTTTCTTTTTGTTGAATATCATAAGAATGGCGCTCTTTCTTTATTAAAATCTGTTTTTATTTATCTCTTTGTCTTTTATCTTTTATCGGCTTACTTTTTAGTCATTTTACCTCTTCCTAAAATAAGTGAGGTAGCTAATTTAACGACTCCACGGATGCAACTTATTCCTTTTTCTTTTGTTGTTGATTTTATTACGCATACTTCTTGCACGATAACAAATCCATCCACTTGCCTTTTTGTATTTAAAGAAAGTTACTTCTTTATTCCGGCCTTTAATATTCTCTTAACTGTCCCTTTTGGAATGTTTCTCCGCTATTTTAAAAAGATGAGTTTAAAGCGTGTTTTGCTCTGTTCTTTCCTTTTGAGTTTGTTCTTTGAACTTACTCAGTTATCAGGATTATATTTTATTTATCCAAGAGGATATCGTCTATTTGACGTTGATGATTTAATCTTAAATACTTTAGGAGGAGGTGTTGGATATTTTCTTTGTGAACCTTTTCTTTTCCTTCTTCCAAGCGTTGATAAGTTAAATGAGGAAAGTCGTAAACATGCCGAAAAAGTTACGGGTCTTCGCAAAGTATTAACTGTTTTTCTAGATGTTATACTCTTTCAATGTCTTTTTCTTTTCCTTAGAAAGGGATTAGATAAGCAAGTGGCTTTTCTTTTAAGTTTAGGAATTTATTTTCTAGTTATTCCTATTATAAATAAGTCTTCTACTATGGGAATGCAATTTTTTCATCTAGCTATTGTGGATTTAGAGGGATATGAAAATAAGGGGCTTTTCATTTTAAGAAAAATTTATTTTCTTCTCCTATATCTTCTCATTCCTTCTTTTGCTTACTATATGATAAGACATAATGGCAGTCTTTATATTAAAGAGGTTTATGGT
This sequence comes from uncultured Muribaculaceae bacterium, assembly GCA_964634785.1. Lineage (GTDB taxonomy): Bacteria > Bacillota_I > Bacilli_A > RF39 > UBA660 > CAG-582. The sequence goes on from CAZWKF010000048.1 coordinate 8,905, forward strand.
ACTTTAATGATGGGATGTTTATTTCTTTTTCAATGCATAGCATTTATAAAATATTGTTTTACAAGTAAAGAGATGCTTTTTGCAAAAATGAGTAAGACAAAGATGATAAGTACCATATAAAAAAGGCATTAGTGGATTATAATACCTTTAAGGTTCACACTAAATAAAAAGAATGATAAAATTTATTTAGAAAGAATCAAGGAGGTATTTTTTCATGGGAAAACATAAAAAAAGGACTTTAGAAGAAAAAGTCAAAATAGTAAAGGAATTTAAAAAAGGTGCAACAATATCATACTTAAACAATAAATATGGTATATCTGGTATGGGTACAGTAAGTAGATGGAATCAAGAATATGATGAGGGTAGATTAGGGATTGATAATCGTGGTAAAAGAAAATATCAAACAGAAATGGAGGATATTGATATATTAAAAAAATCCTATGCTCTTCTGATGGAAATCCGCTCTCAGCAACACAAATAGAAAAATATCAAATAATTGATAAATTAAAATTAGAATATCCTATATTAAGGATATGTAGAGTTTTAAATGTTAATAGAAGAAGTTATTACAAGTGGTGTAATATTGGTAAGCCAATTGCTAATAACTTTAAACAAGAAATTGCTGATGTGATATCAGAAGAGCATAAAAATGTTAAAGGGATTTATGGAACGATAAGATTTAAAAAACATATAGAAAACAAATTAGGAATTATTTTAAATCACAAATTAATTAGAAGATATAAACATATTTTGGGATTAGAAACAATAAAACGTACAAAAAAAGGATTATCAGTTTCAAGAGCAAAAGAAAAGAACCTTACCAATAAGGTTCAATATTTAATTGAATGTAACTTTAATTCAGATATACCAAACCAAAAGTACTCATCTGATGTAAGCTATATAAAATGTAAAGATGGAACCCTTTACTTATCAGCTATTAAAGATTACTTCAATACAGAAATTGTATCATTTTCTACATCAAATAACAATGATATTAATTTAATAAAAGATAGTTATAAGGATTTAAAACCCGATAATGATGCTATAGTTAATACAGATCAAGGAGCTGTATATTTTGCTTATGAATATGTAGAATTAGCGAATAACATAGGTTTTACTAGAAGTATGTCTCATCGTGGTCACTGTTGGGAAAATTGTCCAATAGAAAATTGGTTTATGCAATTGAAACACGAGTGGCTATGCCAATTTGAAAAATTAACAAGAAAACAGGTAGCAGAAGAAATTAAAAAATACGTTCATTGGTATAATAATGAACGTATTCAAAAGAAATTAGGATACTTATCACCTGTGCAGTATCGACTAAAATATTCAAATTAATTTATATTTTTATTTAGTGAGTACTTGACAGGTACTGGTATCGTGTGTGCCTTTTATTATTCCTTATTTTCTATAGCATCTACAAGACGATCTGTTTGTTCTTTTGTATTAGTGCTATCAAGTCTTTCATTGATAAGCACATTAATAGCTTCTTCTGCTTCACTTGCTTTCTTCTTTTCAAAGATGACAAATGGAATATAAAGAGTAGAACCTGATGTTAGATTTAATTGTAAGATCGTTTGAAAAGAATTTAAACAAATTAGGATACCTAAAAGCAAGAAAATGATTCCTATAAATGATGCAATTGTTGCAAAACCAATGAAGAGAATAACGATACCAAGTACTAGATTTTTAAATAATAGTCTAGAGTCTGTATCAACAGAGGTAATCTGATTGATGGCAATCGACTTTTTATGAACTCCTAAGGGAATAAAATTTAAAATCGTATTGGGTATTTTAAACTTAATGAAGTTCTTTTCACTCTTTATTTCCCCTTTTAAATAGAAGGTTAAAAAAGAAGTGATAAAATAAATTGTTTTCATATATTGGCCTACTTTCTATAGTATATATATGACAGTTCATTCTAATTTTTGACAAAAAGATATTATATTTTTGGAGATATAGTAGTAAATCTTGAGACAATTGTTTTGTATAATTTAAACTTTTAATCAAAAAATACAGTGAAGTTTAATCACTGTATTCGCTTTTTATACCGAAATAATCTTCCATCGTGAGCCAATTGCCATTGTTGTATAGTTTGGTTGCTAGTTCTGTTCCTACATAGCGGAAATGCCATGGTTCATAGATGTATCCTGTTTCGTCTGT
>CAZWKF010000049.1:0-11002 GCA_964634785.1 uncultured Muribaculaceae bacterium
TTATGCAAGTTTCCTTGACAAATACTCATAACATAAAAACGTACTTTTATCAAGCACGTTTAACTTATACTCGAAAAAGGCTCGAGTTACTTATTATATTGGAGGGGCCTAACGGATTTGAACCGATGATCAGGGAGTTGCAGACATAACCATTTAAAAGCAATTATCTTCTTTTTCCCATAAAACCGAACTAAAACGCAATAATTCAAAATGTTAAATTAGTTAAAATTTATTGATTATTTTGAATTATTTTGAATTAAATCGTCATAAATCCGTCATAACAATTTCCTGTAGTTATCTACAATAATGCTATATCATCTTTTTATAACAATAAAACTATAATTTTATCAATTAAAAAGAAAGGATATCTCTTTGTATTGAAATATCCTTTTCTTTTTGAATTTTAATAAATTCATTTTCACTAAACCTTTTAAATGACTCAATTTTAACTTTTAGTCTCTCTTCATCATCATCTATAAAATAATTCATACTTCCATTAGCTGTAAGAATTAAATCTTTGGCAATCATAATTGAATTGAAATAGTTATCAGTATTAACTGGAGAAGAAGATATTAAATCTAATTTTTTTAATTCTTCTTCAGTTAATGAATCAATAGGAAATTCATTTATAATTTTTACTACTAAATCAATATTTAAGTCCACATATTCAATACTCTCAAATAATTCAATATCTAAAGTATTTCTTAATTTTTTTAAATCTTCTACATCAACGTGAGTGTAATATTCTTCAAGAACTCTTTCTGTATTACCAAGCATTTTAGCAATATCTTTTTTAGGTATTCTCTTTTTTTCTAAAATATTTGCAACAGTATGTCTTATTCTATGTAAGTCTACATCTTTAATATTATACATTTTTTTGAAGTTTCTCCATTGCTCTGATAATTTGTTTGGATCAATTGGTTTGTTATCATTAAAATAATCTTCATCAGTAATGTCATTTATATCAATATTTCTGCCTTCTCTATAAGTAGTAAAAATTGGATCAGTAGGTTTAATTTCTATGCCACAAGCGATTTTAAACTCGTAGTATTTTTTTAAATAATTTATTGCAGTATCTGATAAGTAATTTGTTCTATAACTATTATCAGTTTTTAATTTTTTAATTCTTATTCGATTATAATTTTTATCAATTGTCATATTGTTCATATCTTTATCTCTAGCAATCTTCTTTTCTAAAAATTCTTTTGGAACTGAAGAGGTTTCTGCATAATTAAAGTCAACCTCTTTAGTATTAAAATCAATATCACACCATCTAAGACCACAGGCTTCTTCTCTTCGACATCCTAATGAGAATATAATATTCATAAAACTTTTTAATCTAATATCTGCATATTTGTCTAAACAATTAAGAGCATATTTTGCTTCTTCAATTCTAAAATATTGTAGTTCTTTTTTTGCCTTTTTTGGCTTGGGTTTATTAGTTACATCATTATAGGGATTAACACTTAGTAATTTTTTGCTAACCCAAAAATTAAGTATACTATTTAAAGTCCTTAAATGATTTGCTATTGTTTGTTCTGATAACCTTTTTTCTTTAACTTTCTTATTTGGTCTTTCTCTCATAGAATCTATAAATTTTTCTATTAAGTCTGAATTAATTTCATCAATTCTATATTTATGAAAAAATTCTGATATATCGGAATATATTTTTCTATAGTGATCAAATACGGTGTTAATATCAATATCTTCACGATCTTCACGTTTTAGTAAATCTTCTATATATAAATCAACACCATCCATAAACATGATATTGCTAGAACTTAAGTTATTAATCTTTTGTTTCTTATCTGAAAGAGAGATTAATTGTTCCTTTCTTTCGATAGCTTGTAAAAGTGTTCCATTAAAAACTTCAGATTTACGGTCTCCTGTAGTAATTCTTATTTGATATTTCTTATTGGGAATTAACTCCTTAATACCTTTTAAGTCATTCTTTGTAATTTTTAAAGACTTTGCTTCAGTTAATCCTATTGCATAGTTTACTAAATCGTTTTTGACTAAATCGCTCTTTTTAGCAATTCTACTCATACGTATAGCTAGAACTTTCTATATCTATTGGCATTATTTTTATTGGAATCAAGAAAAGCCTCAATATCTTTTTTCTTGTAGAATCTTGTTTTTCCTAATTGAGTCGATGTAAGTCTGTTTTCATTTACTGCTTTATTAACTGAATATGTAGTTAGCATAGGATATAGTTCTAATATTTCTTTAAGTTTATATAATTTATCATCTTCATTATTGGTTTGTTTAAGAAGTTCGTTTTTTTCTTTTGTTTCATAATTTTTTACAAAATCGGCTATTGCATATAAGATGTCACTTAAGTTTGTATTTTGGTTTATATTCAATCCTCCTTATATTGAAAAACCAACTGTTTCTTCAATTTTTTCATCTAAGCCATAATAACTGCTAACTATATCATTTATATCTCTTATTATGGTTTTCTTTATGTCTTTAACGATGTTATAATTTTTAAAATTAACTTTATTTTTATCAATCCAATTATTGTGTTCATCAACATTTGAATGATTGCTAAAAGCAATTTGTATATTTTTGTCTTTGATTGATTCGAACATCCATATTACTAGGTCATTACTCTTATTATATGATTGATATGTTTTGAGAAGATATCCTTGTCCTATTTTGTTATTAAAAACCTCTAAGACTCCATCAATTGATTTATTATTAACCTCAAAATATCTTCTTAGTGATCTCATAATATCATCACTTCTTTTTAAACTTTTATGCATTAATATCATTTTTTTCCTCCTTTAGCATAAAATAGTAATAAATAAGGGGTAAATTCAGTTGACATTATTCCCTTAATATTGTAAAATTAAATAGCATGAACAGGGATTCCTTGTATTATTGAAATCCTTGTAAATCAAACAAATTTGGGCGTATAGCCAAGTGGTAAGGCGTGGGACTGCAACTCCCTGATGCGTTGGTTCAAATCCGACTACGCCCTCCAATTTTGTAGGTAAAAAGGAGCTTTTTAGACTCCTTTTTTTTATTTATATAAATTGGTCATAAAAAAACTTAACCTTACACTTAAAACTAAATATTTATACCTGCATTTTCCATATTTATAGATTTTTCATACTTTTTATTGTAATTATTGATTATCTTTTTCGAAGTATTGACGATAACACTTAGCGAATTCTCTATTTCATTAAAGTCTTTATCTTTGCTCCATGAATATAAATACATTGTTGAATAATGAGATGTATCTAAACCTAAATATTTTGTTACTACATAAGCAATTGATTCAGCTTCTGTTTCATATTGATTACGATTTGTTTGATATTCTTTATTGTTATCCTTTAAATGCTGATGAGCTAGGGCATGAGCATATTCATGAACTAACACTTTTAACCTCATAAGATTGCTTAATCCTTTCTTTAAAACTATTTTTTTCTCTCCTAGATCGTAATAGCCTTTCTCTCCTGAATTTAGTTCTTTATATTCTATTTTAAAACCATCTCTATAAATTGCTTTAATAAAGATATCGGTTATATCATCAGCATTTGAATTCTCTAGCTTTGGATTTAATTCTTCATTAATAACGTCAACAGGCATGTCGGTATCAATTATATTAAAGACATTCCCTAAGTTAAAGCCTGATAATTTTTGTTTATAAAAAACAATTCTATTATCTTTTTTATCTTTATATATTTCTTTTTCTTCTTGTGTTAAGGCAAAATAAGGTTTAAATGTAATAGTGCCGTCCTCATCTGTTAGTTTTGCTATATTATAAAAATTAGGCATAAATATCTTTATGCCTTCATAATCACTTTTATTAACTGTATATCCCATCTTGTTATATGTAGTTTTTGAAGCTACATACTCGGCATCAGGATCTTGCATCCATATTAATAATTGATTATTGAGAGAGTAATTATTAAAATTAACTAAATTATCTAAAAACTTTTTAATATCACTTTCTTCACTAAATCTTTTTATAGCTTCTTGTTTTAATTCACTTATTATAAGTTTTAATTCTTCTTCTATTTTATCTTTTTCTTCATCATCTTTTGACTTACGAAATTCTAAGCCAAGATCATTAATTCTTTTTAATTTTTCTTTTACTATATTTTAATCCTCCTATATACTAATCTTTTCATTATCAAATGAATCAATCATATTATTTTTTTCTTGTTTATAAACTTGTTGAACTTTATCAAATATTTCATTTGTTGGTAAATCATAGTATGATTGCATTATATTTATAACTTCAGAATAATCACCTGTGTAGAAACACTCATGGTTTACTAATTCATATTTTATAAAATCTTCTATATTGATTTTTGATATAAAATCTTTTCTTAAATTAGGCTCAGTAACTTTGAAAAAATAATCAAGTTTCTCTTTATTTGATTTATGAATGTATCCACCTGCTCCAACTGATAGATATTCATTATCAGGCACATGCTTATGAGTTTTATTTTCTTCAAATTGTTCATTGCTAAATGCCCAAAAAATACCAGTTTTTTTTAATTCTTCGTTATATTTATCGTTATACTCTTTTTTCTCTTTTTCAAATATATAATATGCCTCCTAAATTAAATACCAACACTAAGTTCATAATCCATCTCTTCTTCTATAAAATCATCTAATTGTTTTTGCATTCCTAACATTAATGTTGTACTGCTCGTTAAATTAGGATTCCATTCTTTGAATATAAGATTGTCGAAATCGTCGCATTCTTCATCATTGTATTTTGAAAATCTTAAACCCAATTTTCCATCATTGATAATAAGGTCACAAAAGTATAAGTTATCAAGATTTTCAAAAGTCGCAAGATCGTAATAGTCTTCATAATCTAATTCGCTTGTTTCTTTTGCTATTTTTTCTAAATCAGCAAGAGTTTTATGCATTTTGAACTTTGAAGTATATTCTTCTTTGAAATGCTGACTATAATTCTTTTTTATTACTCTGTATGCATAATTAACAGCAGAAAAATAATCTTCAACATTAAAATATTTAGCAGAAGTATAAGCTCTTTCATTAAATAAATCATTAATATTTGAACAAGTTTTATCTCCTAATATAACCATAATTTGATCACTGTTACGACATTCACAAGCCCATACTAAAAGTTCACTATCAGATTTGTCATCATAAATCTCAAGCATTAAACCTTGCTCACGACAATTATTAAACGTTTTATAATTTCCTCTTAGACTATTAGATGCATCTTTTAATACTAGTTCTAATCTATTAAAAAACTTTTCACTTACTTCTAAACTTTTATTTTTCTTAAATTCTATTTTTAATCCTCCTAAATTCTTATGTCATAAGCATCAACAGGAGTGATATATTCTTCCATAATTGAAAGAGCTTCATCATAACTTTTAGAATTTGTAATTTTATTAGTCATTTCTTTAGCTTTATCATTATATCCTGCCTTAATTAATGCTCGGCTACATATTCCTATTAAGTTAAAAACATTACTATCTGCACCAATTATTGGAGCTTCAGGTTTGTTTTCTAATTGTTCTGCATTTTTTGATTTAGAATCAATACTTGGCTTTTTAATTACTTTGAAATTATCTTTTCCAACAACCAAGCCAAGAGTTGAACCATTATCCCAAATTATTTGAATAGTTCCAATGTCGTCAACAAAATCAACAACACCATGTGTCCCTGATGGTACAGCATAACTATCTTCCATACTTATCAATTCTATCTCTGTACCCTTTGGATACATTTCTTTAATTTTATTTATTATAACTAATTCCTCCTAAATTTGTATGTTTAAATTGTTTTCATGATATTTGTTTTTTAATATATCAATTGTTTCATTGTAAATACATTCTTTTATTTCAGCATTTCCAAATATTAAGTTAAGTAATTCTTTAAAGTCTTTTTCATTAAAATTATTATGATATAATTCTGCAAACTTTTCTGCAGATAGATTTATAATCGTATTTTCACTAAAAGTTACTTCTCTTGCATCTAACCATTCAGGTGTTAGTTCTAAATCAGGAAACTGATTTTCTGCAATTTTTAAAGCTTCATCTAAATTGTCATTATCAATTTTTATGGTTTTTTCTAATGAAACTTTTACATCAATATATTTAGCCACTTAGATTCTCCTTACTGTTTAATTTAAAATCTTTGTTTATAAACTCCTCTATTTTAGAAATGGCATAAGTAATTCCTTCATCAAAATTATTATTACTAAAATATTGTGCTTTGTCTTCATCTTCTATCATCCAAAGATTCTCTTCATTTTTTTGTCTAGAGGTAATAATTACTAGATTATTATCTTTTTCTTCTTCATAAGCCCAAATATAGAATGGTTCTTTAGTTAGTTCATCGGTTAATGATAACATTAAGCCTTGTTTATTAGATTCACAAAATGGCTCAATTGTGCCAAATATGTCTTTGTGATATGGTTGTAATTTTTTTATTAAATAGTTTATAAAAATTTCGCTTTTTTGAAAACTACTTGTTTTTGTAATATTAATTCGGTTATAAATAACTTCTAAGTAGTCGCATACTTTTTGATAATTATTACTTTCTATATTATAGTCACAAAATGCCCAATCTTCTTTATTTATCTTTGTTTTTGAGTCAGGGTAGATAGCATTATATAAAGTTTGAAGTTCTTCTTCTGATATAATTCTTTTTAAATTGTTATAATGATTAACTATATTTTTTACATAATCAATTTGCTTTTTTTCTATATGATTTCCTCCTTCTTTTAAACTTTAAGTTTCATTGTTTTTAATAGCTTGTTTTACATCCCTCCATAAATTTATTAAATAAAAAAAGCCTCTAAAGGCTTAAAATTTATCTAAATTTTTTATTTGTTCTACCTAGAATCCAGTCTATTGAATAGCTACTATTTATTCCTATCTCAAGTAGAAAAGATCCTAGAATTAAAACTTTTCCATTTTCATAAGCACTCCAAGTAGAATTTGTTGTATTTAATCTCTTGGCAAATTCCCTTAATGTTTCGCGATAGTCATTTCTAATCTCTGATATTCTATCAGCAACTAAATTCAAATCAATGGTTTCCAATTTGTTAACTCTAATTCTATCTTTAGATAATCCTAACATATAATCAATATTCACATTAAAATAATTTGCCAATTGATTCATTCTTCTTGTTGGAAGAGTCGCTTTACCATTTTCCCATCTTGTATAAATTGATTTACTAACGTTTAAAGCATCAGCTACTTGCTTCTTTGTATAATCTTTTTCTTCTCTTAATTCTTCTAGTCTATTCATCATAAAAATCATTCCTAATTACAATTTTCGCATTTTATGATGCCCTTTTTCGGAAAGTGAACTAAATACGAGCAAGATGTGATATAATTGTAAAGGTGCATTATGTAGAAGTGCTATCACTAAAAAAAGAGTATCATTTTATATTTACTCTTTTTGGCAAGTTTTGGTACACCTGTTCTTTAACTAGTTGATATGGTTCAACTTTTAATACTTTTGCTATTTTCTCTAAAGTATCTATGGGAATATTACCTTTAAATCTTTCGATATCGCTTACATATCTCGGACTTAAATCAGTTTTCTCAGCAAGTTGCTCTTGAGTATAGCCAAGTAAGTACCTATAATGTTTTACATTTGCACCAACAACCTTGCGGATGTTTGTAGTTCTCAACTAACATCACCACTTCTAGTTTAATCTTTTTTTATAGTAATAAACATGAAGCCACATCACTGAATAATGAGGACTGGAGAGGAGAAAAAAACTGAGACAATAAATTTACTAAGTAGTACCGATTGATATTTAAATAAGAAAGGAAATTATTAAATGAAAGAAAGTATCAAAGTAGTAAATAAATCAGCAGTAAATGAAAAAGATAAAATAAATTGTTTTGCACGAATATCAGCTAAAGAATGTAATGCTTTAAAGAAAAAAGAATGTAGTAATTGTAGCTTTTATAAGTGCAAAGAAGATATTAAAAATTATGAAAGTATATTGAAACCGAGGTAGAAAAATGACATTAGAAACAAAAAAAGAACTATTGAGATATGATGTGTATACATCTAGTGTATTTTGTGATATATCAACATACCACCTAATATACTATTCACTATTAGATAAATATATTGAAGCAATTGTAGATGATACATTCTATGCAAAAATTGAATTAAAAGATGATGAAATAAATGCAAAGAGGTTTATTTCATTGCTAGAGTATTTAGTTAAGTCGATTAGAGAAAAGTTTTTTTGTACTAATATTAGATTCTTTGAGATCGAAGAAATAATGTCCTCTAATATTGAACTATTGGATGAATATTTTTATTATAAGGAAAATTTTTCTCCTATGCGATCTAATCCAAAATTGGATAGTATTTTAAATAGATTAATCATAACTAACTTTATTAATAATGCCAGATATATTGATTTTATAGAGCCTTTATTAAATGAGAATCATATTGCCTTAGAAGAAGTTAGTGAATATTCTGAAAAGGAAATTAAAAAGATTATAGAACTCTTAAATGATATAATATTTTGTCAAAGAACTCGTAAACATTATAGTTGTTTGTTTGAAAATATTAGTAAACGTTTAGAACAAAAACTTTTAACATTAAAATTAAGAAGAAAAAATCTATACAATGATGAAAAGTCTAAGGAAAATTTTATTAATAAATTTATACAAGATTATTATAAAGATTATGAAATTTTAATGAATAATTATAACAAAAGAAAAGAATATCTAAAATATTTTAAATAATTAAAACAACTGCTAGTATAGGGTTGTTTTTAATTTTCTTAAATTCATATATATAAAATAAAAACGACAAGTACAACTAGGATAGTTATAATGTCGCTTTTTGATTATTTTAAGAGCCTAGGTTATCTTCTAACTCGAGCGTATTTTCCTCCGTCTTTTCCGACTGTTTCCCATCCGTTTTTATCAGATGTTACCCATTCATGATAGTTTGTTGTGTGTTGAGCTACTCTATAATTGGTATAGTTTCCATTTGGAGTACATAGTCCTCCACCGATTTCAGTTACAAATCCCATATGATCCCACTTACCATCGTTATTAAAGTCTGCTGCTATAAAATCTCCCTTTTGAAGGTTTGATGAGAATGATTCATGGTCTGTAGTTTTATATCCTATTCCCATATATCTTGAAAAAGTATCTGCTAATGACCATGAATGAGATTGTTTATGAGTTGTAATACCTAAAATATTTTTTGTTTTTTTATGCCACCATCCTGAGTATACACTATCAGAAACAACTTGACTAACTCCTGTTGCTTCTAAAATTTGAGAAGTAAAGTTAGCACAATCACCCTTTGGGAAATAATCATATGCTGATTTATTAGGACTCGTTGCGTGATTTGTTGCATAAGTTACAGCTGATGGTACATGTATTGCTCTTGCCATTGGAGCTTTCGAAACATTTTTAGTAGCACTTTCGGCTAATGGAGCATAACTTGGTAGTAGCATTCCAAGTTCGATTCCTTCACTTGAATTTGCACTGAAGCTTTTTTGTTTCGAATTATTAACATAGTTTAATATTTCTTGATTGTCATCATAGTTTTCATATGTATCGAAGAAAACTCTCAATGTCTTGAATTCTATATTATCTTCACCAAATTCTTTACCAAATTCTTCACTTTCATCTAATAACATATACATTCCATCTTTATAAGATTTCCAGTTATCCTCATTTATTTGTTCAAGAGAATATTTTTCGGCAATAGCTGATAGAATTTTAGGAACTTTATTTTGTATTCTTTCTAAAGACTCTGTTCTATTTTCGAATGTACAATATAAGGGATTTTCAACTCCATCTATTAATATTGCTTCATTTCTTTTTATATTTCCTAAATCTGCCAATAACGGCGAATTGCAATATTCACTGTAATCCTTTTTTGCTTCTACTTTTGTAATTGTAGATGTTTTACTTGAGGCATCTACTTTATTAACCAAAACCACACCACTAATTAAAGTACAAACCACCCCTACAAATAATATACTTTTTTTCATTTTAATTCTGCCTTTCTTCTAATATATTTTTTGTAAAATTAAGAATGAAATTTGCAACCGTCGTTTCTTCATCAGCATTCCTCCTTTTGTACCTTAAGGATACAATAGAGTTGTAGATGAAATCAATCGACTGTTGGTAGAGTTACTGGGTAACTCCTTTATAAAAATCTTTTATTTTGAAATTTATTATTTTTATTTCTCCATAATGTATTGTATATTTATTGTTTTCCATTTGTCCCCTCGTATATAGACTATACCCTAGTCCAATAAATTCTTTTTCAATATAATTAGCGTCATCATTTTGAATTTTAGTTGATTTAGTTGTAATTGAAAATATTGGCTCTGAAAAATATTTTGTAACACAAATATAGTCGATTACATAAAAGGATACCCAAGCAATAAAAATACACAATATAACTTTTATCCATTTTGGAATTGTAAATTTTTTTTGAAATATTGACCTTGATTTTCTTAGTGTTTCAACTACTATTTCATCTTCGCTCAAAATATTTTTTGAATCAATATCAGTGTTTCGCTCTCCTTTAAGTAATTCTAAAACTGATATAGAAAATAATTCTGCTATAGGAATCAATAATTCTATGTCAGGAAAACTTAGTCCACGTTCCCATTTACTGACTGCTTTGTCGGTCACATAAATTTTATCGGCAAATTCCTGTTGTGTCCATCCTTTTTCTTTTCTTAATTGAAGAATAAGATTTCCGAATTTTTTGTTATCCATAAATTCATCCCTTTCTTTGTACTTATTATACTATATAAATAATAAAAAGTTTCTCTACTTTCAGTTTATTAAACAAAATATGGATTACGATGATTTTTACATAAATTAATATTATTCTAGTTCAATTTTATTGTCTTTGTTATTCTTTACTTTTTTGTTTCTAAAATTATCTAAATTAAAGCAAGAGATTTTGATTTCTTTTTTATTATTTGGTAACACAGACATTTCAAACTTAATAGGGTATTCTCTAATTGGTTTTACTTTTGCTTTTA
>CAZWKF010000050.1:0-10960 GCA_964634785.1 uncultured Muribaculaceae bacterium
AAGTAAAGCAATTTCTAAATCATGTTCGCTTTCTATTTTTTCTTCTTCACTTAATTCAAGTAAAATCGGATTATGAATACTACTCGTTATACTATATTTAACAGTAGGCTGAATAATTTCTATCTTTTCTGGTTTCTCTAATAATCTTTCATAAGTCTTATTCTTTATTAATTTTGTCAATTCTCTTGCACTTATATTTTTCTGTATGCATTGATTAACATAATAATTCCTTTTATTTTCATCGTGAATTGGAAGTAATATTTTTATATTACTCCAAGATACTTGCCACACTGTAGCAAGTATTTGAAAAGTCAAATAAAACTTACGATATCTAGACATATTCGTATAATCATATCCTGCTCCATATTTTTCTGAAAACTCTTTTGACCATTTTTTGATGAGTTCATTTCCATACTTTGCACGTTTCTCTCCTCCTTGTGCTTCGACTAAAAGTCTCCCAATATGCCAATAATTCGTTAAAGTATCCTGATTTTCTTCAATCCTTCTTGCTACTTTATTGACTTCATTTCGTCTGATATATTGTTCAATCTCTTGATAATAGTTATTCATATGATAACTCCTTTCTTTTGTTTACAATACCTCATAAGTTAAAGGAATAATATTTTCACTACTTACAAAACTTGCAATAAACTTATCTTGTTCTTTGGTTATAAGAATGCCAATTGTCTTATTATGCATTGGCTTCTTTACCACTTTATCTACTATTTGCATATAAAACTCAATCTGCCCTTTATCTTCTTTTTTTAGTTCTCTTACCTTTAATTCAACTACCACATACGCATTCATTTCGATATTAAAAAGTATAGATCAATGAAATAGTTTCTATTCTCATAGATAATTTTATATTGATTTCCAATTAAAGCAAATCCTTCTCCTAATTGTGAAAAGAAACTTTTAAGTCTTGCAAGTAATGCAATTTCTAAATCATGTTCACTTGTTATTTTTTCTCCTTCATTTAGCTTAAGTAAAATAGGATTATGTACATTACTTGTTACACTATATTGAACTATGGGCTGAATGATTTCAATCTTTTCGGGTTTATTTACTAATCTTTCATATGTGTTATTTTTAATCTCACGTTCCAATTCTCTTCTAGATAAGTTCTTACTTAAACAGAGATTAAGATAGTAATTCCTTTTATTTTCTTCTTTTATTGGTAATAGAACTTTTATATTAGTCCAAGATATGCGCTCCACTGGAGCGCACTTTTCAAAAGTTAAATAAAACTGTCTAAACTTTCTTAGATTCGTATTGTCATAACCTTTTCCATACTTCTCTGTAAATAAGGCAGACCACTTTTTGATAAGCTCATTTCCATACTTTGCTCTTGATTCTCCTCCCTGTGCTTCGACTAAAAGTCTCCCAATATGCCAATAGTTTGTTAAAGAGTTTTTGTTTTCTTCGATCCTTCTTGCTATTTTATTGACTTCATTTCGTTTAATATACTGTTCAATCTCTTGGTAATAGTTATTCATATGATAACTCCTTTCTTTGTTTAATTGGCTAGTTTAACAGAAGTCTTGCGAAAATCTTGTCAAAGTTTGTCGAACACGAAAAAAAGAAGCAATTTTGCTCCTTTATCATCATTTTTAACTACTTAACAAATGGAATTAATCCCATAAAACGTGCTCTTTTAATTTGTTCAGCAATGTGTCTTTGATGTCTTGCACATGCTCCTGTCATACGTCTAGGCATAATCTTACCCTTCTCATTAATATATTTAGAAACAATCATAACATCTTTATAATCAACACTTTTTCCAGCGCACATTTGGCATATTTTCTTTTTCTTTCTATAAAATTCAGCCATTTCTTTCATCCTTTCTAGAATGGTAAATCATCATCACTTAGTACAACTTCTGAACCAAAATCCTTAAATGGATCCTCTTCCAAGTTAGCTGGTTGTGAATCCCCTTTATCCATTGCATAATCAGGAGTTTGTTCTTGGTAAGAACTCTCTCCACTATTTTTACTACTTAGGAAACGAACATTATCTGCTACTACATCAGTAGTATATCTCGTAGTTCCATCCTGTGCTTGATAACTTCCCGTTTGAATTCGACCCGTAACGCCTACCATTGAACCCTTCTTACAGTATTTTGCCACATTTTCCGCTTGATTACGCCAAACGACAATGTTTATAAAATCTGTATGAGGTTCTCCGTTTGCACCCGGTCTTCCATCAACTGCAATACTAAAACGACAGTTGGCAATTCCACTTGAAGTTGTTCTAAGTTCAGGATCTCTTGTCAATCTTCCTACTAAACATACATTATTCATTCTTATTCCTCATCTAATCTAATTATCATATGTCTGATAATGTTTTCATCAATTCTAGCTTTACGATCAAGTTCATTAACAAGCTCACTACTAGCGTTGAAGTTTACAACATAGTAATGTCCAGTTAATTCTTTTTTAATTGGATAAGCTAACTTTCTTTGTCCTAAATCTTTTTCATCAGTAATTTCACCTTTCATAGATGGGATAACTGCTTTTAAAGCTTCAGCACATTTGCCAATTGATTCTTCATCAATTGTCGCTTTTACGATGAACATCATTTCATACTTGTTCATTCTCTACACCTCCTTATGGTCTCTTCGGCTTAAAACGTGTTTAAGCAAGGAGCTCTTCGCTCGTATGTATTATAACAGATAATAAAATCAATGTAAATAAAAATCTTACTCTCTAATACAATCTTATTCTCCTTAAAATAGGATATGTCAAAAGTGTCTTTTATAACTTTTATTTAAAACAACTTCATGCTCTTTTTTCCAATTTAAAAATGTTTCTTTTTCTTCTTCTGTTTCAATCTCTTCATGATAGTAATGCTTTGTAAATTCACCACAGGAACTGCCAATTTCTTTTCCCGGAGGAGAATAGGTCTTTACACGAACACCAGCAAGAGCGCGAATACTTTCTACCCATTGCTCTTCACACTCACTTTCCTTCATCCCCGATTTTGGATTAAAGCGAATAAACTTAATTGGTATATGATCATCTCTTAATAAATGAATGAGACTTTCCAATTCTTTTTCACTGTCGTTTACTTCCTTTATTAAAGTGTAATGAATTTCTATGGGATCATCAGTTCTATGAAATCTCTTATAGACATCCATTATTGTTTCATCTGTTTGAATAACTGTTCGGTAATAAACAAGAAGGTTCAATGCTTCTTCAACAGATAATCTTGTAGAAGGAATTAGCTTTCTTCTATCCTCATCAATAGGTGTATGTAATGAAAAATGAAGCTTTAAGGGCTTTTGATAATGCATGACAAGCGAGGTAAGTTTTTTGACATTGTCATTTGGCATCATAGTACTAATTGCATAACTGATTTTCTCATAACCCAATAAAGCTTTTATTTTTTCTTCCTCTTTAAATAGAGCTTCTATAAGTTCTAAATTTAAAAGAGGTTCCCCAACTCCCATAAAGGAAATGAGTAATCTTTTCTTTTCGGCTAGGCGATGTCCCTCTTCATCGACTAAACTTCTCAAAAGAGCTTCTTCAAAGGAAGAATACTGAATGGGAATCATTTTCTTATTTAACTTATTATTTGTTAAATGACACATCTTACATCCCAAATTACAAAAATGGTGTGTAGGTACACAAACGACATCCATTGTCGGTTTATTAAATAGAAGTGATACTTCAATAATCTTATTCTCCTCATCTCTAAATACACTTTTTAAAGATCCATCTTGGTGATCTTCAAATGTTCCTAAACTTTTTAACATAAAAATCTACTCCTTACTATAACTTCAGTATAGAGTAGATTTATTAAGAAGAAAAACATGAATTTGGAATACCCCTATAACGAAATCGAAAGATTCATATATTCTTTGATGAAAATTTTCGATGCAGGTGTTAAGTAAGCGGGATGATAACACATGACAATGCCCACCTTAGGTAAATCTTCTTCTAAATTTAATGACATAAGTTCGTTATCAAGAAGATCTTCAATGACGTAACCGATACCTAAATCTTTCTTTACAGCACTAATAATCATCTCACTCGTATGGATATTTAAAATATTTTCAATTTCAATTTTTTTATCAAATAAGAGAGTATCTAACGCGAGTCGATTAGCTGTATTGGGAACAGGTAAGATCAGTTGCTTATCTTGTAAGTCTTTTAAACAGTGAATATCTGCTATCCCCTCTATCTTAGAATCTTTTTTGGCAATAAAAGAATACTTTACTTCTGTTAGTTTCTCTACAATATATTCTTTATCCTTTATTGTGATAGGTTCTGTATCAATAATAAAATCGACAATATGAGAATCTAATAATTCTAAAAGCTTTGTCGTAGACCCTGTCATAATCGTGATTTCAATAGCAGGATATTCTTTATGAAAATTCATTATTTTATCAAAAAGATAAAATGATCCCACATTTGAAGGCATTCCAATCGATAACCTTCCTTTTTCTAAAGTGGTATCTTCAATTAATCTTCTCTCTGCCGTAAACAAATTATTAAATGATTTTTCAACATAGGTAAACAATTCTTTTCCATAGTTGGTTAATTCCATGCCACTTACAGTTCGATAAAATAATGGAACATTTAATTCACTCTCTAATTTTTTAATCGCTTTACTTATAGCTGGTTGAGAAGTGTAGGTTTTCTTTGCTGCAAGGGATATATTCCCATAGATGGCAACATCATAAAATGTTTTATAAAGATTCAAATTAATATTGCTTTTATACATCATTCATCATCCTTAATAGTGTTTATTCTATCAAAAGAAGGAAAAAAAGAAAAGAGGTTATTTCCTCTAATCGTCTTTATAAGGTAACCAGTAGGTATATTCCTTTGAAGAGGTTGATGTCTTTCTTTGAACTTCTTTTGCAGGAACCTCTTTCATAAATTCTTCCATAATTTCGTCACTTTCACAATGACTATAATTCCCAAGTAAAAAGCGAAGTAAAGAATAAAAACGATTTGACAGTTTTATTCCTTCCCAAAAGAGAAGTATATCTTCTTTGGTGTAAGCACCCAATTGAATTCTCTCTAAAAAATCATATGGAAATCCTTCCAAAAAAGAATCATAGTCTTCTATTGTTTTTCTATATTGTTCACATGCGAATAAGACAATTAGATTTAGATTAAAAAGACGACTTAATAAAATATCTTTTACATCATATTTTGTTTCATGATAGTCAATTGTTTTAAATAAAGGTCGTATTCTCTTTCCCTCTTTATTAATATAGATTCCATTTTCTCCTAACTCAATAGCCGTTATAGCCGAGAAATGCTCTCTTTCAAATTCTGAACTTACTTTCCTATAGATCTCTTTTTTATGATTTTCAAAAAAAGTCTCTTCATCTAATGTAATATAAGTGAATTCGTCTAATTGATTTAAAGGAGCTCGTTTATAGACATATTCTTTTGTTTCGTTAAAAAAGGAATAGATTTTAATACTAATGACTAATTCACACACTGTCTTTTCCACAAAACCACCTTCATTTATATTTTATACGTTAAATCTGAAATATACAATGTCACCATCTTGCATTTCGTACTCTTTACCTTCTAAACGAACTTTTCCATTTTCTTTGACACGTAATTCGGAACCAAATTCTTTTAGATGTTCAAAACTCATCACTTCTGCTTTGATAAATCCTCTTTCGAAGTCAGTATGAATAATTCCTGCACATGCTGGAGCTTTCATTCCTGTCTTAAAAGTCCATGCCCGGCATTCATCAGTACCTGCAGTAAAAAAGGTTTTAAGACCAAGCAGATGATATGTTGCATAGATGAGTTTATCGAGTCCACTACTTTGTATTCCTAAGTCTTCCATAAAAAGAGCTTTTTCTTCATCATTTAAAGAAGCAAGTTCTGCTTCTATCTTAGCACACATGACTATAACACCCGCATGCTCCTTGGCTGCGTAATCAGAAACCATTTCCGTATATTCGTTTTTTCCAACTGCAATTGTATCTTCAGAAACATTGGCAGCATAGATTAATGGTTTTGCCGTAATAAAGGAAAATGCCTTTAGTACATTTAGTTCTGCCTCATCAAAGTCTACTAATCTTAAAGGAATATTCTTTTCCAAATTTTCCACACATTTTTTTAACGTATTAATCTCTAGAAGTTCTTGTTTGTCTTTTGTCATCGTGACTTTCTTCCCTAATTTATTTAGACGATTATTGACGATTTCTAAATCTGATAAGATGAGTTCAATATTTAATATTTCAATATCACGTATAGGGTCTACGGATCCCTCTACATGAGTGATATCTTTATCATCAAAACATCTAACAACTTCAACAATGGCATCGACTTCACGAATATGACTTAAGAATTTATTTCCAAGTCCTTCACCATTGCTAGCTCCTTTTACAAGTCCAGCAATATCAATAAATTCATAGGCGGTTGGCACTAAACTCTTTGGTTTATATAAATCATTTAGAAAATCGAGTCTACTATCAGGTACCGTTACAACTCCCACATTTGGATCAATTGTTGCAAATGGATAATTCGCGGCTAAGATATTCTTTTTGGTAATGGCATTAAATAATGTAGATTTCCCAACATTGGGTAACCCAACAATTCCTGCTTTTAAAGACATAAAAATCCCTCTTTCATATTTGTTATTATAACAAAAAAAGAATTAGTTTTAAACTAATCTTTTAAGGTTACACTTAATTTTTTCTCTTTTCCATCACGGATAACCGTTAAAGTCACTTTATCGCCAACACTATAACGATTTAAATAGTACTTTAAGTAAAGAGTATTTTCAATTTTTTTATCTTCCATTTTAATGATTACATCGTTTTCTTTAACGCCACCCTTAGCTGCTGCGGAGCCACTTATCACTTCAGCAACAACTGCTCCATAAGTGATATCATCGTCAATTGGCAATTTATTATATTTAGCACCTTCTACCGTATAGGTTTTAACACCTAGTACAGGATATTTTACTTTGCCATTATTTTCTGAAATCTTTTCAGCTACACTGACAGCATCTTCAATAGGAATAGCAAATCCCATATTTTCAATACTTGCAGAGGAATAAGAGCTTGATAGTTTACTATTGGTAATGCCGATGACTTCACCATTTGAGTTGGCAAGTGGCCCACCACTATTTCCTTGGTTGATAGATGCATCTATTTGCAAGAGTTTCATTACCCATGAATCTGTTGACTGACTAAAGAAACTATTACCAGAATTATTAGACATTTCAACCATTCTATTTTTACCACTTAAGATACCTCTCGTTACAGTAAAGGAATATTCAAGTCCCACTGGTGTTCCAATTGCAAAAACGGTATCTCCAGCACGAACATCTTCGCTTTTACCAATTTCAGCTACTTGTAAAACTGACTTAACAGGAATGCGTACTAATGCAACATCGGCATATTCATCACTTCCAATGACTTCTCCATCAACTTCACTTTCATCTGGGAAACCTATTTTTATCTTACTTGCCTTTTCAACAACGTGATGATTGGTTAAAATATAACCATATTTGCTATCTTTCTTGTAGACAACACCACTTCCCCATCCTGTTGTCTTTCCATTTGCTTCAATCTTTACAATTACAGTCGCATTATATAACTTATCAACGGCATCTGCTATTCCTTTATCCGTTACCGTTACTTCTTTTGAAGATGTATAATTCACTGTATTTGAAAATATATCTTTTAAAGGAACATAATTAGCAATTAAATCAATTGCCACAACAGCAACTAATACAATGACTAATAAAATAATCAACACTTGTATACTTTTATTACTCTTTTTATTTTCCATAAAATCACCTAATCCATTTCTAATATTGTTTTATAATTTTTAGGGAACCCCATTCTATCTAAGACTTTATCAATTGAAATGACTTCTAATCGTCCACTTAAGCGATCAATCTCGTACGATAGTTCATTCATGAATAGACGAAAATCATCATTTGATAAGAGATATTTAAAAATTAGTACGACTGAAAACACATCTCCTTTTCCATAAATATATTCACCATTTATCAAGGGAATATTCAATGCTTCATGATATTTATTGTCGGGAATTGTTTTTTGTGTATGATGTTCAAATAGGATATCTTCGTGAGCACAGAGATTTCGATAATTGGAAAGTATCGGTAAAAAGGCCAGTAATTCATTTGATGATACCTGATAATAATGAGCAATTTCTTTTTGGTCTGTCTCTTTTAAAATCGTATATAGCTCACTTGTTATCCCAAATGATAATACCTTAACGACTATCCATAGAGGAATGTATCCATAATTGTTGATGTAGTGTTTTGTTGCCTCATGTTGCGCTCCATTTACGCGAATCTGTCTTTTCATCTTACGAAGAAGATCGTTAACCTGTCTTACTTTTTCCGGACTTTGGTTAAAATTACTTGGTTTTAAATAATCGACTTCACGAAATCCATATTTTTGCGACAAAGCATATGAGAAAATACTCTTTGCGTTATTCTCAATGATTAAGATATTCTTAAATAGGATATTTCGAAGTTGTCGATCAAAGTAAAAGAGAGAATAAAGTTCGCGAAAAGTAGTCTTTGGTAAAAATCGTTTTGCATTATCACTTTGCATGAACAAATGCCTATATCCCATTAAGAAAAAGTAGTTTTCTCGAAGGATGATCTCTTTTGTATATTGTATATCGTCTATGATGAGGCCTTTGTCTTTTAGGATTTCAATTTGTTCATCTAGGGTCTTAAATATCTTCTTTCCCATAGTCTCACCTTATTAAATTCTATCACATCTCCCGATAAAAATATATAAAAAGTTTGTGAAGAATATATGAAAAAAACACCTATGCGGCATTTTTTTCTTGATTTTCATTGATTGGCGTTATGTTTGGTGCTACAGATGGGACAGAATTATTTGTATATTGTAGCTGTTTTGCTACACTTGGCGTGCTGCTTTCTACACTCTTTTCACCACTCGTTTGTAAATTATCAATATTTTCACTTATCACACCAATTAAGTAGTCTTGATAATTCTTTAACTTTATGCAAATTTCACGAAGTCTTTTTAATACTTCTATCAGACCACTTCGATGTGACTCTGTAAGTTCTTCCTTTTTGTAATCAATAATTCTTTCAAAGAGGGAATTACACATAATACAGAGTTTATCACACACACTTGAATTT
The DNA here is from genome assembly GCA_964634785.1 of uncultured Muribaculaceae bacterium. GTDB lineage: Bacteria > Bacillota_I > Bacilli_A > RF39 > UBA660 > CAG-582. The sequence continues at coordinate 9,136 of CAZWKF010000050.1, forward strand.
TGCTTGGTTACAAGTTTATCAAGTACAGTTTGAATTTTATCTAGTTCACTTTGATAAGACTTAATCTTTTCTTCCATACTATTCACCTCTATTATCTATATTTTACAACAAGTTAACAAGTTCTATGTAAAGAAAATAATGCCTTTACACTTTTATAGACATTTGGGGGGATATGCGAACTAGTATAATTAGAAACGGGCAGTTTTTTGTATATATTACGAAAAAGAATACCTTTTTTGTAGATACCATTTTTTTGAGGATAATCTTAACTATATTATTTTATAGTTTTGATTTTTTTCAAGGTGAATTAGTTTATAAATTAAAAAAATGCCTGTTAAAGTCACTCACTGAGCCAATTAGCAATGTTAATGATTTTAACTCCTTCATATTGATAAGTATCATGCTTAGTATTTGCTATTAATATTTTTGGATAAGCATCTTTTATTTGCAATAAAGGTGTTATTTCTCTTTCAAGAGTGTCTTCATGACTTATATCATCAGATACTTGAATATATATTTTCTCATTCCTTTTCATAGCAACAAAATCTATTTCTTTTTTCTGCAGTATACCAACATATACTTCATATCCTCTTCTAATTAATTCCATAGCAACTATATTTTCATATACATTTCCATAATTCATATTTTTTGTTCCTTGAATAGCATATTTAACTGCGTGATCCGATAAATAATATTTATCTTGCGATGCCAAATATTTTTTTCCCTGTATATCATATCTTCTGATTTTATAAAAAGCAAATGCCTCACATAAATATTTAATATACGTCCCAACGGTTTTATCATTTGTATTTATCTTATTAGTGTTTAATGTATCCGTTAAACTTCTATATGAAGTGAGTCTAGATATATTATCTATTAAAAAATCACTAATGCTATCTAACAATGATAAATTTTGAATTTTATATCTTTCTACAATATCTCGTACAATCATAGTCTTATAAACATCTTTAATATAATTATACTTTTTATCCATTTCCTTATATAAATAAGACCCAGCAAATCCACCTTCCAAAACATATCTATTATAATTTTCTTCACTATTATCTAAATTATGATACTCTAAAAATTCTTTATAAGAAAAAGGATATACTTCAATACTATAAGTTCTTCCAGTAAATAAAGTTGCTAAATCGCTTGATAAAAGAAAAGCATTCGAGCCAGTTATATATATATCATACTTTTTTTCAGCATGAAAGTTGTTGATTGCTTTTTCAAATCCATTACACATTTGAACTTCGTCAACTAAAATATAATTATTCTTTTCTTTTTCATACTTTCCTTCAACATATTTAATTAATTCTTTATATTGTTTTAAAGAATCAAATTCATCAAGATTATAATCAATATAAATAATGTTTGAATTATTATCATTTTCTTGTACATGCGAAACAAACATATGAAGTAATTCAGATTTTCCGCTTCTTCTAATGCCTGTAATAACTTTTATATCAGGCGTTCCCATAACATCAACTAAATCTTGTAAATATTTTCTTTTAATTATTTTCACTTATATCACCTAATAATATTATATACAACCATTTCGCAGAAATCAATTTTTTTATTTTTTGCGAAATGGATTACTTCACGTTTTTAAAATATTTTATTCATTAAGCACGATTTAAGCACGATTTTACCACACAATTTTTTTTGGCCTCAGCATCAATATGAGGCTTTATACTTGCCTGCCCTTCACAGATACCAAACACTTATAACAGACTTTCACCATCTAAATATAAGCAATGCACGGTACAATCGAGTAGAAGGCAGTGACTAACTGCCGTCCTCTCACACCACTGAGCGTACG
>CAZWKF010000051.1:0-10788 GCA_964634785.1 uncultured Muribaculaceae bacterium
TTTCCAAACGTGGTTTACTCATGCACCAGATTGATTATTACTCGAACTTTATGTTTCGAGTTTTAATATGTTTGTTTTTATGATACACTAAAAAAGTGGGAGGTTTTTATGGCTAATATAGAATTTGTTGAAAAATTAACGAATGAAAAATGGATTGTAAGAATAAAAAGGGAAGTGGTAAGAGGGAGTGAAAGGAAAACAATAACCAAATATACGATAGCTGATCAGAGTGGTATAGTTCATCTATTGGACTTAAATGGAGAATTAACAGGTATTCAATTCTTTGATTGGTATTCTATCAATGAACTTGGAGATATTATTATAGGCATAAAAAAAGATTGGGAAGAGTATTATAAAAGAGTTTTATCACACTTTGACTTAAGTGATGCTAAACTTGAGGTTACAGAAGCCCCTGGAGGACCATTTAATATTGGACCTTATGCTAAACAATATTATGATTATAAGTATCCTACGAAAATGATTGAGGATATCATACCCCAAAGTTATTCTTTTAATTATGGTTTAATAAATAGAAATGGTGTATTAACCATTTATCCTACATATGATTGTATGGAATTTTCTTCTGAAGATACTTGTAGAGTGGGAAAACTAGAAAATACGAATCTAAAATTTGGATACCATGATGTATTAAGTGGAGATGCCCTTACACCTGTTTGTTTTGATGAAGCCAAAGATTTTAGTGAAGGAAAAGCTGTTGTTGAATTCAAAAACAGATATGGCTATATCGATAGGCAAAAAATCATGAGGCATCCGGATCATCCAAATGAGTATGCCAATAATTTAGCGCCAAAGTTTTTTAAAGCGACAAGCTTTGAAGAGGGAATAGCAATCGTTATTACGAGTCCAAGTAATCCATTTAGCCCTTCTATAAGAGCAAAAGTCAATTTAAACGGAGACATTGTTGAAGTTCTTCTTCCTAACCGAGTTTTAAGAAAAGAAGCCATGCATATAAAGAATAAATAAAATGAAAAGAGCTTAAGATCATAAGCTCTTTTTTAACGGTTTACTTCCATAATAACAGGTAAGATCATGGGTCTTCGTCCTGTTTTTTCAATAATAAAGAGATTTAACTCTAAGATAATTTGATTTTTTAAATCGACTATATTGTATTTATGTTTTAATGCTTTAGAAACAATTTCCGATACTTTTCCTTCAATTTCTTTAATCAACTCAGCATTTTCATTGACAAGGACAAATCCACGCGTTGTAATATTTGGTTTGATTAAAAGACTGTGATTTTTCGCATCAATATTTAAAATAGTGACTAAAACACCGTCTTTACTCATGAGTTTGCGATCCTTAATCACAACAGAACCAATATCCCCAATTCTTGAACCATCGACATACACGTCTCCTGCTTGTACTTTTCTTCCACGATGGACCCCTTTTTTATCTAGAATAACGGTATCTCCATTTTGACAGATAAAAGTGTGATCTTCAGGAATATCACATAGTTTGGCTAAATCAGCATGTTCTTTTAACATTCTAAATTCGCCATGAATAGGCATAAAATATTCTGGTTTAATAATACGAAGCATCCATTTTAGTTCTTCTGCTTTTGCATGACCTGATGCATGAATATCCGATAGCTCAAAGTTTGTATAGACTTTAACTCCTTGCAAGTAAAGTTTATTAATGACACGATTGATACTCGCACGATTTCCCGGTATTGGATTGGATGAAAAAACAATAATGTCATCAGGCATTAACTTAACTTGTTTATGAACACCATTGGCAATACGTGTTAATGCAGCTAAAGCTTCTCCCTGAGATCCCGTACATAATATACATATTTCTGACTTTTTATAGTCTTTAGCAGCATTGACATCGATAAAGATGGTGGTATCTTTTATTAAGCCATTTTTTATGGCGATTTCTTTGGCATTTTCCATACTTCGACCAAAAGTGATAATTTTGCGATTATTTTCGCGACACGTTTCAACAATGTGTTTAACACGATAAATATTGGAAGCAAAGGTTGCCAAAATAATGCGGTTTGTCTGTGCTTTTGCAAAAACATCTCCTAATGCCTCATCGACAATCGCTTCACTTGTTGAAAAACCAGGGGATAAAGCATTTGTACTTTCGCTTAATAAAAGTTTTACTCCTTTTTTTCCAAGTTCAGCCATCTTGTGGATGTCTGCCATTGGTCCAATAGGAGTTAAATCAAATTTAAAGTCTCCTGTGTGAATAATGGTACCATTTGGCGTATGAATGACAATTGCAAAAGAATCCGGAATAGAGTGGGTTGTTGTAATAAACTCTACTGCTAATTCTTTAAATTTGAGAACCGTATCTTTATCATAGACACTTAACTTTTGATAGCCAATATTTTTATCATCTAATTTTTTCTGAATTAAATCAGTGGCAATTTGTGAAGCATAGATGACAGGGATTTTTACATTCTGTAAAAGAAAAGTAATCCCTCCAATATGATCTTCATGACCATGTGTAATAATTAAAGCTTTAATTTTATTTTCATTTTGTTTTAAATAGGTTACATCCTGAATAACATAGTCAACTCCCAATAATTCATCTTCGGGAAACATAACCCCAGCATCGATGATTATGAGTTCTTCACCATGTTCAATAACATACATATTTTTTCCAACTTCGCCTAATCCGCCTAAAGCGAATACAGACGTAACTGTATCACATTTTTTCATTTTTCCTCCTTAAAAAAGTATATATTAAAGCTCTCAGGTACTTATTACTATACTACAAAGGGAAGCTTTTGTCTAGTGTTAGAAGTCGCTTGACACTTAAATCATGTGTTTTTCTATATTCTCTTACTTGAGGAAATAAACAGAATAAGATATAATTAATATAGAGGGATTAAAGATGAAAAAGAAAACAGTTTATCATTTGAAAAAGGGAACAAAAATTTTTCTTTTACTTTGTGTTCTTATCGGTATTGCTAGCTATTATGGATATCAATATTATCAAGAGTATCTCTATACAGAATCTTATGAGTATAAGCTTTTAGAACTCGGCTATAAACAAGAAGAAATGAAAATTTTAATTGACAAATTAAATGATGAACAACTTGAACAAATTTTAACTTACCAGTACAATGAATTTATTCCTGAGTTTGTCAAAACAAAGTATTTTTTATATAAAAACTTAGATGGTTATTTATCACAGGTGATTACACAAGACGAAGACTTTTTCAAATACCATGGAACAGAAGGATATGACTATGATCATCTAGTAGCCTTAGTGAATGTAAAAGCGATTTCAGAGCCTTATGAAAATGCTTTACCAGTAGATGAGTCAAAAGAGTATGCACTTCTTGCTAATAAGTATTATGAATTAGGAGAAAACTATGAGCCCAATGACTTAGTTGATATTGAATTAAAATACTATTATGGTGATAAGAAACAGATTAGAAGCGAAGTCTATGAAGCATTCAAAGAGATGTGGAATGCTGCCAATGAAGAGGGAATCTACCTGATTATTGATTCGGCCTATCGATCTTTCACACATCAAAAGAAAGTATATCAATTCTATGAAGACTCAAAAGGAACAAAATATGCGGATTCGATAGCTGCAAGACCCGGTTTTTCAGAACATCAAACGGGCTTATCTTTAGATATTTATTCGAAAGAGTGTTTTAATGCCAAGACTTTTTCAAAATCAAAAACATATGCTTGGTTAATTGCCAACTCCTATAAATATGGTTTTATTTTAAGATATCCTGATGGCAAAAAGGACATTACAGGATACAGTTATGAATCTTGGCATTATCGTTATGTGGGAAGAGAGCTTGCGGAAAAAGTTTATAAGGAAGGTATCACCTATGATGAATACTATGCTTTTTATCTCGAGTGACTTTACGTATTTCCTAAATTATGCTATAATAACTCTCCACAAAGGGGAGTTTTTATGACAAAGAACGAAAAGAAAGAGTTGAAATTGTATTTGAGAAATGCAGGTTATTTCTTTGGACTCTTTTTAAGTGGCGCTGTTTTAGTAAAAATAGGTTTAGAAGTAACACCAGAATCAAGAAGTTTTACGGAAGAAGAATATAAAGGCTTAGTTGATTTAAGTGAAGAAGATAAAAAGATTTTTTTAGCCCATTATCAAAACTATATTGATGAGATAGCAAGAGAAATTGCTGAATTAGGTTTGAATAAGGATGCTATTACGGCATTTGGAAGTTATGTGGCGATGCAAGATTCAGGGGCGATTTCAAGAGATGGTTTTAAAACAGGACAATCTAATTTTGAGATAGAGGGTTATGAGGGACTCAGTATCACACTCGGAAATGGCGTTTGTCGTCATCAGGCTGATAACCTCTATCGTGTTTTAAAAAGACTTGGTTATGATTGTGGAATTGTTCATGGTGTTATCGGAACAGAAGAGGATATAGAGAAAAAGAATGAACAAATAGGTACAGCAGAAAAGATAACGGGGCATGCTGTTGTTTATGTAAAAGGGGAAGATGGTACGATTATCTTTCTTGATCCTTTATATAAAACGATTTTCATTCAAGAATATCAAGATAAATGGATATCAGCTACGAATAAAGAACTTTACTTTGAAGTATGGAAAGATTTAGATGTTCATAATGGTGTTTATAATGACGAGGTTTATAACTATAATGGAAAAGAAAAAAAACATCGTATGACTTGGGGAACAAGATGTGAAAGAGCGCTTTTAAAAGGAGAAGAATACCTTGAATATTATCAAGAATATGAAAGTAACTATCTTTTATCTACAGAGAGAAGTATTGAAAAGATGGTAGATGAATATTATGAGGAAAAAGAACGTGAAAAAGTTCTTAAAAATGCTGGTTATAAATTCAATGAAAAAGGGGAGTAAAACTCTCCTTTTGATTATTTTAATTCTAAGAAAATGGATTTATTAAAGGTATGATCTTTGATATCAAATTTTTCTAAAGTTTCCGTATCGATTAGAAAAAATTTATGTAATAAGTTATTGACAGAATGATCTTCACTAACTGGATCATCCCATGTTAAATCTAGATGAAGCCACTTATCCTTTATATAAACGGCATTCCATACATGAGTATTGCTTGCAATTTTAAAATTTGGAACTCCTATTTTATCTAATATAATGGCCATTACATCGGTATATCCTGAACAAATGGCATATCCTTCAAATAAGGGGCCATTCGCTTTAGATGCCTGATGCGTTGTTTTTGCAAGCGTTCCCTTTGATACTTTCTTTAATTCCTCTTCGTAAACTTCATCGTATTTCGTGTGATTGATGATATAGTCATGAAAAGCATAAATAATATCTTCATTGCTCATATCCTTATTGACTAGTTCTTTCCAGATAGAATCGATTTTATTGCTAATTAAAGCGATGTCTTCATTGCTATATAAGTGTTCAACTTCAAGTGTTACTTCGCCTGCTGTATCATATTGAACACGTAAACTTGTAAAATTATTGAAAGGAGAGACATAGTTTCCTAATGTTGTCAAAATATCAACATTATTTGGATCACTGATGTACTCAACATCCGTAATGCAGTTTTCATACTCACTAGGACAATAAAACGTATAGGTATCATAACCAGCATCTAGTATGGTATAAAAGATATCGAGTAAATCTTGAAAATTATAGGGAACAAAATCATCTGTTGCTTTCACATAAGCGAACTTTTCATTTTTGGCATATTGATTTTTTGTCTTTTTGGCAACTTCTGGAGTTGTTCCAAAGTATCTGACAATATAATCTGTGATAAAGTCTAATTTATAAATAACGACAAAACTTAAAGCTAAACAGAGTAGTATTGTGAAAAAGTGCTTCTTCATTGTATCACCACTATAATCATATCATAGACACATAAAAAAAAGAAATGTTAATTATTCATTTCTTTAACTTTTTTATTTAATCTGGCTTTTTGTCTAGCACAAGTGTTTTTCTTAACAATTCCCTTAGAACAAGCTTTGTCAATATTGACAATAAAAGTCTTTAGTTCATTTTCAGCAACATCTTTATTTTTCTCTTTGATGGCATTTTCACATCTTTTAATTGAGTTTTTTACACGTGCACGATAATCATTATTGGCGATTTTTTGTGCAGCATCAGTACGTACTGACTTCTTAGAACTTTTAATATTAGGCATTTCATTCGCTCCTTCCTTAAATACATATACGATTTTATCAAAAAAATAAGTAATTTGCAAACATTTTCTAGTAATTTTCTAGTAATTAAGGTGTTAATTTGCATTTTTTTAGAAAATGATTATAATAAAAAGGCCTAAAGAGGAGTTAAAATGGAAACACTTGGGAGAATAAATGGTTATTTAAATCTTTTAGAATTGGATCGAAATAAGGTTTCTGAAGTACAAATCATAAAGGAAAATAAACGTGGGTTTCACTTTACTTTTCAATATGAAGGAAATACTTATTATTTTAAATCCAGTCATTCTAATGTTATAGAAAAAGAAAAGCTTCTCTATAATGAATTAGTAGCAGAAGAAATCGCTTTAGACTTTGGACTTCCTTGTGTTCATTATGATTTAGCTTGTTGTGGTGATATCTTAGGTGTTTTATCAAAAGATTATAAAAAAACAAATCATGTATACATAAAGGCTTCTAAATTTTTCCATGACTTTTATCCTTATTTTGAACTAAATGATGAGAAAAAATATCGTGCTTTTGAAAATTGCTTAGAACATATTTGGGATGGCTTTGAAATTAGATTTCCTCATAATCAAGAAAGAATACAATTTTTAATGAACAAAGTGGTTCTTTATTATCTTTATGACATTCTAACTTGTCAAAGTGATCGCCATAAAAACAATTGGGAAATCGACTTTTGTCCATCCAAAGAGTTTTATGATTTATCCCCTTTGTATGATAATGAACGAATCCTTGTCTATGATGATACGAGAATAACGCGTGTCTTGCTTGGAGTGCTAGAATCTTATTCTACAATCTATCGCTCAATCAAGACTTTTAGGAAAGTGAGTCATGATGTTTACACTGATATCTTCAAAGAAAAATTGTGGATAATTCATGAGGAAAATCTGCAAATGATTTTCAAACGAATTGCCGAAAGGACAGAATGTCTGATGCCAGAAGCTTTAAGAGAATCGTATTTGGAATCTTATGAAAAGCATCAAAAAAATTTAAAAAATACACTTTTATAAAGGGGGGGAAGAAGCTTATGGAAAATTTGAAACGTATTGATGGCTATATTGATGTTTTCTCTATGTTAAAAGAGGGAAGCAATCAAATTTTCATAAAGCCTGACTATCAAGGACTTCATTTTTCCTTTTCTTATCATGGTGAAACTTACTATTTTAAATCGAATCTCTATGGCTTTTCTAAAAGAGAGATTGATGCCTATAATGAACTTGTGGCGGAAGAACTTGCCTATGACTTTGGGCTTCCCTGTGTAGATTATGATTTAGCTATTTATTTAGGGCGTAAGGGAAACTTATCAAAAGATTACAAAGAAAAGGGAATCGAATATCTTAAACCTGAGTCCTTTTTTCCAGAAAGACTTTATTACTATGACTCTAGTTTGGAAAAAAAGCCTCAAATCATAAGAAGACATGAAAATCCGAATGAAGTGCGTCGATATTTACTTTTTGAAAATTGTTTGGAACATATTTGGGATGGTTTTGAAATCAAATTTCCTAAAGAAAGGAAACAAATTGCTTATTTGATGAAAAAAATGGTCCTTCTTTATCTTTTTGATGTCCTCACTTGTCAGCCTGATCGTCATATAGATAACTGGGAGATTACGAGAAAAGGGAAAAAGTTTGATATTGGTCCTCTTTTTGATAATGAGCGCATTCTTTTCACGCAAGGAGATCACGCCAATCTTCATTTAGGAGATGAATTAGAATTTTATGAAGGCTTATGGGAATCGATTAAGCGTTTCCAAAAGAATAGTAGTGATGAGTTTTCCTCTATTCTCTATGATAAATTATGGATTATAGGAAGAAATAATCTTCTATCCATCTTTGAAAGAATTGAAGAAAAAACGCATTATCTAATGCCTGATGATGAGAAAACCTATTATTTAAAGTCTTATCAAAGTCATAAAGAAAGATTAGAGAGTACTTTAAAGTAAAATAAAGCTTGCCAATCTAGTGACAGTAAGTAATGATGCTTCTATGAGTGAAAGCAAAGTCTAGCAAAGTCTCTCTAAAAGCAAGGGCACAGATGAATTTGAAAACTCTTTTAACTTCAAAAGTTAACAAGTAAGTATATTTTCTTATTTGAAAAAAACTAAAAAATCGAAAGTTATGCAAATACAGTTGCAAAACTTTACGAAAAAATTAGGAACTCATCTCATATTTGGGTTCTTTTTTTTATCTCTTTTCATAAGTATTAGTAGGTGAATGAAATGAAAAAAATAATATTTCTTTTCTTGTGTCTATTTCCTTTAAATGTCTTTGCTTTGGCAGATTCAGCAAAGTCGAACATCTTAATTGAATATACGACAGGAAATATAATCAGTGAGGCAAAAAGCGATGAAGAGTTACCCCCAGCTTCTATGACAAAAATGATGACGCTTTTAATTATTATGGAGCGAATTGATGCGGGGAAAATTAAGCTTACAGATATGGTGACAGTAAGTGAAAATGCTGCATCTATGGGGGGGAGCCAAGTTTATCTAAAAGCAGGAACACAGATGAATTTAGATACGCTTTTAAAAGCGGTTTGTATTGCTTCAGCAAATGATGCAGCCGTAGCCCTTGCTGAATATGTGGCGGGTTCTACAGAAGAGTTTGTGAAACTTATGAATGCCAAGGTAAAGGATCTAGGATTAAAACATACCGTATTTAAAAATGTTCATGGATTAGATGAAGAAGGACATTATTCCTCGGCACATGATATGGCCTTTATTGCAAGAGAACTCTTGCATCATGAAATCATTTTAAAGTATTCAAGTATTTATGAAGATTATATCAAACATCCTGATGGCACGAATACATGGATTGTCAATACAAATAAATTAATCAATTATTATGAAGGTCTAGACGGCTTAAAGACGGGTTATACTACGGGAAGTGGTTTTTGTATAACGGCAACAGCAAAAAGGGGAGGTATGCGTCTTATCAGTGTTGTGATGGGAGAAGAGAATAATAATATCCGCAATCAAGATACGATGGAACTTTTAAATTATGGATTTGCCAATTATAAGATGGAAACGATTGTTTCAAAGGAAAATAAATTGGGGAATATTCCTGTTAAATTTGGACGAGTAGAAGATGTCGAGATCACATTAAAAGAAGATGCCACGCGTTTAGTGAAAGTTTTAGAGGAAAATAATTATACTTATGAAATTGTCAAGGAAAAGATTGAAGCTCCTGTTCATGTAGGAGATACAGTGGGAAAATTGGTTGTATATAGTAATGATAAAAAGATCAGTGAACATGAATTAACGGTTAAAGAAAGTGTTGAAAAGGCGAATCTTTTCCACTTATATGGGAAGAATATCAAACGTTTATTAAAAGGCTATTACTAGTCTTTTTTTCATTTTTAAACATTTTTCTTGAAAAAATGAGTGGAAACTAGTATAGTGAATATAGGAGGGTAAAGGTTATGGAAGTAACATATTTGACAGCACTCGATTATGAAAAAGTCGAGCGGCTTTTAGAAGAAAAGGGGATAAAAGATTTTGACGAAATCTGTCAAGCATTAAAACAATTAGAAAAAGAAAGAAGAGCTCAAAAGGTATCTGCAGCAGGACTTTTATCACGTTCTGATGGAGATGCTCATACAGTATTTCAAGCTCGAGGCGAAAAAAGCTATCATGCTAATACAAAAGTTATTGAACGTATTACGGGAATGGGGCATGTTTCCATTACGGATCATGATTTTATGACCCTTGCTTTGAAAAATACACCCATCACGGTAGAACAGACGATTATTGCCTTAAGACATTCTGGATTTACGATTAAATCACGTCGTGAATGTAATATCGCAAAAGATGGATTTTTTACACCTGTTTTTCATGACGAATTAGGAAATATTCATCCTAAAAATGAAGAATTACAGAGAAAATTTGTGGAACATGAAAATTGGCTATTTAAACAGTATGAATATCTCATTTCTGTTGGTATTCCAAAGGAAGATGCAAGATTTTTGCTTCCCTATAGCTTTAATGCCAACATGTTTATGACAATTGATGTAGAAACAGCAATTGAACTTATTATCCTTTTAACAAAGACACATCTATCTCATGTTCAAGAGTTAAAAGAATTTGGTGAAAGTCTTTATACCATTGCTAAAGTGGAATTCCCTTATATCATTCCGATTATTGAAAATGCGAAATATCGTGATAAGGATGAAGTTGCTCTTTTGATTGAGTCGATGACCCAAAAGAAAAATTATGAAATTTTAGAAGAACCTAAACTTTTGAGTGCTTCTCAAAATATCGATGAAACGATTCTAGTTTCTGCCTTTATGAAACGATATCAGTATACAGAAGCGGAAGCAAAAGCTGAACTAGAAAAGTGTGATCGAGAATATTTTAGAGAATATGTCATGGCTTTAAAGGGAGACGAAATAGAGCGTTTGATTCCTGAAACCATGAAGGCTTATGAATGCACAAGAGAAATGGCGCAAAATGTTTTGATGCTACCAGAGTGGGAAAATTACCAAAAAGGTGAAAATAGTTTTAGAAAACAGTTAATGCGTAAAATTATTTTTGAGGGAGATAGGGAAGAACTTCATCAAGTCAATTTCCGCTTCCAAGTTCCACTTTCTCTAGCTGTATTGTTAGTGTAGAAAAAGTGGGGAGAAATTTCACCTAATAAATAAGCTTTGTAAC
>CAZWKF010000052.1:0-10550 GCA_964634785.1 uncultured Muribaculaceae bacterium
GTAGTGGCTAATGATAATTAAATTGATTTTTATCATATTTAATTATCTTTTTTTATTTGTGAAAATAAAAAGATGGTATAATAGCAGTAGAAAGTGAAGGATACAATATGAAAATTAAAGACATAAAAGGAAGAGAAGTATTAGATTCTAGAGGAAATCCAACTGTCGAAGTGGATTGTGTATTGGAAAATGGGATTATAGGAAGAGCCATTGTTCCAAGTGGGGCATCAACGGGTGAAAGAGAAGCCTTAGAATTGCGTGATAATGAAACAAGATACAATGGAAAAGGGGTATTAAAGGCTGTCGCTCATGTGAATGGACCTTTAAAAGAATTAGTTCTTGGAAGAGAAGTGGAAAATCAAAGAGAAATTGATGAAGCGATGATAAAACTTGATGGAACCGATACAAAGTCTAAACTAGGAGCTAATGCCATTTTAGGTGTTTCGATGGCTGTTTTAAAAGCAGCAGCATTAAATGCTCATAAACCACTTTATGCATACATTGGAAACGGAACGACTATGCCTAGCCCTATGATGAACATACTAAATGGCGGGGCCCATGCTGATAATAAAGTGGACTTTCAAGAGTTTATGATAATTCCTAAACGAGATTCTATTCACGAACGAGTTAGAGTAGGTGCTGAAGTATTTCACAGTCTTAAAAGTGTATTAAATGAACGTGGTTTTTCCACAGGTGTTGGAGATGAAGGAGGATTTGCTCCTGATTTAAGTAGCAATGAAGAAGGTTTTGATCTTATTATAGAAGCCATAAAAAAAGCGGGGTATATTCCCGGAAAAGATGTCTTTTTAGGTATTGATGTAGCCGCCTCTGAATTTTATGATAAAGAAAAAGATAGATATGTATTTAAATGGTCTACAGGGGAAGAATTTACAACGGAGACTCTTTTAAAATACTATGAACATTTAGTAGAAAAATATCCCATTATTTCAATAGAAGATCCTTTTGATGAAAATGATTGGGATGGCTTTGTTAAAATAACGGCTACACTAGGAGACAAAGTACAAATTGTTGGCGATGATTTATTTGTAACCAATAAAAAATACTTACAAAAGGGAATTGACTTAAAAGCGGGAAATGCCATTTTACTTAAAGTCAACCAAATTGGAACGATTACAGAAACTTTAGAGACTATTGAGCTTGCAAAGAAACATGGATTTAAAACTGTACTTTCTCATAGAAGTGGCGAAACAGAGGATACCACCATTGCTGATTTAGCTGTAGGTCTTGATCTAGGACAAATAAAGACAGGATCCATGTCACGTACTGATAGAATCTGTAAATATAATCAATTAATGAGAATTGAAGAGGAAATAAATAGCAATTAGCCAGTTGTTATTTTTTTGTATTTGAAACATACAATAAAAATAGGTGATTAAATCGATGAAACAGGTAGCAATTAATGCAAGTGGTGGGGGATCTGATACAGGTTCTACGGGAAATGGTATAAAAGAAAAAGAGATTGCTTTAGAAATATCGAATATTATAAAAGATAAATTAGAAGAAAAAGGTGTAGAAGTTTTAATGCTTCGTTCAGGCGATGAGACGATTTCCTATGATGATCGAATAAAAAAATTAAAGAATACGTTTCCAAATTCTAAGAATGTGATTGTTCTTTCTAATACACTAAATAGTGGAGGAGGATCAGGAATTGAAGTAATTTATCCTTTAAATAAGACAAGTAAACTTGCTTCTACTATTAATGATAATTTAGAATATTTTAATAATAGTCGTTTTTTTCAATACCGTTGGCCAACGGATACGTCAAAAGATTATTACTATTTGACAAGAAATACACCTAATTATGAAACCATTATTGTTCGTTATGGGTATGTGGATAATAGTAAAGATGCGAATATCATTAAAAATGATTATAAAAAGATGGCTGAAGCAGTAGCAGATGCTATACTGGATTCCATTGGCGTTCCTGAAGAAGGAGGATATGTTGTAAAGTCAGGAGATACCCTTTATGGAATTGCTAGTAAGTTTAATACAACAGTTGATGAAATTAAGAAACTAAATAATCTAACATCTAATAATCTAACCGTTGGAAAATCTTTAAAAATACCAGATTCTTCACCCACTATTAAAGAACCTATGGAAGAAAATACTTATACAGTTGTCTCAGGTGATACCTTATATGGAATTGCCAATAAATTTGGAACGAGTGTTGATAAGTTGAAAGAAATGAACAATTTAAAAAGCAACTCATTGAGTATAGGACAAAAGTTAAAACTTCCTAAAACGGAAGAGAACCAAAATACTTATACGGTAAAGAGTGGAGATTCGCTTTATAGTATTGCTCGCAAATTTAATATGACAGTAGATGAGTTGAAAAAGCTGAATAATAAGACAAATAACACCATCAGTATAGGGGAAGTCTTGAGGGTAACAGAGGGAAAAACAATAACGATCGAAAAGGGAGATACCCTTTATGCTCTTGCTAAGAAGTATAATACAACAGTTGATGAATTAAAGCGTTTAAATCATTTAAGTTCAAATACATTAACAGTTGGGAACAAACTTATTATTCCTTAAGTAGAATCTTTGCTCTTATTCATGAGTAAAGATTTTTTATAGACAATTTTATAAAAATTTGTTATGTTTATGGAAGAAAAGAATGTGTTAAATATGGAAGAAAAGAAGAAAAAAGTATTGAAGAAAAAAGAAGCACGACAGTAGAAAATCCTGATTTTTCCATTGTTTGGGAAGGACAACCAAGTGGATTTTTAGGAAAAATATTAAGTGCTCTTCATCTCAATTTTACATGGTATAGAATTAGCAAGGATGAACTTTTAATAAGTCGCGGCTTTTTTAATCGACATACTGATTCTGTTGAACTCTATTTATTAAAAGATCCAGATTTAAAGGAAACCCTATGGCAAAGAATGTGGGGTGTTGGAACCATATCCGTTATTATTGATAGCCATTCTACCTCTAATCGAGCAGGAAGTATCATACAGTTAAAAAATATCGAAAAATCCAAAGAAGTTCGCAAGCTTCTTAGAGACTATATTGAAGCTGATGTAATGGAAAGAGGAATTAATTACTTTGATAAAGTATAAAAAAGAGAAAACATTTTATTTCGTTTTTCTCTTTTTTTCTTTTTGATATTCACATTTTTCATGGTCTAGCTTTTGCTTTATAATCGCTAGGCGATTTTGTATTTTCATATTTGGGAAAGATTTAACTATACGCTTATAGAAAAAGTTTTTCTGAGTCAGCATTTCCTTAACTTTTTTGGTAATAAGTTCAGTTGAGTCACTGCGGACATTATTAGATATATTCTTTAGATTTAAAATAACATTAAAAGATACTGCTAAGTCAATGAGAAAGATAAATACTAATGTTAAAGCTAGTCCCATAGAAAGGGGTTCACTGAGGCTATCTAAAAGTCTTACAATGAGAGGATTAATGCCATAGAATACGATAATGCCTCCAACTCCAAAAGGAATTGCACACTCTAAACAAATGCGTCCATTAATATTGAATTTCATTTGGGAATAGTCCCACCAACGATTTTTAAATACTTTTTCTAAGACATAAGAGGTCACATATTCTAGAACTGAACACATAACAATGGTCATAATGAATAAGACTAGAGGATCATCGGCATATTTACCCAATCCTAGATAAAGAATAATACAGCCAACTCCATATATAGGACAGTAGGGACCAATAAGAAATCCTCGATTGACAAAGTGATGGTATTGGTAAAAGCTAAGAAGAACTTCCATAAGCCAACCGATAAAAGAATAAGTAAAAAACATTAAAATTAGCATCATAATTTCGTGCATATAATCACCATCTTCATTATAACAAATTATAAAAGAAAGCGATAGAAAAAAATTTGTCTAAATAAATTTGCATTTTTTGCTAATTTGTGGTATTATATGCCTCAATTAACAGGGGAGTGTTAGTGAGAAAGGAGCAATATTATGATGCAAGAAGGAACTATGGTGGCAACATCATATACATTAAATAAGTCTGGATATGTTCACATTAAACGTCTATTTGACATCATTGTGAGTTTAACTGCTTTGCTTATTTTATCGCCTATCTTTTTAATCATTATCATTGCAATCAAACTAGGAAGTAAAGGACCTGCTATCTATACACATGAGAGAATTGGGTTAAATGGAAAACTATTTAAACTCTATAAGTTTCGATCAATGGTAGAAAATGCTGATCAAGTTTTAGTTCAATTATTGGAGGAAAATAAGGATCTTGCTTTAGAATATAAAATCAATAAGAAATTAAAAAATGACCCTCGTATTACCAAAATTGGTGCATTTATCCGTAAAACATCAATTGATGAGTTACCTCAATTAATTAATGTTTTAAAAGGAGAAATGTCTTTAATAGGAAATAGACCTTATTTACCAAGAGAAAAAGAAGACATGGGATTCTATTATGAGGATATTATTAAAAGTAAACCGGGTATTACGGGTTTATGGCAAACAAGTGGAAGAAATGATATTACATTTAAAATGAGATGTAAATGTGAAGCAGATTATTCTAAGAAGGCATCTCTTAAAATGGATATAAAGATTTTCTTTAAGACATTTGCAGTATTATTTAAAGGATTATAGGAATGACCTAGGAGAAATACTTCTAGGTTTTTTTAGTTTAAGAGTTTACATTATTTTATGAGATTTATGTAAAATGCTAATGCTTTTGTATAGAGAGTTTGTTATAATAAAAGAAGATGAAGATAAAGGTTCTTCTGGAGGTGATTTGTATAAAACATGTGTTTATTATAGGTTCTAAGGGAATACCTGCTAATTATGGTGGGTACGAGACTTTTGTGGACAAGTTGACAGAATATAATAAAAATAGTGATTTACAATATCACGTTGCATGTGCTGTTGATGATATTAGTAAAGTTGAAAAAGAATTTACTTATAATTCTGCTCATTGTTTTAATATACAGTGGAGAAATATGGGATCGGCACGAGCAATTTTTTATGATATTGATGCATTAAAATGGGCGATTGAATTTTCAATAGAAAATAACATAGAAAACCCAATCTTTTATATTTTAGCTTGTAGAATGGGCCCTTTTATTTCCAAATATAAAAAAAGAATTGCCAAAATAGGTGGAAAATTGTATATAAATCCAGATGGACACGAATGGCTACGTAGTAAGTGGAGTAAACCTGTTAGAAAATATTGGAAGATATCTGAAAAATTAATGGTGAAACATTCCGACTTGGTTATTTGTGACAGTAAAAATATTGAAAAATATATTTTGGATCAATATTCAACTTATAAACCTGCTACAACATTTATTGCATATGGTGCAGAAACTTCTTCATCAAAACTAAGTAATGATGATAGAAAGTGGACAAATTGGCTTAAAGAAAATTCTGTTCAATTAGACCAATATTATTTAATTGTCGGAAGATTTGTTCCAGAGAATAATTATGAAACTATGATTAGAGAATTTATGAAGTCAAAAATAGAAAAGGATTTAGTCATTATTACAGGAAAAGAAAACGCATTTTATGAATATTTAGAAAAGGAAACAAACTTTAGTGAAGACAGTCGAATTAAATTTGTAGGTACTGTTTATGATCAAGAATTATTAAAGAAAATTAGAGAAAATGCGTATGGATATCTTCATGGACATGAAGTTGGTGGAACAAATCCTTCTTTATTAGAAGCTTTAGGACTAACTAAAGTTAATTTGTTATTAGATGTAGGATTTAATAGAGAAGTAGCTGAAGAAAGTGCTCTTTATTGGACAAAAGAAGAAGGAAATTTATCAAGTTTATTAGAAAAAAGTGAAAAAATGAATAAAGATGAGAGAGAAAAAATCGGAAAACTTGCTGTAGAAAGAATAAATAAGTTATACAGTTGTGAGTATATAGAAAAACGATATGAGGAGCTTTTTGTAAATGAAAGAAGATAGTTTTATAGAAAAAATACATGAATTAGAATTAGAGGCCTTAAAGGAATTAAAAGAATTTTGTGACCAACATAATATCATTTTTTATTTAAGAGGTGGTAGTGTAATGGGGGCTGTCAAGTATTCAGGCTTTGTTCCATGGGACGACGACGCTGATATTGCTGTGCCGCGAGATCAATATAATCGATTAATTGAACTAACGAAGAATAATGATTGGTCAGAAAAATTTTTTATTGCAAGTTATAAGTACAATGATGATATTCATTGCTATTTCCCAAGAGTTTTAGTGAAAGAGAATGTATTGAATGAATTAAAATTGCCACATAATAATAAGTTAGGGTTAACTATTATTGATATTTTGCCCTTAGATGGTGCGCCTAAAAATAGAATTATACGCGAACTTTATTTTTTGAAAATATATTTATTGAGGGCATTAGCTGGAGTCCATACAATGGATATAAAAGAAACAGTAAATATGCATGATAGCAAGAAAGAAACTGTTTTAAAAGTCTTAAGAGCAACAAAAGTTCATAAGCTTTATACCCAAAAACAAATTTATGATAAACTGGATCATTTATATAGCAAATATGATTATAAAAAGTGTGAAAACATAGGAACGATTACAGGCTCGTTATATAAGAAAGAAATATTTCCTCGTGAGTATTGGGGAACTGGTGAAATGAAACCTTTTGTTGATACTTCCTTTTTGGTCCCTAAAGAATATGATAAATATTTAAAAAAACTATATGGAAAGGACTATTTGACTACGACGCCATCTATTGATAAAATAGAGGCGAAAAAACATATAAAGTAATAGGTAATAAAGGTAGAAATGAGAATGACGAGTTTTATAATTTTACATTACATGGCGTTTGACGAAACGGTAAATTGTATAGATAATCTTTTAAATATTGTTGAAGGTGAAAAAAAAATTATTGTAGTTGATAATGCGTCGCCAAATGATTCTGGGCAAAAATTATTGAAAAAGTATTCTAGTAACTCTGATGTAAAAATAATTTTAAATGAAAATAATGATGGATTTGCAAGAGGAAATAATATAGGATTTCAATACGTAAAAGAAAATTATAATTCAGATTTTATGGTTTTTTTAAACAATGATGTTGAAATAAATGATTCGTTTTTTATTAAAAGATTATATGAAATATATAAAAAAGACCAATTTGATGTTTTAGGACCAGATGTCTTTTGTACAACTTTATCAATTCACCAAAATCCTAAAAGATTATCTTCTTACTCTTATGATGAAGTAAAAGAAGAATTGCTAAAGTATCAAAAAAAATGTGATAGTAAAATAGTAGTTCCAATTAAGTGCTATTTGAAAAAAATCCCTTTTTTAAAAGAAAAAGTCCATAGTGCAAGAATTGATAAGTTAAATATTAATCATGATAAAAAGTACTATAATATTCCACTTCATGGATCTTGCATTATATTTTCAAAAGAATTCGTTCAAAAAAGAAATTATGCTTTTTACCCTAAAACATTTATGTATTTTGAGACAGAAATATTAGATTATGAGTGCCACAGAGATGGCTTTAAAGAGATTTATGATCCTAGTCTAAAAGTGTTACATCATCATAATGTTTCAACGAATTCTACTTATAATTCTGAAATTAAAAAAGTACGATTTATGAATAAATGTATTAGAGATTCATTAAATGAATTTATTCAGTTAATTGAAAAAAATAGAAAATGAGAGGTGATAATATGGGATTTTTAATTTTGTTGTTTCTTACAGAAATCGTGTTATTAATTATCTCATATTACATAACTGAACGCGACATTATGCGTCCTATTAATATTATGTTAGCTGTATTTTGCTTAAGTACTTTAGTTACTTTATTAAATGGAACTAATTGGAATATAAACTATTCTGGGAAAGCATATTTTATACTGACTTCTGGGTTTGTTATCTCTTTAATAGCGGATTATTTTGCTTTTATAAAGAGCAAGCATTATAAAAATGACGCAGAAATTGCTAGACCAATAAAAAAGATATCTGTTGAAAAATGGAAATTAATATTTATAATAGCAGTGGAAGTTGTGACTTTATTTTTATTTTATAAAGAAATTAAAAGACTTGCTTATTTAGATGGATATATACCGGGCTCAAATTTGTTGTGGCATTTTAGAAATATTACGTCTTATACTGCAGAAGAGAGTATAAGTGGAATAGTAAGTTTACTAACAAAATTTATGGATGCTGTTGCCTACGTTATGACTTTTCTACTAATAAATAATTATTTGTCAGAGAAGTTCAAAAAACATGACTTTGTTTTATATTTAATTCCAGTGGTATTATTCGCGATAAAAGTTTTGATGAGCTCGGGGAGACAAGAACTATTAAGATGGGCAAGTTTTGCAATTATTACCAGTTATATGCTATATAAATTTAAAGTGGGATGGAAGAAAAATATAACTTCCAGATATGTCGGAAAAGCAATTATTTTGGTTCCAATAGCTCTTTGTTTGTTCTTTTATTCTTCTAATATTATAGGAAGGTCAACTTCAAGGACAATGACACAATATCTTTCAACTTATGTAGGAGGGTCTATTCAACATTTTAATCAATATATAAGTGATCCCACTACCACAACTCATTTCGGAGAGGAAACATTCCCAGGAGTTTATTCTTTTTTAAAGAGATTTGGAATAACAAATTATACAAGAGCTGTACATTTGGAAATGAGACGATTGGGCATCACACAGGGAAATGTATACACATTTTTTAGAAGACCGTATAATGATTTTGGCTTTATAGGAATGCTTCTTTTTACTTTCATTGTGATTTATTTATTCTCTAATGCATACTCAAGTTTTCAGTATAAGAAGGATTCTTATAGAAATGATTATAGCTTAATTGTGTATGCCTATTTGATATATTGGATAGTTTTGAGCTCTATAGAACAGTATTCTATTGGTATTATTTCTATTGGTACTGTTATGATTTTAGTTTTTATGCGTTTAATATATTATTTTTTAGTTCAATTTCAAGTAAAAAGCGGTAAAATAATAATTTATAAGGAGAAAGGAATTAAAGAGTAATGAAAGAAAAACAACTCACAAAAGGAATATTCTATGTTTTAATTGCTAATGTTATCAATATGATTTTTAGTCTGTTAACTAACTTTTTATTACCAAAGTATCTATCAGTTGATACTTATGCAGCTATTAAGACATTTCAATTATATGTAACTTATGTCGGAGTTTTTCATTTAGGTTTCATAGACGGAATCTATTTAAAATATGGTGGAAAAGACATTGAGAGTATTGAGAAAAAAGATCTTTTAATTAGTTTATCTACATTACGCATTTTTCAACTGATTGTAACTATATTATTTGCAGCAGTCTCTCTTATTTTAAAAGATATAACGATTTTTATGTTTGCCTTGGCGTTATTACCGTTAAACATTGCTTCATACTTTAAAATGTTATATCAATCGGTAGGAGAATTTAAAAGATACAGTTCAATTACGAACTATACAGCACTTTTAACTTTTTTAGCCAACATGGTTCTTTTAGTACTGATGTCAGATAACTTTGTACTCTATTTATTATGCTATGTAATTGTAGACATTGTAATTTGGCTAATACTAGAGGTCTATTTTAACAAAGTTATAAAAGAAAAAGTTTTGCTTTCTGTTTTTTCTTTTAAAGATTTTATTGAAAATATTAAACTAGGTTTTTCATTAATGCTTGGAAATTTAGCTTCTTTTGTATTAACTGGATTAGATCGATGGTTTGTAAAATTTTTAATGAATACCTATTCTTTTGCACAATATTCATTTGCAGTTAGTATTGAAAATATGTTAAATGTGGCTTTAACACCAATTTCTATTCCTTTGTATAACTATTTTTGTACAGAAAAGTCGGAAAAGAAGATTAACTTTGCTTATAAAAGTATGATTTTATTTGGAGTTGTGATTGTTTCATCTGCTTTTATAATTAAAGCAATTCTAGAATTGTTTTTGCCTAGATATATTGATGCTTCCTCAATAATATTCTTTCTATTTGCTGCCCAATTATTTCAAATAGTTATAAAGTCGATTTATATTAATTTGTATAAAGTAAGACAAAAACAAAATATATATTTAGTAAAATTAGTTATCATTGTTATTTCGGGAGCAATTTTTAACACAATATGTTATGCATTATACAAAAATATGAATAGTTTTGCAATTGGAACACTATTATCTTCAATTTTATGGTTTTATATATCTAAAAATGATTTCAAAGATATTAAGTTTCATATTTCTACAGAAATTTATATTGTTTTAGAATGTACTTTATTTATTTTATGTGGATTATTTTTAACACCGTTTTTAGGACTTATTTCTTATGTAATGATTACACTCATTTTTACTAGAATATTTATGAGTTCATTTATATCTGAAATAATACAGGTAATAAAGTCAATTTTGAAAAGAAGAAAAATAAATATTAATTAAGGAAATTCACATGGAAAATAATGTAGTAATAAATATAATAGGAATACTGTTAAGTAGTTATATAGTCAATAGTGTATTAACCCACTTCCTCTATCGTTTTAAATTAAGGAAAGAAGTAAGAAGAAGTGGAAATGAGTTACATGCAAAAGAAATAG
>CAZWKF010000053.1:0-9988 GCA_964634785.1 uncultured Muribaculaceae bacterium
AATTTTGTACATTTCTAAATTCCTCTTTTTGTACATTCTTATAGTATCATTAACACTAAGAAAATTCAGACAATTTTATTTAACTTTTGAAAAGTGCGCCGCACCGCGGCGCATATCTTGGACGATAATAAAACTATTATTGCCAATAAAAGAAGAAAATAAGCGTAACTACTATATTAATCTTTGTATTAAGCAGAATTTATCTACAAGAGAATTGGAAAAAATTATAAAAAATCACACATATGAAAGATTATTAGAAAAGCCTAAGAAAGTCGAAATTATAGACGAAAATCCTAAATATAGTATAACAAGAAATGTGTATAATCCAATTCTTCTAGAATTAAATGAGGGGGAAAAGATCAAATCGGAACATGATTTAGAAATTGCTTTACTTGCACGACTTAAAAGTTTCTTTTCACAGTTAGGAGAAGGGTTTTCCTTAATTGGAAATCAATATAAGTTAATCTATGAAGAACGAAATTATTTCATTGATATTCTCTTATTTAATGTAAAATTGAACTGTTTTATAGTAGTTGAACTAAAGACAAGAAAATTACAAAAAGAAGATAAAGGACAAGTGGAGTTTTATATGGAGTTAGTCGATGAAATGGTAAAAGAACCTTTTCATAATAAAACAATGGGGATTATTATTACAAAAGAACAAGACAAGTTTATTGCTAATTTTGTAGGAAGTGAAAGCATTATTCCTTTGACTTATAAGGTAATGTGAAAAAATAAGAAAGTGAGGATTATCTATGAATGAATATTATCAAAAAATTGAGCAATATATCAAACGAAATGAAGTAAATAAAGTAGCAAGAAGGATGGAAGAAAATCAAGATACTTTAATGAATTATTGGAACATTGGACGCCTTATCGTTGAAGCACAGGGGGGAGAAAAACGCGCGAAGTATGGAAATGAACTCATTAAGAAATGGTCGGTGGAATTTACTACAAAGTATGGAAAAGGATACAATCTGACTTCTTTAAAACGATTTAGACAGTTTTACCTTGCGTTTCCAAAAGGTGCCACAGTGTGGCACCTATCTTGGAGTAATATGAAACTACTGTTACCAATTAAAGAAGAGAACAAAAGAAATTACTATTTAAATCAGTGTATTCAAAAACATTTAAGTGCAAGAGAATTAACAAAATTAGTTAAAAACAATACCTATGAAAGGTTGATAAACAAGCCAGAAAAGATAGAAATAATAACACCAATTCCTAAATACAATATAATGGATAATATTCAAAATCCTATTTTGCTTGAATTAAACGAACGAGAAGAGATTACTTCAGAACATGATTTAGAAATTGCACTACTCGCAAGACTTAAAAGTTTCTTTTCGCAGCTAGGGGAGGGATTTTTGCTTGCGGGAAATCAATATAAGGTTATCTATGAAGGAAAGAACTATTATATTGACATCCTACTTTATAATATAAAGATGGATTGTTATATTGTCGTTGAATTAAAGATAAGAAGTTTGCGAAAAGAAGATAAAGGGCAGATAGAATTCTATATGAGGTTAGTAGATGAACAGATAAAAGAGCCAAGAAACAATAAGACGATTGGTATCATTATCACGAAAGAGCAAGACAAGTTTATTGCTAATTTTGTAGGAAGTGAAAGTATTATCCCGTTAATATATGAAGTAATGACAGATAAATAGTGTCAACAGTATGTAAAATACTAGTTAAAAAATAAGTGTAAAAAATGATGTCAAGAGATAGTTAATTTACAAAATGTGATTTACATTCAGGAAAGGAAAAACTATAATCAAATCATAGGTGATGATATGAAAAATAATATGAAAGGAATTATTCAATTGGTACTGAGTATATTGGTGTATATCCTAATTGACCGGTATTTCTTTTTCCTTCTTGGAAAAGTAGGTCTTCATTTTAAGGGAACGGCTTGGTTAATTGCCAATACAATCAAATACTTGTTGATATCGGGAATTATATTTGCTATTTACTATGGAAATATTCGCCATGGACAAAATAGATTTAACAAAGCAATATTAAACAATATCATCTATTCTGTTGCTTGTTTTGTTTTTCTCGTTATCATAACCATTGTACTTCATAACCTTATCAACTATATTGGCAAGCCTAGAGGTATAGAAGTTGGATACCATTTTACGAATTATTTCAATCAGAAATTCACTTTAAGTTTTGCACTGAACTTTATCATTGAATGTATTTTCATGCCATTCCTATTATGTGTGATTTTCCCTTTGGGATTTTCAAATATCTTTAAACGGAGTGGAACGGCCTCTTTCTTAAGTGGACTTACGTACGGAATTATCTATGCTATTAATTTAAACACTTATTTTGAAAGAGCAATCCTTCTTTCCCTTACTCCAGCAGTACTGATCTTTATGCTTACGTATCTTTACAAGACAAACCAAAACATTTGGTCAGTTATTGTTACATACGCCTTGTATGTATTAATTGGCGTATTTGCCATAAATTATATAGTATAGGAGTGAAGAAATGAAAAAAGATATCATTAAGGGGAGTTTATGTTTACTCGTGTTCCACTATTTAGCAACCATTGCAGTGCTGATTATGAATTTAGTATTTCATATTACGATTCATGCAGAGAATGTGATAGAACTTGTTATTCTCGATTTTTCTGTATCAGCTGCAGTTGTAATTATTATGGTAGGAAACTATCATGAACTACTTGTAGAAGATTTGAAAAAACTAAAGGAGAAATGGAAAAATTCCTTTATCAAAGAATTTTTAAAGAAAGTAATCATTGCTTTTCTTCTTATGTATGCAGTGAAGTATGTGAGTGCCATCATCATACAAGTCTTAAGTACTCTCTTAGGACTAGAAAGTACAGCAGTTGAAAATCAAAAACTAATAGAAGAATTATTGGCTAGTGCACCAGCAATGATGATTATCTCGTCTTGTCTTTTTGCTCCCATAACAGAAGAATTACTCTTCCGTGGAGCATTAGGAAAGATAATAAAGAATAAATGGGTGTTTATCGCGGTAAGTGGATTAACTTTCGGTCTTATGCATGTTACAGGTAGTGTCTTACTTATATTTGAAATTATCGCCATTGGGCTAATTCTTAGTCTTACAATGGCTCGCAAAGATTTAAGTAAAGATAGTAAAGTGACATTATCTGTAACACTTATTACCGTTATTCTACTTGTATGTGGTGGTATTTATTATTTTCAATATGGGAATCTCATTACAAAAATTGTGAGCTTAGATTTAACTGAAGTTGTTGGCAGTATTGCCTATATTGCAATGGGGTGCTTCTTAGCATATTTATATCAAAAAGAAGAGAATATTTTAATACCAATTGGAGTACATGCCTTAAATAATATTTTGAGTATGATTTTATTACTCTTTATGACATAAATATGTTATAATAGGCTGAAAAAAGAAGAAGTGATGTTTATGCAGTGGAGTGATTTCATTTTTATTGGAGTCATCATTCTTTTCATTCTTTTATCAGTCCGTTTATTAAAAAGAATAAAAGATGAGGAGAAAGAAATGGATACAATAAAGAAAGCAAAACTAGATATGGATATCTTAGAACAAATAACGAAAAATATCGAGGATAATTATCGTCCTGTTAATATAAAATTAACATCATATGAACAAGAACAAGAAGATCATGCGATTATCAGTTATGAGGAACTTGTGAATAATTCTAAAAATGGAGTACATTATGATGAAACATATGATTTAGAAGATGATATTAATGTAAAGAAAGTCAATTTAGATGATTTAAGTAAGACAATGAGTCATCCTAAAATTGAAGTAACATTAATGAGTTATGAAAAAGAAGAAGCTTTCTTAAAAGCTTTAAGACAATTACAAAGTGATTTAATAAGATAGTCAATTGATTATCTTTTTTTCTATAAAAGTGTATAACTTGATGTAAACTAAGGAAAAAAAGTTATCGAACAAATAGACAAAAAAAAAAAAAAAAAAGTAAAATTTACCTAGAAGGTAGGTATATTTTATATGAATCAAAAGAAGAAAATATTGTTTTTGTCTGTTCTTTTAATGACCATAGGTTTTGCATCAATATCAACAGTACTCTACTTAAATGGAGAGACTTCTGTAGCAAGTAATACAGGAGACTTTGATGTGTACTTTAGTAAAACAGTAGAAAATGGAGTGGAGAATAATACAATTATTCAAGATAAAACCCATATAGCTTTTACAACTGAGTTAACTGGACTAGATGATACTTATGTGTTAGAGTATGATGTCACGAATGCAAGTAAACAGTATGATGCAAACATAGTGATGAACTGTACAGGAGGAAATGAATACTTACGAGTAGAGAATAAGTTTAATACGGAAAAAGTATTACCAGCAAGAACGACAAGAAGTGGAGTACTCACATTAACCGTAATAAAAGCCGTGATGGAAGAGACAAGTGTATCTATCTCATGTGAAATAACAGGAAATGCTCAAGAAAGAGATAATGTAGGAGGAGATACCATAACAGAAGAACCAACAGATTTCTTGAAAAATGGATATTTTGGAACAATGGTTATACGCAATTTTAAAACAGAAATATATGGTTCAGAAAGTGAATATACAACTCAGTATAATGAAGCATGCGGTGATGAGACAAGTGATACATGTAAGACATTTACAGATGATTATGAAACAAAATGGATCGCATGGTGGGAGACAAAAGAAGATTTGGGATGTTCTCCCTATAGTTCGAAAGTAGAATCTTTGACGATAAAAGCAACAAAAGAAGTACCTGAAAATGCCATAAGGTCATGGGATGCATCAGAAGGAAACAAAAGAACAATAATGGGATATACTTTAGATGAAGACAATGATGGAATGTATGAAGTATATATAGGAGGAAATGGAGGAGTATTAGCCCCGCCTGATTCAGAATATCTGTTTTTAAATTTTTCTGAAGCAACAACAATAAATGGATTAGAAAACTTGGATACAAGCAATGTAATCAATATGTATGGAATGCTCGCTAGCCTTGAAAATGTTGTGACTTTAGACGTCAGCAGCTTTGATATGAGCAATGTAACAGATATGAGCTTTATGTTTGATTATTGCCCAAAATTAGAAGAAATTATATTAGGTGAAATTGACACAAGTAACGTAACCAATATGGAACAAGCTTTTTCTAGATGTGATAACTTGTATTCCTTAGATGTGAGTCATCTTGATACAAGTAACGTAACAAATATGAGTGAGATGTTTAGTGGATGTTGGAGTCTAACAAGCATAGATGTAAGCCATTTTAATACAAGCAATGTAACAGATATGACGCATATGTTTAGTTATTGCTTGGTTCTACCTTCATTAGATTTAAGCAACTTTGATACAAGCAATGTAACAAGTATGCTTTCTATGTTTGAAGGGGATTATAAATTGTCGTCGTTAGATATAAGTAGCTTTAATACCACTAAGGTAACAGATATGGGGTGGATGTTTCGCAGTTGCAAGGAAATTACAAACATAAATTTACAGCATTTTGACACAAGTAACGTAACGAATATGACTCGTATGTTTGAAGAATGTAATGCATTGACAACTTTAGATTTAAGCAACTTTGATACAAGTAACGTAACAAGTATGTATAATATGTTTAATGGCTGTAGTAATCTAACTACATTAGATATAAGTAGCTTTGATACAAGTCAAGTAAAGGAAATGAGAGGAATGTTTGCTAATTGTAGTAAACTCACAACAACTATAACCATAAGAGGAACCAAATGTACATCTTATGCTAAGAAGTATTCATCTGATTTAGGAATGTTTGAAGGAGCAACAACAGAAGAAGGAGCAAGTATAACAGTAAACTATACAGAAGATGCAAGTACTTTAGTAGATAATATGATTGCAACTAAATCAAGTACTTCTAATGTAATAAAGGGAAATGTTGTATAAGTATCATTTTCTTTTATTTTTGTAAGAAAATCTATTTTGTGTATCTCTTTTGCATATTATTTTCATAACTAAGTTCTAAATAACCTTTATAAAATAGATCATTAAAGTATTTTAGACTATTCGTGCATGATGGTAAACTGGTAATAGCAGGAATGATAATAAGCTTTGAGTCATCAGAGAATTCCGTTATTCCTCGTAAATTTGCTGTATCACTTAGTTTTATTGATTTCCCTGGAGTGATGAATCCTCGATTTTGTTGACCTATACTATTGAGTAGACCTTCTAAAGGGAATACTTTTAATTGCGTCATTCCATTATGGGTATTTCCAGCAATAGAAACGTTTACTTTATCTAAAAGGTCCGTTTTATCCTTTAAATCTGTTATAGCTAAAGGATAATGACATAAGAGAGTATTGACATTGTTATCCTCTAATTCTTTAAGAAAGTGATATTGGGTACTTTCTTTTAATAATAATTCGATATCTCCATCTGCTTTACTGATAGCATAATCTAAAGAAGGAATGATTCCACTTACTGTATAGCCAGGCTTTATCTCTTGTGTTTGATTTTCTAATATATGAATGCCTTTGAAGCCAGCTATTTTATTTAAGAATAGTTCTTTTAATGAGAATTCATCATGGTACCAACCATACTTTGAATAATAAGATTGATCATGACTTGCATAGACTAGATAGACGGGAGCACAACTTCCTAAAAAGGAAAATAGATCAAAAAGAAGAGACATCATTTCTTCATCACGTAAAACATTTGTGTAGTCTATGATATCTCCTACAAAGTAGATTACATCAAAAACTTTTTTCGATACCAATTGAATAAGCCAATTTAATGTTTTTAGCTCTCTTTTTCCAGAAAAGTGTAAGTCAGAAATCGCGAGTGCTTTTAATCCATTTTCCTGTTCTGTATGAATAGAAACTTTCATATTTTTTCTCCTTTTTAATGTATGTTATTTTAAAAAAAATTAATTGTCTTGTCAATTATGGTATAATACTTTTTAAAGAAAGAGAATCTGTAGATAAAGGTTGTGATTATGTGAAAGCAGTTGTAGTAACATTAGGTTGTAAAGTAAACGCCTATGAATCAGAATTTATAAAAGAGAGTTTAAAATCTTCTGGTTATGAAATCATTGATAATGAAAATCTAGCTGATGTCATTGTCGTGAATACTTGTACTGTAACGAATCAAGCTGATGCTAAGTGTCGCAAAGTATTAAGACAAGCAAGAAAAAATGAACAGGCTATCTTAGTTGCTGTGGGTTGTACCGTAGAACACCATCGCGAGGATTTACTTGATTTAGGTGTTGATATTTTACTTGGAAATAAAGATAAAAGTCGTATTCCTTATTATATAGAAAAGTTTAAGAAGTCAGGACAGAAACAAGTACAGTTTTATGATTTAAGAAAAGTAGAATTTGAGGATATGAGTATACAAAATTTTGAAGGAAGAACGAGGGGATTTGTCAAAATTCAAGATGGTTGCAATAATTTCTGTTCTTATTGTATTATTCCTTTTATGAGGGGAAATATTAGAAGTAAAGATATCAATACGGCTTATGAAGAGATTAAGTGTCTTACGGAAAATGGCTATCAAGAGATTGTCTTAACAGGCATTCATACAGGAACTTATGGAGAAGGTAAGGAATACAATTTAGTTGACTTAATTAAAAAAATAACCCCACTTGAAGGATTAAAGCGTATTCGTTTTTCTTCCATTGAAATTGTCGAATTAGGTGATGACTTTTTAGAAGAATTAAGAATAAATCCTAAAATATGTAATCACTTGCATATTCCTTTACAAAGTGGATGTGATCATACTTTAGAAAAGATGAAAAGACGTTATAACGTGGAAGAGTTTAAGGAGATTGTAAAAAGAATAAGAGAGATTCGCCCCAATATTAATCTTACAACAGATATCATTGTAGGTTTTCCTGAAGAAAGTGATGAAGACTTTGAAATGACTTTAAAAAATGCGAAAGAGATAGGCTTTTCTAAAATCCATACATTTCCTTACTCAAATAGAAAGGGAACTCTTGCCTCTACAATGAAACCTGTAGATGATCATGTAAAAAGTGAGCGAACCAAGAGAATGCTTGCCTTAAGTGATGAGTTAGAGCATGCTTATTATGAACAATTCATTGGTCAAGAGGTGGAGGTATTAGTAGAAGATGGTGTTTCAGGATTTACAAGTGAATATATGAAAGTTCATTTTGATAAACAAGTTCAAAAGAATACTTTTGTTAAAGTAAAAGTTGTCACAATTGATGGTTTAAGTGTAAACGGCGTCATAATCTAATTGAAAAAAACGTCGTTTTCTTTTATAATGAATATTATAGAGAGTGTGATAACTAGTGATGGATATACAAATTAGAAGTAAAGGGAACACTTTAGGAACAATGCATATCTTTAATCCAAAAAAGATTCTTGCAATATGTGGTATAGGTTTTACTTTATTTACTGTAACAGGATGTCAAAAAGAAGAAATACAAGAGATAACTATAGTAGCAGAAGATATCAGTGAGAATAGATATGATGGTGTATTTTATGAGGTGCAAAATGGAGATACTTTAACAGGTATTGTCTATGGATATGAAGAGGATGCTAATAAGGTCTACCAATATGTTGATGAAATTACAAAACGCAATAACATTGATCGCTTAAAAGCTAGAGATATTATTGAACTTGTTGGTGTTCCAGAGAGTAAACTTGAACACTATGGGTATTCATCTGATTATGAAAAAACAGGGAATGATCACTATATAGAAGATGCTCGAGAATTTCTAATAAATAATCGCGACTGGGTGATAAAAACAGAAGAGAATGAAGTGGCTGTTTCCTTATTTGAAGAAAAAGCAGACTATTTAGAAATTTTATACCAAGATTACTTAGAGGCAACGGATGAAGAAGTAAGAAGTTATCTAGAAGAAAGATTAGTTGAAGAATATGGACTTGTTTTGGAAGAACTTCGAGAACTTAGTGGTAGAAATTTTGATCATCATCATCAAGCACATAAGATAATAAATGAAATTGGAATGGAGATGAAATAATGAATGTGGATGTTGTTTTAAAGAAAAGAACGGTGTTTTTAATTCTTACAGTTATCGCTCTAACAGCTATTGTCATTGCATCTAGTCAAGCCTTCTTAAAAGGAGACTTTAATAAGAATGCTTATAAGATTGAAAAGGATGGACTTTCCATAATTTATGAGAGTGGAGATGACTTTGTCAAGAGTAAGAGTGAGCCTATGAGTATTCAAGATGGATTAAGTAAAGCTCAAGTCAATACTGTAAAAATAGAAAACACAACAAAGAGAACTGTGGAGTATGAACTTAAAATAGAAGAGATTGTTCAAGCAGAAACTCTTTCTACTGATAAGATCTATTATTCTATTAATGGAACGAGTGCTCAACTTTTAAGTGAAACACAAAATGGGGTTATTTACCAAGGATCTTTGCAAGAGTACAAGAGTGATACATTTGATGTTCGTGTATGGATTGGAACTGATTTAATAACCAATCAAGATCAAGGAAAAAGTATAAAATTAAGATTTAATGTAGATAAGACAATATAAAAGAATACGTATGTGTTCTTTTTGTCTAATAATGGAAAAATAGTATAAAAGAAAGAATATTAAGCTATTCTAAAAATAGAAAGTGTGTAATTATGAAAAAAATTAAGTTATGTTTATTAGGATTGATAAGTGCTTTTATTTTTACAGCAGGAGTCTACGCAGAAGAACCATTTATATTTCGATTTGAAACAGAACCCATTCGTTCAAGTGGAATAAATGAGGAGTTGTTTCATAACATTTATAATAGAAGACAAAACTTAGATAGCAGGGAAAATAAAGTGACTCCAGAGATACAACCAGAAATTCTCTCCACTTATAGTAATGTTATTTCTTATCGCGATGGGTATTTAGGAGTTGATATCCTAAGTACAGATGAACATCAAGGAACAAGATTAACTTATTATGATAAAAATGGAAAAGTACTCAATACAAAAGTATTAGAAAACTACTATATAGTAAGTAAGGTAATGGCTGATTCAGGTATGTGGGGATTTCG
>CAZWKF010000054.1:0-9884 GCA_964634785.1 uncultured Muribaculaceae bacterium
AAATAAAAGAAATTGCAAGCATCATGAACTTGTCCGAATCTGCTATAAAAAGTAGACTTTCGCGAGGTAGAAATAAAATAAAAACTGAATTGGAGGATAATTAAATGAAAAATCTAAGAAAAAGTGCAAGAGAAACATTTGATAATGTATCGTTATCAAAAAAACAAGAAGAAAGAATTTTAAATAATATATTAAAAAGAAATAATAATTTATGTTTTGCAAAGCCCATAATTATTGGATCAATACTGATAAGTTTTGGAGCAACACTAGGAATAGTTTATGCAGATGATATAAAAAGAACGTTTAATACTCTAATAATAAAAGAGGAAATTAAAGAAAGTAGTAAAGGAGACAACTACAATATAGTTAAATCCAAGTCCCAAGGAATAATAAGAATTAAAGATAATGCGAATATTGATAACCTAAATAAAATTCAATCTAATAATAAAATTCAATTTAAATTAAATGATTTAGAAAACGAATTAGGTATAAAATTTCTTAAAAGTACACTTTCTCCTTTTGAATATATTACACAAGAAAGTATAGAATCAAAAAACAATAAAATTACTCAAGCTATTTTTTCTGTAAATAATATTTCTAATGAATTACCTGATAAAATTACAAAAACGGGAGAATTACAATTTTATAGGGATTATACTGAATGTAATATGGGTATTTATTTTAAAACACAATTTTTTGACAGCTCAGACACCTCACTAAATTCTATTGCTCCACGTGGTACAAGAACAGAAAATTATTATATTAATAAACTTGATACTACTGCTCTTATTGTTAAATTCGAACCAGATGAAAATTCTCGTTCAAAAGTGTGGGACATTATATTTGACTATAAAAATATTACATATAAGTTTACATTTTTCTTTCATGGAACTGATCCAAAGTCAGAAATAACTAGAATTCTAAATTCTTTGGAACTTTAGCAATGAAATTATATAAACAAATAATTGCTATTATTATGTGTTTATTATGTACTATATATGGTTGGACACATATCAATTATTCAAACCATAATTTTGTAACAAAAAAAGAAATACATAACGAACTAAGTTATCCTCAAACTAACTTAATAAGCGAAAAATTAATTTATAGTGAGGAATTAAACAATATCTTAGAAAAATACCCTACTTTAAATGATATTATAGTAGAAGCAAATATTCGTATTCCAAATGAAAATTATTTTATTCCACAAGGAATTGCTCTAATAAAAAACAATATCTTTATCACTGGGTACTATGATTCAAATAAGAATTCTAGATGCTATATTATAAATGAGTTTGGAAAAATTATAAATATTGTAGAATTAGATACAAATTCACATGTTGGCTCTATCTCTTATGACAAAAATAGAAACCTATTATGGATTCCTGATAATGATGGAAAGTTAAATGCCTATAATGTTCCAGATTTTTTCAACAAAAAAGATGCTAAATCTTTATATAGTTTTGATTATGTAGGAAAAGATTTAGTAGATTTTCAAAATAGAACAAAAAATTTAATATCCTATCTATGTATAGATGGAGATTATTTATACATAGGGAACTTTTTTATAGATTATGAATGCACAATAAAAAAATATCAAATTATTGAAACTGATAATGGAATAGATTTAAAGTTTATAAATAAATTTAACGTTCCAAAAAGAACACAAAGTATTGCATTTATTGAATATAATCAAAAAAAATATATGGTGTTGAGTCAATCCTATAGAAGGCGAAATCCATCTTATCTGTATCTTTATGAATACGATGAAAATAAAAAAAATTATTCCAATACAGAAATAAAAAAAATAGAAGTACCACCTATGTTAGAACAAATTAGTATTAGTGAATCCGCCATATACTTGTTATTTGAATCTAGTGCTTCTAAATATTGGGATTGTCCCGAAAAAGTTGAATTTGTAATTTCTATAAAGGCTAATAAACTATTTTATTAGTAGAACAGCACGTAATCTACTCATTAAGATAGATAATGCCGTTTTCTTTTTTATTGGGTTGAGAGCATAGTCTTCCGTATGCTATAATACTTATAGATAAGAGGTAGAAAGATGGAAAAAAAGTTAATAATTAAAGGACATGAAAAAAATCCCTTTGTTAAATTTTGGAATTGGGGTTGGGGAATATATTATAAGAATCCAGAAATATGGAACTATTTAATTGTAGGACTTCTTACAACCATTGTCAGTTTAGTGACTTATTTTGGCTGTACGATGACATTTTTAAATCCTAAAGTAGATATTGAATTACAAATGGCAAATGTTATCTCTTGGGTAGTTGCAGTTGCTTTTGCCTATGTGACAAATCGTATTTTTGTCTTTAAAAGTCATGATAAAAATATTGCAAAAGAAGCAAGTAAGTTTGTTGGTTCACGCGTATTAAGTCTTCTTATGGATATGGCTACGATGTTCATCATTGTATCCTTACTTCATTTAAACGATAAAATAGGCAAAGTAGTCTCTCAAGTTATCGTAACCATTGCCAATTATATTTTAAGTAAGTTACTTGTTTTTAATAAAGAGAAGAAGTAATTAGCAACTTATAAATAAAAAGATTTTATGTTATGATGAATGTGTCAAGGAAACTTGCATAAAATAAAAAAGGAATGCTTAGTTTTGAAGCATTAAGTACTATTCCGAAATTTGGTTTTAGTACCGACTTTAAACAGTTGGTACTTTTTTATTAGTATGATGATAATCACAATAATAAAGAGTATTATGATATTCATTAGAGTTTTCTCTGATTTTCTCATAATGTCATCTCCTTCCACTTTCATAAAGTAAAGGAGAATAGTACCTAAACGAACTGAGTATTTCTGTAAACAGTATACTATTTGTAAAGTGCAAAACAAACGAATAGGTGAAGTTTTTATAATAAAAAAAGATAAAATCAATCTTTATTTTTATGCTATAATAGGTACAGGAGGTTAAAATGAAAAGAGAAGAAATAATAGAACAAATCTTAGAATTAGGAAAAGAAGATGAAAGGATAATGCCTGCTTTAGAAAATGGTGAAAATATAGCAGAGATATTAAGAGAAAAGGCATTAATATTTCCAATTGAATATGATAATCTACTTGAAAGAGAAACAGGAGACCTAGGAGACTTTATAGAAGACTTACATGACATTGTTACTTTAATTAGAAGTAAACAAGAGAAGCATACATTATATAGTGAGTACTGCAAATTCTTTTTAGGAGAAACTGTAAACTATATAGATTTAGCAATTATAAAGGATGGCACATATCGCCCATTTCAATACTATGATTTACGAGATGAAGAAGGGTATATAGATTATTCAGAGTACTTAAAAGAAGCAAAATCAAGAAAATCTGTTCAATACAGTATAAAATAGTGAAAATATCAACTTACATGGTTGATATTTTTTGCATAAGAAAAGGGATTCTAAAATCCCATTTCATTGTAACGATCATAAAGTTCTTTAAAGCGATTGAAGTGAACAATTTCTCTTTGTCGTAGGAATAGAAGAGGTTCGATTACTTCTTCGTCTTCAGCTAAATTGATTAAGTGTTCATAGACAGCTCGTGCTTTTTGTTCAGCAGCCATATCTTCAGAAATATCTGCAAGAGTATCTCCTGTTACAGCAACATACGTAATCGTAAATGGAGATCCACTCGCATTAACAGGATAGATTCCTAAACCATGTTCTGTGTAGTAATCATCCAAACCTTCCTTTTTAATTTCTTCAATTGTAGCTCCTTTTGATAACTGAGAAACCATGCTCGCGATCATTTCGACATGCCCTAGCTCCTCACAAGCAATATCGTTTAATAAAGATTGTCCATAAGCATCAGGCATGGAAAACTTTTGTGAAAAATAGCGTAGAGAAGCAGCAAGTTCTGAATTACTTCCACCAAATTGTG
This sequence comes from uncultured Muribaculaceae bacterium, assembly GCA_964634785.1. Lineage (GTDB taxonomy): Bacteria > Bacillota_I > Bacilli_A > RF39 > UBA660 > CAG-582. The sequence continues at coordinate 3,898 of CAZWKF010000054.1, forward strand.
TTAAAATAGCTTTTGCCATTTTTAAATTCTTTTTCTTAATATCTACCGGAAAAGGTAGTTTTTTCTCATATTTAAACATTGTATCCCTCCCATGGCCATGGATTATCAAGCCAAGTATATTTTCCAAATGTATCGTGACACACTTCTAATACTTGATATTCCTTTTCATATTCATATACACATTTTTCATAATCTAATGCATACTTTTTAAATACTTCATAGACTTCTATATCATTTGGGTGTAAATCAAGATATAAGTTTAAATCATTTAGAGCAAATCCCAATTTATAGATATGAAGTAAAAGAGCCTCTCTTTCATTTTTAGGTTTTAAACATTTGGGCTCATAATGTTTATAAGGGTCATAAAGATTAGCAAACATGTTTCCCTTAGTAAATCCCTCATCCAAACTGACTAGTTTTTCTTTTGAGGGTGTAATCATGTTTGTTTCAAATTCAAATAGCATATTATACCTCCATAGTATCTTATGCGAAAGTCATAAAAGTGGTTTATAAAACCATACTAATGATAGGTGATTCTTATGTTTCTTTTGTGTTTAAAAGTCTTCTTTGCCCGATTTGTCGATGTCAGTTTGGGAACCGTTAAAATGATGTTTATTGTCAAAGGAAGAAAACTTATTTCTACCATTATTGCTTTTGTGGAAATTATCATTTGGTTTATTGCAGCAAAAGAGGCTATTACGACAAGTCAGTCTTCCATTATTGTGATTCTTTCCTATGCTCTTGGATATGCAACGGGAACTTATGTTGGAACTATCATCAATGAAAAGTTCATATCAGGTGTTCTCTTACTCCAAGTTATCTCTTCCGTGTTGGGGAAAAAAGAAATTGAAAAAATAAAAAAACATCAATATGGTGTGTCAGCTGTTGAAACAATAGATAAAAAGCTCATGTTATTTATAAGTGTCGAAAAAAAACAAGTAAAGGAATGTATGGAATATATTAAGTCACTAGATCAAAATGCCTTTATTTTATTTAATGATTCGAAAGGAGCTTTTAATGGCTATTTTAAAAAATAGACCTATTGAATAAGACTACCATATAGTGTATAATTTTTATAGTGAAATGGAGTCCATATGAAAAAGAATTTTAAATTAATTGGTTTAAGTTTAGTAAGTTGTTTGGCTATCTTTTTAGATTATTCCTTCTTTGCATTTAAATCCTTCGAAGATTTAACTTATGCACAGTTTTACCACATGAATGTCTTATTGATGGCATTCATACTTATTGTCCTTTACCAAGTTTACAAAAGAAAAGAAGACGTAAAAATTAGCAAGAGTAAATGGATCTTATCCTGTTTATTTGCCCTTTTTATGGTAATAGGGGAAGCCATTGTGACAAAGGGAACATTTACTTTAATTTATAAGAATATAATCAATGTTGCTTTAACCATTGTTAAACTTTTTGGATATACCTTCCTTTTTAAAATGGGATTTTGTTATCTAGATGAATTCTTAAAAAAAAAACCGACAAAAGAAAGAGTTATAAAAAATAAAAAGATAAAATGGTATATAGAGCAATTTGAAAAACATCCTTTTAGAACTAGTTTCTTAACAATTGTCCTCTTTTGGAGTATTTACATGATTGCTTTTTATCCGATTGTTTTATCTCCTGATCCCTCTTTTCAGATTAGACAATATTACAATGTACCAACGAAGTATATTGACTGGGTGATTCAAAGAGATCCGAATGTTTTTATGACCGCTCATCATCCCGTGCTTCAAACTTTTTTAATTGGTTGGTCAATAGATTTAGGACGTTTCCTAATCAATGATAATTTTGGTTTATTTATCTACTCGTTTTTTCAAAGTATGATTTATATTAGTGTATTTGCCTATACCATTTCTTTTGCTTTGAAAAGGGGAGTAAAGAGGAGTCTTGCACTCATCTTACTTGCTTTGTATCTCTTTGTACCGATGTTTGCTTTCTATTCTATTTCAGCTGTAAAAGATACCCTTTATACTTCCTTTATGATTCTATTTGTATTAATGGTATATGACATTGTCTTAAAAGAAAGAGAGTCGATGCCATTAAAGCGTGTTATCTTTTTTGCCATAGTGATGCTTCTTATCTGCCTATTTCGGCATAATGGACTTTATGTTATTGCGCTTACAATGCCTTTTATCTTTATCTATAGTAAACCAAATCGTTTAAAGATTGGCTGTGCTTTTCTATTTGCCTTTCTATCGATCAATATGGTCGATAAAGTGATTGTTCCATCTTTGGGAATCAGTGATGGAAGTATTCGAGAGATGCTTTCAGTTCCTTTTCAACAGACAGCAAGATATGTCAAGAAACATGAGGATGAGCTAAGCGATGAAGAAAAGCACGCGATTGATAAAATTTTAGTATATGACACATTAAAGAAAAGATATGATCCAGAACTTGCCGATGATGTAAAAAATGAATATAATAAAAATGCGACGAAGGAAGATCTAATAGAATACTTTAAAGTATGGGGAAGAGGACTTTTAAAACATCCTGATACTTATATTGATGCGACTTTAAATAATACGTATGGTTATTTTTATCCAAATACGCATAATTGGTATGTTTATACGACATATGATACACGAGTAACAAAAAATCATTTAGTCAACTATCACTTTAATAAGTTAGAAGGACTAAGAGGTATTTTATCGGTTTATGGAAATATATTCCCTTATATTCCGGGAATTGGATTACTTGCTTCCATTGGTTTTAACATGTGGATATTGCTTATAGTTTCCGCCTATTTGATAACAAATAAAAAAAAGAAATACTTGATTCCTTTAGTACCCCTTTATGGGTCATTACTTATTTGCTTTATTTCCCCAGCTAATACGTATTTTAGATATACAATGCCATATGTGTTTGTACTTCCTGTCTTAATTGTGTTATTATGGAATCATATAAGAGGTGTAGAAAATGAAGAGAAGTAAAATAGCAGTTTTAATTCCTTGCTATAATGAAGAAGCAACCATTGAAAAAGTGGTAAGAGATTATAAAAAAGCATTACCAAATGCTGATGTTTATGTCTATGACAATAACTCAACGGATAAAACTGCTGAGTTAGCCGAAAAAGCGGGTGCCATTGTTCGTCCTGAATATCGTCAAGGGAAAGGGAATGTTATCCGCAGTATGTTTCGTGATATTGATGCTGATTGTTATTTGATGATTGATGGAGATGATACGTATCCAGCGGAAAATGCCAAAGAGATGTGTGATTATGTTTTAAGTGGAAAAGCGGATATGGTTGTAGGAGATCGTCTATCTTCGACTTATTTCCAAGAGAATAAAAGACCCTTCCACAATTTTGGAAATGTTTTGGTAAGAAAGCTTATCAATGTCTTATTTAAAAATAATATTCATGATATTATGACGGGGTATCGTGCTTTCTCATATGAATTTGTAAAAGGTTTTCCTATTCTCTCTAAGGGATTTGAAATTGAAACAGAGATGACCATTCATGCTGTTGATAAGAATTTTAAAATTGTTGAAATTCCGGTTCAGTATCAAGATCGACCAGAAGGTTCTGTTTCTAAACTCAATACCTATTCTGATGGATTTAAAGTTATTAAGACGATTGCTAGTCTCTTTAAAGAGTATAAACCAGCTATGTTTTTTAATATAACTGCTATCCTTTTTGCCATTATAAGTTTTGTTATTGGACTTCCTGCTTATTTAGGATACTTTAAAACAGGAATTGTCCTTAAATTTCCAAGTTTAATTGTTTCATGTTTTGGCTTTACGGTAGCTATTCTTTTGTGGATTGCCGGAATGATCTTACAAGTCATTGCCAAAAAGCAAAAACAGAATTATGAACTTTATTTACATTTATTAAAAAGTAAACAAAAAGAAAAAGAAGAGCGTGTTCTTTAATGTAGCTCTTCTTTTTATATGCGGAAAGCATCACTTCCCGTAGATCCAGAATCCTGTGTATCTAATATCGAATCTAAAACAGTTAAATCAACATCATCTGATATGTCTGCTGCTTCAACAACAGGAGTGTTCATTTGAGGAATCTCAATTTCATTTGTTTTTGGAATTTCAATTTCTTCAATCGATGGAACTTGAGTAACTCCATTTTCCTGTGGAAGAGGGGATGCTAAATCTTCAATAGCATGATTGATTAATGTTTCATCTACTTTTTCTTTAGGTAAAACAGTTTCTACTTTATCTTCATTTAAATCATCCATTAATTCTTGGAATGTCTGTCCATCCTTTTCTTTATGGAAGATACACCCTTTTTGAATATCGGCATTTATTTCACGTAAACTTGCTTGAATACTTTCAATCATTTGTGGAGTTAAGCCTTCATGTAAGATTCTTCTTAAACGAATCAGTTCATTGTGATAATCTTCAATGATATTCTTCTTAGCAATATAGTTTTCACGATGCGTTTTAAATACTTCTTCTTCTAACCTTTCAAGAGCTAAGTCTGTATCATCGATTAGTTTTTCTATTTGTTCATTCATATTCGCTCGTCCTTTCTATCCTTATATACTGATTATAACAAATATTTAGGTTTTGTAAATCTTTTTTACATTTACAAAGTAACTTCTTCATTGTTATACTTAATAAAAAGGTGATTATTTATGAAACTAGAAGAATTATACCCCAAATATGATGCAATGCAAATGAAGTATGGAGATCAATCACTGCATTCTATTTATCATGGTGGTTGCAAAAAGAATGCTGACTTTTTCTTTGTATTCATGAATCCAACGGGGAAAAACTTAGCATCTCTTCCCGGATGGAAGGGACTTTATGCACCTTGGATTGGTACAAAGATGATATGGGACTTGTTTTATCAAGTTGGTTTATTAGATGAAAGCATTTACTATGAAATAAAAAGACGTAAAGGAAATGAGTGGGACGAAGATTTCGCAAGTGAGGTCTATCAAGATATTGAAAATCATAAAGTGTTCATATCCAATTTAGGAAAGTGTACCCAAATAGATGCAAGACCTTTAAAGGATACAGTTTTCTTAGAGTATCGAGATTTGCTATTAAAAGAGATAGAGATAGTAAAACCTAAAGTCGTATTGCTTTTCGGAAATCAAGTAAGTAGTATCCTATTAAAGCAAAAAATAAGTGTATCTACTTCACGCAAGAAAAGATATAGCATCAATTTAAATGGAGTGGAGTATGAAACCTATAGTATTTTTTATCCAGTAGGGAATGGACGTTTTAATCTCAATAAGGCGATTGAAGATATTTTGTGGATAAAAGAGACGATGAAAGTTTCATAAACTTTTCCTTACTTCCTTTTTTAATTTTTGCTATAATAAAGGAGCGGAGGGGATTTATTTGAAAAAGCATAATGAGTTTATAAAAAAGCCAATTGAAGTATTGGATTTAGATAAAAAGGTAATGAAAGTATTAAAACAAAATAACATACAAATTGTGGAAAACTTATGGATTTTAAACCGTAAAGAATTAAAAGCGATGGGACTTAGTGATCAGGAGATTAAACAGCTTATTATAGGAATGCAATTGTTGGGACTTGATTTAAATAAAAAAGTTTACTAATGAGAAAAAAATATAGATTTTCTCTTTTTTTATGTTCTTTTTTTTTGATATCTGAATACTGTATAATGTAAGCAAAATGTTCAGTAAATGTTAATGGGCAAAAGGTTTACTAAAAAAAATGTCAACAAATGTAAAAAAATAACTTGACAATGGAGGATAATGGGGATAGAATTAAGGAAGTGCTGAGGAAAAAGGGCACGGAAGAACTGTACGAATTTGAAAAAGATGTCAAGGAATGAAAAAAGAAGTTGACAAAAGGGAGTAAAGTTGGTATAGTATCAATACATCTGGGTTAAAAACAGATGAATAAGTTCTTTGAAAACTAAGTAAAATGTCAAATGAAATTTGAGAAAGTAGCTAAGGAAAAAACTTAAAAGAGACTATTTTTAAGGAAATAGAGAATGAGAGTTTGATCCTGGCTCAGGATGAACGCTGGCGGCATGCCTAAGACATGC
>CAZWKF010000055.1:0-9864 GCA_964634785.1 uncultured Muribaculaceae bacterium
TCTTCCATCTTCATAATATTGAGTACAAGCTTCCGTAGTAATGGTAAAACCTTGCGGTACTGGTAAACCAATATTTGTCATTTCTGCTAAATTAGCACCCTTACCACCAAGAAGATTTCTCATATCTGCATTACCTTCAGTAAATAAATAAACATATTTCATTGAATATATTCTCCTTTCTCATACTACTCTATTATAGCAACTTTCCAATCCATACTGCAATAGAAAAACACCTTTTTTACAGGTGCTTTTCAAAACAAATTTTAAATATCTATACAAAAACAGGATCTTTTTATAAAAGTTTCATCCTTTTTCGAGTAATCCATGATTTTTTTGTGTATATAGTAAGTAGGAGCACATGTTTTTGTAGTTGCCATTTTCAGGGGGTTTTGGAATTTATTTTCTTAAACTTAAGAGAAGATGGAGGTGGTATAATGAAGAAAGATTTTTTAATCTTGTCTTTATTAGGCATTATCTTTTTGCTTTTAGTTCTTTTGCTTCAGGCATAAAGAAAAACTACCGTAAGGTAGTCTAACTATTTAGGCACCCACGAAATGTGTGTTCCCACCTTTATTCTATGATACTTTATTGTTCTTTACAAGTATTATTTATCAAAAAATAGAATTATGTTTCAATCGTTCGATTTAAAAATTCCTTACTATGAAGATATAATCCTGTATAAGTATCATAGTAAGTACTCACAAATAAATTGACATTTTCAACTACATAATCTTTTATCTTTAATTCTTTAATCGTATCAATATCCACTAGATAATACATCCTTAACATTTTTCTTGTTTTTTCATCAAAAATCATCTGACCTTGATAACAATGACTGCAAACATATCCACCTAAAGTGGGATCAATCGTCATAATATTTTTAGTGCTTCCACATACACTGCAAGAGTTAAGGTTAATTCCAACACCTAGATAGTCAAGTAATTTGATTTCTAAGATATTCATCATTACTTTAGGATTTAATCCTTCTTCTATCTTTCTTACTGTACTCATATACATTTTATAGATATTGGGGTCATCATTTTGTTTGACGACTTGCATCGTAAGTTCTGTAATATAAGATAGATAGGAAATGAGTTCTATATCCGTCTTGATATGATAGAAATTTTCTTTTAAAGTACCCTCTTTTAAAGTGGAAAGATGATCCTCTTTATAATAAATCGTAAATTCTCCATAAATAAGTTTAGAGGAAATGGTTCGGAGGGGACTTTTCACGTTCTTACACCCTTTAGAAAGCACCCCAATGATTCCCTCTTCCGTGTAGATATTTAAAATTTTTGAATTCTCTTTAAAAGATGTCTCACTTACAACCATCCCTGTAATTGTCTTTAACAATATAATCACTTCTTTTTATATTCTAAATAATATTCAATTTTTCCTGTTTTCTTAAATAATTCCCATGCCTCTTTTTTTGTCATGTATATCACCCTTTCTACTATAAGAATGGGTATCTTTTCTAAAATTTATTCATGAAAACCTAATTCAACCAAATATTTTTCTTTATTTCGCCAATTCTTAACGGTTTTTACATATAACTCTAGGTAAACTGGTTTCTTTAACAACGCTTCGATGTCTTTTCTTGCCTGTGTTCCAATCGTCTTTAACATCTGTCCTTGTTTTCCAATGATAATTTTCTTTAAGGAATCTCTTGTCACGATAATATCAACAGCAAGTTCAATCAAGTTGGTCTTCTCCTTATACTGAGTCAAAATGCAGGTAATCGAATGAGGAACTTCATCCGTTGTCAAATTTAAAATCTTTTCGCGTACTAACTCCGTAATCATAAAATGAGGGTCGTTATTGGTAATTACATCATCTTCATAGTATTTAATATTATCTTTTAAATATTTTTTAGTAATTTCAATGAGTCGTTCAATGTTATCTTTTTTTAATGCACTGATGGGAATAATATCGGCAAAATCAAATAGGTCCTTATATGAAGTAATCGCCTTTAAAATTCCCTCTGATGTGAGTTTATCAATTTTATTTAAAACTAAAATAACAGGAACAGAGGTGTGCTTTAAAGCTTCCATAATGAAACGATCCCCTTTTCCAAGTCCATTTGCTGCATCGACCAGAAAGAGAATGGCATCAATATCCTCTAAAGACTCATAGGATTGCTTATTTAAATGTTTTCCTAGTTTATCATTAGCTTTATGTATACCTGGAGTATCGACAAACACAATCTGCGTATCTTTATCATGATAAACCCCTTGTATTGTATTTCTCGTTGTTCCTGCTACATTAGAAACAATGGCAATTTTTTCATTAATAAGGGTATTTATAAGCGTACTCTTTCCTGTATTCGGTCTACCAACAATACTTACGAATCCACTCTTCATCCTATCACTTCCTACTACATCCTAAGTATATCATAAAATTTAACACAAAAAAAAGAGAAACTGACTCATTTTTCCGTTCCTCTTACTAATTTATAATTCCTAAATCATTTAAAATTTCCTCTTGAAGACCAAATTGTATTTTTTCTTCTTCCACATTACGCGTATGATCATACCCTAGCAAATGCAAAAGACCATGAACACAAAGAAAAGAAAGTTCACGCTTTTCTGAATGATTATAGGCAATCGCCTGTTCTTTCATTTTGGGGATACTTACATAGATATCTCCAAGTTCACGAACCTCACTTTGAATAGCAAGCCCATCTTCTAAGGCAAAGCTTAAGACATCTGTTGTTTTTTCAATACCACGATATAGAGTATTCAATCTTTCCATCTCTTCATCATCAATAAAAAGAATGGAAAATGTTGCCTTCTTCACCTTTAATTTTTCCAAAGTATGTTCTAATACGTCATCTAAATAGTCATAAGGTTCTTTATAACCTATGATATTCTCTATACTAAATTCATTCATTATATTACCTCACATAACCATGTATAGCCCATAAAGAGAATACAAATACCGCCAATAAAGATAAAGAATTTAATCCAATTAATTGGCCAACTTTCGGGAATACACTTTAACAATCGATGAAAAATCTTATATCCAATCACTCCAAGAAGTCCCCCAATGACATTTAGGATAAGATCGTCAATATCAAAACTTCTGCCAATTTTCATCTGAATGACTTCTGTTGTAAAAGAAGTAATTAAAGTAATAACTCCCACGATAAGAATAGGACATTTCTTCGCTTTTTCAGTAATCATATCCGTTACTAGATACCCAAAAGGCAAAAAAAGCAAAATATTTCCAATCACATTACGGTAAAATAATGGACTCGTAAGACGATATCTGGTCATTTCTTTAAAGGGAATAAAATTATTAGAAAAGCTTTCAAAGTCAGTCGTTGTCACTAAATAAAATAAGGCAAAGATGTAAATAATATAGACCAGCGATTTCATTTCCTTATAGAGAATAATCTTTTCTTTTGCATAAACTAAACTTGTGATCCGAATAATCGAAATTACAACAGAAAATAACAAAACCATGGGTAGTAAATTATAAAATATGGCATACACCTTATCTGGAATCAAACTCTTCACCTACTTCAAAGTATTGTGTAGTGCCAATACTCTCTAAGACACTTACAAATACCTCTAACTCTATTGTACTATTATTTTTAGAACTATTCAAAACTTTTTGTTCAAGAACCGTATTCTTTTTGCCAATTTTTGAAAGTAATCTTTCAATTGCCGTATCGATTCCCTTTTTTGTGGCCTCGTCTTCCGTATATTTTTTCTTATTTATGGATATTTCTTGTTCACGAACAAGGGAGAGTGGGCCTATCTTACAGATTTTTTCATCTTCTAAAACCTCATACTTCTTCTTTCTTAAACGATTCCCATTCATTATAAGATTATAACGTTTATTTTTCGTTTTTTCTCTTTCTTCATAGTTGAGGGGAACTGTCACATGAATTTTATACCATGTTTCTGCAAGCACTTCTCCTTCTGCACAGACATTATCTTGTACTTCTTCATTCAAGATAATTTCTCCACTGATAATAATATCCCCTTTTTTTACATATTCGCTTTTTTCTTTTACTTCTACACCATGAATCGCTTTGATAGAATGAATGACACCATTTTTGGATGCAACAACATGACAATAAGGGGCTTTCTCTTCTTTTTTAAAGATGATTCGCTCTTCAAAGGAGACAATGTATTTCATTCCTACTTTATTAATTGATATCCAGTCTAGAAAGTCACGATTTTCATACAAAATTTCATCACTAAGGGTATTTAAATCACCTAAACTTTTCCCAATGGTAAATCTTGTAATCTTCTTTTCTTTTAAAATAGCATTTACTCTTTTAATTAATTCTTTATTTTCATGTTTTACTTCCACTTCAACGATACAATTGCTGATAAGGAATAATAAGAAAAGAGCGATACATAATAAGAGGTAATCAAAAAAATACTGCTTTAAATGAAGAAGAGCCCCCTTTATTCCTAAATAACGAATCACTTCTATCTTAGAATAGTAGTTGAGTTTCACAATCCTCTCTAAATCTTCCTCATAGATACGTACTGTCATGCTATCCTTTTCATATTTTATACGATATAGATTTATTTTATACTGAAGACATTTTTTTATAAAACGATCTTGGTGATTGATAACACGAATAACAATCATAGGGTTATAATACTTTCTATACTTCCCTTAATCGCAAGTTCTTGCCCAACTGTTTTTGTAAGAATCATATCTTTCCCCTTTATTTTATAGAGAACTTGATTGATTTCTATTAACAACTCTTCTTCATTAATTCCAATCAACTTTGTGTAATTTTTAATATATAGACCACTTTTAAGTAAAACAATGTAAAAAGATTCCTTCTTTAGATATGACTTCAGTATTTCAAACATAGTATCACCAGTACATTATATGAATGAATACAAGAAAAAACACTGTTACGTGTTCTTTTATTCTTCATAAGGAATCTCGTGATTATTACACCATTCGATAGCAAACTCACGATAGCGGTTTTCTCGATACTTATACCAATCATTTATGATATCTAGAACTATACAAGTATCTTTAAATCTTCTAAAAGCGCCCTTCCCATTTATTGTAATTTGCAACTGTTTTCTTAATTTATCATCAGAAATCGTATCCACGAAATCTTCCATCATCCCATATTCATTGATTTCATAACGTGAAGGTAAGATAATGGATTCTCCATATAACGCATCTAATTCATCAACACTTAAATCTGCATAATCATTTGATGAAAACACTTCTCCTGACTTGGGATTATAATAATAATCCGTCATATCATCGGCAAAATCCAATGCGTCAATAATTTCTTCTAACTTTGCTTTCATAATTACACCTCTATCTCACTTTATTATACTACAAAAAAAGAAGTCTAGGACAACTTCTCTCTTACTATTTTTGAAACTTTACTCATATCTGCTCTAGCGCCTACTTTAGCGCCAACAGATTTAATAACAGAACCCATTTCTTTCATAGAAGTAGCTCCAACTTCAGATATTGTCTCCTCAATAACATGCATAAGTTCTTCATCACTCATCTCCTCAGGAAGATAGATGCTCATAATTTCAATTTCATGTTCTAAAGTTTCTACCATCTCATTTTTGCCAAATTTTTTATATTCTTCAATAGAAGAATTCCGTTTTTTTACTTCTCTTTTAATAACAGCTATCACTTCATCATCGCTTAGTTCTTTCTTAGCTTCAATTGTCTCATTTTGAATCGCACTCTTAAGCATTCTTATCACATCTAATTTAAATTTATCTTTTTCTTTCATTGCCGTCATTAAATCTGCTTTTACTCTTTCAAACATACTTTTCTTTCCTTTCACCTTAAAAAGGATATTGCTATCCTTTTAATCACGATTAGTTCTCTTATTTCTTTTACGAGAATTCTTAATCATTTCTTCCTTTGCTTTTCTTCTTCTTACGCCGGGTTTTTGATATTCTTTATGTTTTTTTAATTCAGAAGGGACACCGCTTTTAGCGACTTTCATTTTAAATCTTCTTAAAGCTCCATTAACATCTCCGTTTTTTACTTCCACTTTTGTCATTTTGCTTCCCTCCTCTCAATTTCACTAGTATTATAATACACTTTTTAAGGCTTTGCAATATGTTTTCTTTTGATTTATGAGAAGAATATCAAAAAAGAGGCTTTATTCATCCTCTTCTTCTATTTTTTGATATTCCTCGGTATTAAATTCATATTGTTTCGTATTCATTAAATCACTTAGTGCTTCATCGACATCCACTGTTTTATCTGCATCTTCTGAGAAATCACTTCCTAATTCCTCTTCTGTCATTTCGGTTTTTGCTTCTTCTTCAGCAGATTCAATTTCTTTCTCTTTTGTGTTGTTCTTTTCCTCTTTTGGTTTCTTTTTACGGAAGATTAAGAATCCTGATCCACCAATAATAGCAAGTCCTAAAACAACAAGTAGAATAATTAACCAAGTTTTATCCTCTTTCTTCTCTTCCTTTTTAGGTTCTTCCTCTTTTTTAGTTTCCTCTGTTATTATATTACCTTCAGCATCAAATTTAAATTCATTATTGACAATCTTACTGTAAATTGTTGGATAAGTTGTCTTAAACACATCCATCTTTAATGTCATTTGACTACCATCAGCATCTTTGAAAGTCACTTCATCATTGATATATTTTAAGACTTCAATATTTTCTTCACTTAGACGTGTAATCGTCACTTTATAGGTAATCGTCTCATCACCATTAGCATTATCTACTTTAATGGTGAGGGTATTTGTACCAACTGTAAAATTATCAGCTCCACTAACGGTAGCCTTCGCTTTCGTATCTTGTAAAGTGTACTTTAAGACATCAGTCACATTAGTAATCGTATTGGGAACAGTTAACGTATATTCCTTTGTATCACTTGAAAATGCCGGAGTTAGTGTATAATCGCCAAAATCAAGACTCGCAAGTTTAGCACTGTTAAAGCTTGTCTCCCCACGATATACAGTAAAAGTATAGGTTTGCTTATTTCCTGCATTCGCAACGACTTCAATGCTGATTTTATTTTCTCCTTGATTTAAAGTAACTGTCGTCCCACTGACTGATTTCCCTCCACTGATAGAAAAATCACAAGTATTATCTCCCCCATTGCATGTTGGAGTAAAACGAATACTATTAATCGTATCAGGAATATTATATACGGTGTACTCATATGTCGTATTTTTAAATTCTGGTTGCATCATTCCTTGAGATATTTTAACACTCTTTAAAGTCGCATCTGTCGATTGTACAACTTCTACTTTAGGTCCAACAACAGTATTTGTATATTTTGTTTGAGCCGCTCCCTGAATGCTTGAATCTTTAAGTTCAACACGTAAATTTGAAAATCTTGTTGTTGTGTCATTTGTAATCACTAAGTTGGCAAAGAGATGACTTCCAATGGGAATATTTCCACCCATTGTATAAGTAAACATATTGCTGGCAGAGGTGAATCCACTGCTAGGAGTTGGTTCAACACTACACTTGACTTCTGTATTTTCAGTCTGACAGCCAAGTTTTACTGTTGTGATCTCTTCACCCTCTTCTACCTTTAAACTCACTGGTATCTTTGTAACATTGTCTTGCTTTGTTGTGCTACCAAATTCAAATTCAGCCGCTTTTACTCCATTCGGAAGCGAAAGAACAAGAATTCCCATTAGGAATAAAATCCCCTTACATTTCATTTTTTTCATCATTTTATTGTCCCTTCTATTCTAACTTGCATTATAGCAAATTATAGAATCTTTTTCAACATTAAATTAATTGAATTAAAATAGCATTCATAACATACAATTGGTTTGGATTGATAAACAACATACCACTTTTATAAATTAAATCTTTTGACTTAATCAACTCTTTTACTGGATACTCATCTTGAATATTAACGCCATATCGATCATAGAAGCGATTTACGTCGACGCCTTCCGTTTTTCGTAAACCCAACATAATTTCATTATCCATCTGTTCCCTTCGTGTCATTAACTTTTCTTCTAAACGATAATTCCCAGCAATGTATTCATGAATATTACGAGTATTGGTATAGCGGAATCCGTCTTTATATCCTGATGCCCCAAGACCAAAGCCATAGTATTCATCATTATTCCAATAATTTAAATTATGTCGTGACTTTTTCCCTTCTTTGGCAAAATTGCTCACCTCATAATGGATATAACCCTGTTTTTTTAAAGTAGAAATAATGAAATTATACATTTTTCGATCTAGATCTTCATCTGCCGCCATAACCCCTTCGCCATTTAATTTTGTATGTTTTTCTAAAATTAAGGAATACGTTGAAATATGCGTAGGATCAAGTTTTAAAATCTTCATTAGATCTTTTTTTACTGTTTGGAGTTTTTCATTTGGCAAAGCGTACATCAAATCAAGATTAATATTATATATGCCTCTTCTTCTTAACATAGACATCTTTTCTTCTAACTCTTCAAAAGTGACATTTCTTTCCAAAATGCGCAAATTCTCTTCATCAAAAGATTCGACACCAATACTTACTCGATTCACCCCTGCCTCTACTAAATCATCAAGTAACTCCTCTGTAATGTCATTGGGATTGCATTCAAATGTATATTCACAATCTGGGGCTAGTTTAAAAATGCTTAGGATACGAAAAAGTTTTATACGCTCTTCCTTTGTCAAACACGAAGGGCTTCCTCCTCCAATATATAAAGAGCGAATGCGCTCTCCATCATAACAATCTTCAATTTCCCGCTTTAATGCTTCTAGATAATCCATGACAAAGGAGTCAATATGTAACACCTTTGGAAAATCACAATAGGAGCATATATGTTTACAAAATGGGATATGGATATATACTGCTTCCATTTACATCACCTTATAGCAAAATTGTAATATAAAACAAATAAAAAAACAATCAAATTCGATTGTTTCTACTTTATCCCATATCGATTAAAGGCATCAGAAAGCGCTTTTGTACGTTCGCTATTCTGTTTTTTGACCCTTTCTTCGATTTCTTCTTTTTTATTCTTTAAAAATTGCATAAAGCATTCTTCCATTGACTCAAGCGCTAGCTTTTTCTCATGACTAATAGCATAGTCAACACAATAATCAATATATTCTTTTACATATGAATATTTCCCTTGTTGAAAGTTTTGCTTTAATAGATAATCATTTAGACTCATTTTATAAGGATAGCAACGGTTCTCTTCTATCGGAAGAATAATAATTTCTCCTGTGGAGCACAATAGATCATATTCATTAACTCCATAATAAGTTCTAGCGCGCATTTGTTCTATTAAAATTCCCTTGTGGTGTTTCCTATCAAGTCTTAAGTTTAAATCAAAGGTATTATATTGTTGAGCTTCCATATATTTTACCATAGCTTCATAGGTTTCCTTCTCTTCTTCAACGGTCATGTTTCTAGGTACAAGAGGTTCTGCTTGATAGATAAAGGCTTTATTCTCATAAATTTCTAATAGCTTTATTAACATATCTGATAACTCTTTGATAGGAAACACTCCGCACCACTCAATCAAACGATTATATTTTTGAACACTTTCATAAAACTCCTTTTCTTCTGTTTGAAGACTTTCTTTTCGCATAGCAATATCTTTGCTATCTGAATATTGTTTTTCTATAGTCTCTAAAAATGAACTGTTTTTTTCCATAAGCTCTCCTTTGGGTGATTTTATTTTATATAATACATATAGATAAGTCAATCTCTATCTTGATTTTCTGTGTCCTCGACTGATACTTGCATTTACTTTCATATTATAGACATACCAAATTAAAAAATTCTTTTCAAATTGTGCAAGGAATTTTTCTTCTGTTAAAAGAAAAGGTTCTTTTTCGCTTAAGGTAAGTGTTTTGAAATATTCCTCAAGATAAGGAAAGTCCAAATAATCTAAAAAGAACGAAA
>CAZWKF010000056.1:0-1273 GCA_964634785.1 uncultured Muribaculaceae bacterium
CAAAATTTCCAAAACCCCCCGAAAATGGCAACTACAAAAACATGTGCTCCTACTTACTATATACAAAAAAAACATGGATTACTTGAAAAAATACGAAGCTTTTAAAAAAAGGCCCGGTTTTCATATAGATAATTAAAATTTGGTGTAAAAATGTACAGTTTTCTTGCTTTTCATCTGAGAACTAGTTTTAAAATGTGATAGATAAAATTATCGATTTATCCATTCACTTAATTTTAGAATGTTTAAGGTGTTTCTATTTTAGACAATTATACGAATGAATTCATGAGTAGAGCAAATGATAGTAACTAAATCGAGCGATTCTCATGTAACAAAAGGGCTACTCCTTATATAAAAGAGGGGAAAGCTCTTTTTTTGATGTAAAACGTCCATATAATGATTGAAAAAAAGTGGGATTTCCTTTATAATATTTTTAGAATAGAAAGATAGGTTAGACATATGAAGAGAAAGAATAGAGGTTTTACTTTAGTCGAGTTGCTGGCAGTTATTGTTGTGCTTGCCCTTATAATGACATTGGTGATTCCTTCCATATTAAATGTAATGAATCGTTCCAAAAAAGAATCGTTTTACTTATATGCGAATAGTTTACATAGTAAAGCAGTTGCTAGATATACTCAGGATTTAGCGATAGATAAGGATAAAACTGACTGTGCTGTTTATGACATCAAAAAAGATTTGGATTTATCTGATACAGGAGATTTTGATGGGTGGGTTCGTGTTAGTAGAACACCTATAAGCAATGGGTATAAAACGGTTAATCTTTCTTTATCTTCATCAAAGGAACTCCAGACAGTCCAAACTTGTACAAAAACCTGTGATGCGGGAGCTGCTTGTACATGCAACCCAAATGAAGCCTATCCTGTGGATGAGGGAAAGAAAAACACAGTAATTAGTAAAAATTTAAAAGAAAATCAAGTATTCTGCGCAAATTTCCAAATTCCTAATGATGATCGTGTTCTGGTGACTCAAGCTACTCAATGTAAACGCTTTAACGAGGGAACCGATACGATTACAAATTATGAGTATAAAGTGCATTTAACTTTGACCAATAATACCTATGCTGTAGAAGATACGCTTATAAGTGAAGATATGTCTGAAGAAAATTTCTATAAAGAAATGGATAAATTTAAAGATACACATAAAAATACAGAAATAAAGTCCCCTAGTTGTAAAGCAGGAGAAGAAAGTTCGATTAAGGGAACGACTTCTAGACCAACAACCAAAGTGGGAGATTCAAGTACGAGCACAACGACAA
>CAZWKF010000056.1:1373-9763 GCA_964634785.1 uncultured Muribaculaceae bacterium
GAGGAACAACCAAAGTGGGAGATTCAAGTACGAGTACAACGACAAGAGGAACAACCAAAGTGGGAGATTCAAGTACGAGTACAACGACAAGAGGAACAACAAAAGTGGGAGATTCAAGTACGAATTCTACAACAAGTCGTGAAACGACAAGAGAGACAACAACAACAGTAAGTGCGCAAGATACATCATTGCTTCTTCGTAATTTAGTGGTAGGTGGCCATGATATTAAGTTCGATAGTCTTACTTTCTATTATTCGATTTCTGTTCCATATTCGACAACAAGTCTTACAATAACCCCAACACCTATGAATCCAGAAAGTCAAACACAAGTGATTGGAAATGCTAATTTAGGTGTAGGAGAGAATAACGTATCTGTTGAAGTATTCGATACTTATTCTGGAAAAAGAGCTTACTATCGTATTAAAGTAAGACGCTATGGAGAATTTGAAGCACCGCCAGAAGTAACAACAAAACCAATTGATCCAAATGCTGGAAACCCTAGTAGTGGACTTCCTGATCCAACGATTGAAGAAAGCGATGCAACATTAGACTTCTTAAATATTTCAAGCTACTTCCTTGAATTTAAACCGGACGTTTACGATTATACTTTAGAGACAAGGGGAGAAGATGAGATTGATGTTCAATATCGAACAAAGAGTAAGGGAGCAATTGCGACTTTGACTGGAGAAAAAGGAATTACTAATGGTAGCCAAGTGGTTATCACCGTCAAATCTCAAAATGGTTTCTATACAAAATCGTATACGATTACCATTGTAGAAAAAGAAAAAGAGGCAACAGGGACTAAAGTGATGCGCGGTGTGGCTATTGGATTGGGTGCCACTTTGGTTGCACTTTTAGGAATTATCTATATGAATAAGAAAAGACCTCCTATTAGAAGAAAAGATAAAAAAAATCAAAACACATCCCCAACTCCTGAAAATCAGGATAGTGGAAATAATCAAGGTGTTTAGATGAATTTTTGGTTAAAGTATGAGGAAAAGGTATTGACTAAATGTAATTTAGTTTATATAATTAATTTATGATAGAAAGAGGATTTTGTATGAAAAAGAAAAATGGTTTTACTCTAGTTGAGTTACTAGCAGTTATTGTTGTATTGGCAATTATTATGATTATTGCGATTCCATCTGTATTAAATGTAATGAACAATGCGAGAAGAGAGACTTTTGTATTGTATGTAGAGGATACAGTGAAGAACGTCATTACTCAATATGTATCGGATGCTTCTTCAAGCATTCAAGGAGCTGGAGTATATGTGTATAACATTACGACAGATTTAGGAAAATTGACAACAGGAAATTATAAAGGATATGTTATTGTTGATGCGGCCAATGTGGATGATCCAAAATATAATGTATTTATTTGGGATAACAATTATATGATTGTTAATTATCAAGCAAATAATGGTTTCCCAGATGCATCAGATACAGTAAACATTCAACCATATAATGCAAATACGGAAGCTGAAAAATTCTCGAATGCAGTAAAAGCTTGTAAATCATATCTTGGATCAAGAGATGATGCTTGTATGAACCGCCAAGGATTTATCTTAACAGATTAATAAAATAGGAAAAACGACTATATAAGTTGTTTTTTTTATGCTATACTCTTTATTAGGAGGATATTTCTATGGTAGTAATTGGTAGTCATGTCTCTTATAAGAATGAGAGTCAATTAAAAGGGTGTGTGGAAGAGATTATAAAATATGGAGGAAATGCCTTCATGTTTTATACAGGAGCTCCTCAAAATACACAAAGAGGCCTAATTGATGATATGAAGACAATTGAAGCATTATCTCTTATGAAAGAACATCATATTGCTTTAGAACATGTGATCTGTCATGCTCCTTATATTGTCAATTTAGGGAATGATACAGATCAAGAAAAGTATGATTTCAGTGTGCGATTTTTAAGAGAGGAAATTGATCGCTGCGAAACTTTAGGTGTGCGTTATATTGTTTTACATCCAGGAAATGCTCTAAAACTCGATAGAAGTTATGCATTAGAAAATATAGCGAGGGGTTTAAATAAAATTTTAAGAGAAGATGATGATATCATGATTCTTCTAGAGACAATGGCCGGAAAAGGAACAGAATTAGGCATTACAATAGATGAACTCGTTAAAATACTTGAAAATGTTACTTTAAAAGAAAAGGTTGGAATATGTCTTGATACATGTCATTTACATGATTCAGGAATTGATATGAAAGCATTTGATGATTATTTAGAAGAATTCGATAAGAGAATTGGTCTTTCTAAAATTGGCTGTGTACATGTCAATGATTCTAAAAATGTATTAGGTTCTCATAAGGACCGCCATGAAAATATTGGCTTTGGGCTTATTGGGTTTGACTCTCTTTTACATGTTATTTACCATGAAAAATTGAAAGATGTTCCCAAAATATTAGAAACACCTTACATTGATCGCATTTATCCACCGTATAAACAAGAGATTCAAATGATTATAGAAAAGAAGTTTAATGAACATTTAATTGAGGATATTCTAAAGGAGGGAGTTCTTTGAATAATCGTATATCGATAAAAGAGAAAAAAGAGGTTACGTTAGAACCTAAAGTTGTTGATTTTTTAAACCCTGATTATCTTTATATCCCCATTACGAGGGAGGATACGATAAAAGTAAAGACCAATAGTGAAGTCTATAAAGAACAGCTAATTGTCAAAAGTGAAAGAGGAGATGTCTATAGCCCTGTGAGTGGAAAAGTGATTGGAAAGACCTCTTCTATGCTTGTCAATAATCAAAAGATGGACTGTATTGTTATTGAAAATGACTTTCGAGAAAAGACCAAAAAGAGACAATCTGCTACAAAATATATTCATGAATTTGAAAAAGAGGAAATGCTAGAACTCTTAAGTAAATATAATACGAGTGGGAAAGTAATTAATAGTAGAGGAAAAACCTTACTCGTAAGTGGAATTGATGCTGATCCATATGAACACACCTATTCCTATCTCATTAATGCTCATAGTGATAAGCTTTTAGAGACAATAGATGCTTTGGCAACCATTCTCGAAGTAGAGACGACAATTCTTGCTATTAATAATAATGATACGCATAATGTCATCAGCTTAACGAATAATATTGGTACATATCCGAATATTACCCTTAAGATGCTTCCAAATGTTTATCCGATGGGGTTTAAAGAGATTCTAATAAAAAACATCTTAAATAGAAAGCAGATAAGTAAAGGATATACGTATCTTTCTGTTCAAGATGTCTATAACATATACAATGTTTTAAAACGAAAAAAATCGATGACGGAAAAATTAGTGACTATTTCGGGAAATGCCATTGAAAATCCTTTAGTAGTCAATGCAAAAATTGGGTCATCTATGGCCGATATTATTAAAAATTGTTGTGAAGTGATAAACCGCAAGTATTTTGTTGTCGTGAATGGGTTAGTTGCAGGACGCACTTTAAAGAGCTTAAATAGTGTCTTAACCTCTGATATTCGCAGTATTTTCTTATCCGTTAAAGATGAATCAGTAGAAAAAAAGTGCATTAACTGCGGATTATGTAATAGTAAATGTCCCGTGGGATTAAATCCTAAATATCTAAAAGAACATAAAAAAGCCGATAGAAGTAAGTGCATTCACTGTGGATTATGTACGTATATATGTCCTTCTAAGATTAATTTTAAGGACTGTTTAGGAGGAAATGAAGATGAGTAATATCTATGTAAGAAGCAGTCGTTCAATAAAAAGTATTACCCTCACAAGATTACTTCTTTTAATTCCAATGATGGCTTATGGTATCTATAAAAATGGCTTATTTTTGTATATTCATCATCATGTAGGAATAGAAGGACTTATAAAACCGTTTCTTTTGATTGTTGGAAGTGCTCTTATTGGTGGTATAGTCAATATAATTTATGAATATGGGATAAAGCGAAAAAAAGAGAAATTGAGTGAAGCTTTATTTTCCTCATTTCATATAGAATATGCTGTACTCTCTGCCTGTATAACGAGTATTAATGTAAATTTAGCTGTTTACTTTGGAGTACTAACTGGTGTTTTATTCCTCTCAAAATTTGTGTCTAATCGCATTAATATTATGTGTATTATCTTCTTGAGTATCTATGGCATTTCCTATTATACAGATGGTTTTTACTTTGCAAATGCCTATGAAACTTCAAAAGTATTTAACTTAGGTTTTATGGATTACTTAATTGGAAGGGGGCCAGGAGGAATTGCATCAACACATATTATTTTGTTAATTCTAGCTTTATTTGGGGCTTTTCTCACCAATAACAATAAGACAAATATTACCCTTTTTGCTATTCTTAGTTATGTCATTCCCTTGTTTCTCTTTTGTCTAATCAAAGAGAAAAACTTTACTAATCTTTTATTTAGCAATAATTATCTCTTTATGGTATCATTCATTGCAACAGACAGCGTTACGAGTTGCTATACACCGAAGGGAATGATGATTTTTGGAACCTTGATTGGGCTATTATCGTTTGGCTTATTTCTCATAAATCCCATTACAGCACCGTGCATTAGCATTTTAATCATCAGTTTATTTAATAATTTAATTGACCGCAAAAGCAATCATTTTGCAAATAGAAATTAGGAGGAAAAAATGAAAAAATTTTGTACAAATTGTGGAGCAAATATAAAAGAAGGAGCTAAATTCTGCATGAATTGTGGAACTTCTTTAGATGGAAAAGAGGAAACGAAAAAGACGACGAGTGCTGTTAATGAAATCCCAACTGCGCAAGGGAAAAGCAAAGTTGTAGCTGGATTGCTTGCTATTTTTGTTGGAATGTTTGGCGTGCATAACTTCTACTTAGGATATACAGGGAAGGGAATCGCGCAACTTTTATTGACACTTCTTTCATGTTTTGTCTTATCCTTTGTAAGTGGAATATGGTCCTTTATTGAAGGAATATTGATTTTAACAGGAGAAATTAAAAAAGATGCCTATGGTGTAGATTTAAGAGATTAATAGACATTTGCTTAACACCATCGTTTGGATAATTGCATAAATTATCCTTTTTTTATGATAAAATTAAAATAAGGGTGAAAATGATGAAAAATGTGCTACGTAAACTTGATATTCCATTATTACTCGTATCCATTATTCTAGTTGCTTTAGGACTTGTGATGGTCTTTTCATCATCCTCAATAGCAGCTGTTTTACAGTACAGTCAAACGGAGTATTATTTCTTTAAAAAACAGGCCATTGTTGTCGTTTTAGGAATGGTTATTGCCTTTATTGTCTTATTTTTTAAAACGAAGAATTATAGTATATTATCTCGCTTATTTATCGTAGGAACGATTGCAGCTTTGCTTTCTTTGCGTGTCTATGGAACGGTGACAAACTCAGCGAAGAGTTGGTTTAGAATTTTTGGCTTTTCTTTACAACCTAGTGAATTTGCAAAGACGTTTATCATTCTCTATTTGGCATGTGTCTATGGAAATCGTAAGAAATTTGCGCATGTTGCTGATATTTTTATTCCTTTAATTCCATGTGTTGTTATTTTTGGACTGGTATTGATGGAACCTGACTTAGGGACAGCTGCGATTATTGCTTTCATTTGTATGTTTATCTTTTTTTCCCTTCCAGTAGGGAAAAATCGTGTAATGATGATTTTAAGGGGACTTACGATTATTGGGGGCATTGGAGTGCTTTTTATGCTTCAAAACAATTTGGATATGTTAACAGAATCACAGGCCAGTAGACTTCACTATAAAGAACCATGTAAACGTTATTTAGAGGAAACAGGCTATCAAGTATGCAATGGCTATATTGCCATTCATAATGGTGGCTTATGGGGAGTAGGACTTGGTAAATCGACACAAAAATACCTTTATTTACCAGAAGCTCATACGGACTTTATCTTTCCTATTATTGTTGAGGAGTTAGGACTTGTAGGAGGGGGAGTCATTCTCCTTTTATACCTTATTTTACTTTATCGCATCTTAGTGATTGCGCGCAATGCGACAAGCTTAAGAGGTTCCATTATTGCCTTTGGTACGTTTGGCTATATCTTCACACATATTGTCGTCAATATGGGAGGATTACTTGCCTTAATTCCTTTAACAGGAGTTCCTTTACCTTTTTTAAGCTATGGTGGAAGTTTTATGCTTAATTTACTCATCTTACTTGCCTTAACTCAGCGAGTAGCGATTGAATCAAAAGAAGATACATATAAAAGAGAAGTCAAAAGAATTGTAGGTGGAAAAGCATGAATTTAGATATAAAAATTGAAGATAATCATATTTCCAATTTAGAGGAGTTAATCGGGGAAATTGATAAAACACTTGTGAATTTAAATGAAGCTGAATATTTGGAAACTTTATTTAATAAGCTAAAGTATGCAGATGTTTTAAATAAAGATGAACTCATAGATGTGATTCGTACTAAGCTGGTTGAATATCAGACTGGCTTAAATGAACATATGGATAATAAGTCTGCTTTAGAAACGCTTCAAACCTATAATGAAGATTTGAAAAAAATAAGCATCATTGAAACATCGAAAGAGAAAAATGATTCGGGAAAAGATATTGATTATATTTCGATAAGACATGATGATGGAAGTGTAGAAATGCTCGTATGTGCAGGGAGAAGTTCTTTAGGAAACTACATTAAAAGCCATGCGGGAGATTTGGCCAATTTAGATGCGGAAGAAATATTCCATTATTTTAAAGAAACTGTTCATCAAGATTTGAATTTTTATCGTATAGATGAAATTGATAATAAAAATCCTGATTTGGCAAATCAAGCTTTAGTTCGCGAAGAGGATATAAAAGCAAATGAGGAAAGTTATATCAGAGAATATGCTAAAAAATATGGCTTGTCTGATAAAGTTTATGTTACTGTTGATCCCTCAGGAGAGAGAATCTATTCTGTTTCTGATGCCATTATAAAGTTTTATACAAATGGAGCAGGTGAAAGAGTCATGCAGACACTTGTGCAACCTACAATAAGACAAAATATCAATAGTTATGATGATTTATTGGATGAACTGGATGAGAGTGGTTTAGAAAAAAATACACCAGAACCAGAAGTAGAATTGACAGAAGAAGCAAAAGAAACGGGTATGGAAATAGATGTGGAGGCTTTAAAAAAGAAAAAAATTGCGGAAGAAGAACTTGAAAATCCTAATTTTTCATTTGATTTAAAAGCACTTCAAGATCTTATCGTTAAAAAGGATGAAATGGAAATAGAACTGACAGACAATGAACTTAGCTATATTTCTTATGGTGTGAGGTATTTAGTGGATACAATGGTTGAAAGAGCTGAAGAGAATAAGTGTGAAGTCGAAGAGGACCTTGTTTTGGCTGATTATATGAAACCCATTCTTGAAGTCTATGAAGAAATTGTAAAAGGATATCGTTCAGAGTTGGATTTATCTGATTTTGAAAAAGCATTGGCCAAAGATTATCTCGAGAATAGGGAAAAGATTGTGACGATGGATTTATTAAAAAAACCAAAAATGCTAGAGTACTCTTTTCAAGCTAAAGAAGAGACAAAAACATCGGGAATTACAACATTAATTTTAGTTTTAGAAATCGTTTTGATTGCATTACTCATTTTCCTATGTTTGTCTCTTGATATCTAAAATATTTTCAAGTATAATGACGTTATAAGGAGAGAAGAATAAATGGATTATATAAATGAAGCAGAAATGCTTATGATGAAAGCAATTCAAAATTTGGAAGAAAGACTGATCACGGTAAGAGCAGGACGCGCAAATGCCAGTATGTTAAATGGGATTATGGCAGAATATTATGGAACACCGACACCGATTAATCAACTTGCAAATATTACGGTTCCTGAGGCAAGACAACTCTTTATTAAACCTTTTGACCGCAGTGCTCTAAAGGAAATTGAAAGAGCAATTAACGAAGCGAATATTGGGATTACACCCACAAATAATGGTGAAATGGTTATTTTAACAGTTCCTCAATTGACAGAAGAGACAAGAAAAAATTATGTAAAACAAGTGAGTGAAATGGGCGAACAAGCAAAAATTGCTTTAAGAAATGCTAGACAGGATGCCAATAATGCGATAAAAAAGGATGAAGAATTAACTGAGGATATAGCAAAATCGATGATGGATGATGTACAAGAACTGATTAATAAATACAATAAGATTGTCGATGAAAAAATCAAAGAAAAAGAAACGGAACTTATGAGTGTATAGCTTATAAGCTTTTTTGATTGTTTATCATTCTTTCAAAATGAGAAAAAGAAAAAACAAAATAACTTGTAAAAAACAACAAAGTATCATAAAATAAATGTAGGAACACACATTTCGTGGGTGCCTATAAGATATAAGCTGCCCTACGGCAGTTTTCTTATGCCATTATTTCTAACAGTTTTAAGATAATCATGATAAGAATAAA
>CAZWKF010000057.1:0-9642 GCA_964634785.1 uncultured Muribaculaceae bacterium
GCGCAACTGACTTGTAATCAGTAGGTTGGGGGTTCGATTCCCTCTGTCGGCACCATTTTTATGTTGGAGGGTTAGCGAAGTGGTCAAACGCGGCAGACTGTAAATCTGTTCCTTCGGGTTCCATGGTTCAAATCCATGACCCTCCACCACTTTATTGCCTCGTAGCCAAGTGGTAAGGCATCAGACTTTGACTCTGACATTCCGATGGTTCGAGTCCATCCGAGGCAACCACTTATATGTTCCGTTAGCTCAGCCGGTAGAGCATCTGACTTTTAATCAGAGGGTCTGGGATTCGAATTCCCAACGGGACACCATTTATGCATTTTAAAGTACGTAATTGCGTGCTTTTTTTATATTTTTATATTTTAAACACACCTCAAAACACACTATACTAAAAGTGTTTGCATTATTGATTATTTTTTTCTATGTCCAACAGTTTTCTCCACTCAAAGAAATTGAAAACAATAAAACTTAATATAATAATATAATAATATAAGTAGTAAGAGTATTTAATAATAAATATCTGTATATGAAAAGACAAATGTTTGAAAGAAAATATGTTATTTTATATAGAATTTTAAAGAAAAGGGTTGATTATATATCAAAAAGATACTATCATACTTAAACAAGTTGTGTTACAATTTTATTAGAGTAAAGGAATATGGAGATGATAATATGAAAGCTGTGAATATTTTTAGTGTTGCTAATTTTTTCTTAAATATTGTAGATAGGGATGCTGGAAGTACTATAACGCCTTTGAAACTCCAAAAAATACTTTATTATGCTCAAGGGTATTATCTGGCGATGTATGAAAAAGAGTTGTTCTCGGAAGATTTTCAAGCATGGGCTCATGGGCCTGCTAATCCAGATATTTATGATAAATATAAAGATTATGGTTGCAGCGCTATTGCGGAACCATCAGAAAATGAAATTCCAGAATTTGAAAAGGATATAGTAGAATTCTTATTTAATATCTGGCAAACTTTTGGTATTTATGATGGAAAGTATCTTGAAGAATTAACTCATAAGGAAGCACCATGGATAGATGCACGAAAAGGATATCAGCCAGGTGATATTTGTACAAATATAATTTCTAAAGAAAGTATGAAAGAGTTTTTCAAAACAAAAATAAATGGCATTTAATTTCTATAGTAACACACCTGATACATATAAGTTAAAAAGAACAAGCGATGATGATAAATATTGCTTACTTAAATTTTCTCAATGTGACGATAAATATCCGATGTATAAATTAAACAAAGAACATTTAAAAGAATTTATCCGTTATGCTAAAAAAGTTGAGAATATGACTTGGAAAGAAATCAAAACACATGTTGGATTAAACTATGAAACACTTTCTGGAATAGGTAAGCCAGACAATGTTCCAAAAGATGTGACTCTTACTTCTATGAGAATGTCTCAAAAGTCTAGAATTATTGGATATAAGCAAGAAAACTTTTACTATATAGTGTGGTTTGATATTAATCATAAAAGTTGTTAGATAATATTCTTTTATACTATCATATGAAAAGAAACCTAAGCAAAGAGGTTTCTTTTAAATTTTATTTTTTTATCAGAAATGAGAATACATAAGTTATTTTCATCCATAAAAGCTTCTTCATATTTATTGGACATTTCGCCGTCCATTAACACTCTTCTTTTAGGAATAGCAAAATCTTGTTTTGTACCATCTTTAAAACAAATACTTAAACCTATAATATCCTTTTTAGAAAGTAGTCTCCTAATGGAATTATTGATAATGCCAGTATCATCATTTAAAATTCGCACCATGAAAAAGTTGGCTTCAAAATCATTTTTTTTCTTTTTATATTTAATTTCATTTCCTTCATCATCGATATTGGCGATATAAAAGTGATCAAAATACTCTGTAGGTATCGAAATTGTACTATCAGAATTTGTTGTTAAATCAATGTTGTTTATGCAATTCATGTTCATTTATTATCACCCTATCATCATTATAGCATATTATGAAAAAAAGTAGTCATTAAATTTAAAATATAAAAATATAATAAAATATGAAGAAATAATGTTGAAAAAAATAAAAAATATGTTATACTAGTTAAGTAATTCGGAATTTTATATGTTATTTTTCGATAAAGGTCATGCGCTCATAGCGCAATTGGATAGAGCGTTAGACTACGGATCTAAAGGTTAGGGGTTCGACTCCCTTTGGGCGCACCAGTATCGAGAAGTAGCACAGCTTGGTAGTGCACTTGGTTTGGGACCAAGGGGTCGCAGGTTCGAATCCTGTCTTCTCGACCATTTTAAATAGCATTCGAGATTTCGAATTTAAATAGTTAAAAGTGTTGATTTTCAAGAAGAATCGACACTTTTTCTGTATATAGGTGATAGTATGATTAAATATAAAATATCTGTAAATGATGAAAAATTACAAAAAGAAATAAATCATTCTCATGATAAAATTGAAGAGATTTTGTATTTTTTTAATGTGAATAACATTGATATCCACATTAAAGTTCTATGCTATGTGGAGTTTAAAAGTGAATTTTATGATTATTTGGAACATGAAATAAACGGTGATACAACTGGATTTATTGAAGATGATAGAAATGCAATAATTCTTTTAAATTATGATGATTATAAGTTTACTAATCATAAGGGTGAAAGTTATGACCAATATGTTAAAGTAGCGATTCATGAATTTGTACATATTGTTCATTCTATAGCATGCAAGCACAATTACCCTAGTGATGATTTATGGGAAGGAATAGCCGTATATTTATCTGAACAATACGATTTTAAGGAAGAAAATGGTTCAGGAAAATTTTACGATTATGGTAAACAGATATATGAATATTTAAAGATTCATTCAAGAGATGAACTACTAAAAAAACTACTAGGTCATTAATTGTATAACGCTAGAGTACTTCTAGTGTTTTTTCTTGCTTTTTTTAATAATTATTGACTTTGTAGTTAAGAGTCATTATAGTTAAAGTAGGAGTTGAGAGTATGAAAAAGAATTGGATTTATATTAGTTTATTTATTATATTGATTGTTGGAGGAATAGTAGGATTTTTTAACTTTTTTAGTGTTGTTGATGGAAGTATTTGTAAAAAGACACAATTACTAAAGAATAATGAAGAACTATACGAAAAAGCCATCGAATATTTGGATAGTGAGTCTTTAAAAGAAAATATTCAAGGGAAACAAGATTTTAAACATTTTTATACATATGATGCTTTTGGTATAACAGAGGATAAAGAGTACAAATATGCTTATCTATGGATATTAGATGAATCTTTCTTTGTAAAAGAGAATCTACTTTATGGAGATAGTGGTAGTTCGCTCGCTTATAAATTTACTTTTAAAGATGGAAATGTCATCTCTTATGAAATTCCTAAAGATGGAAGTGAGTATTCTCCTTCAATTAAGGAGATGGCTCCATGTAACTTACAAAATAAAATACTAGATTATGATTCTTCCTCTTTAAGTAATGAAGAAAAGGTAAAAGATCATTATTCCTATTTAGCTTCAACAGAAGTTCATTATGAAATAGATTAAGGAGTATTATAGTATGAAGTATTATAAAAAAGAATTTCTTGTTTTTATTGTCTGTCTTTTACTTACGGGATGTGGTGTAGCTGATGTTACACCAGTAGATTCTCTAGATTTTGAAATCAACAGTGAAGTAAAAATGCAATCTTTAGTAAAAGTAGAAAAAGATGTGACACTTGTAGATGGGGATACTCTTCTTGATACCTCCAAATTGGGAGAAAAGGAAGTGAAAATCTCTTATAAGAAAAAAGATAAAGAAAGTGATTTTACTTTAAACGTGAAAATTATCGATACCACACCTCCACTTATTGAAGGAAAAGAAATGCAAGAGATCACAGTAGGAGAAAAATTAGATTTCCTAAGTGATGTTAAAGTCACGGATAATTCAGGGGAACATATTGTGCCAACAATTGAAGGAGAGTATGATGTCAATAAAGCTGGAGAATATAAACTTCTCTATGTAGCAGAGGATATCAGTGGAAATAGGAGTGAAAAAGCGTTCGCTCTAAAGGTTAATGCAGTTAAAGTAAAAACAACTGGTTATTATGTATATAAGGAAAAAGAAACTTGGTATGCATTTCGATTTAAAAAGAATAATAAAGTTGATTATTTAATTAATTTCTGTCCAGGCGCGGGCTGTGGTGGATATCTTCTTGAAGGAAGCTATAAAATGAGTGGTAGTCAGATTGAAGCGACTTTTACTCATCTTACATATGACGTAGAAGGAAGGAAAAAGTTAGATAAACCATCAAAGTGGGAAATAGATATAAAAAGTGAAAAACAGCTTGTTTATGATAAGAAAAAGTTCAATCATCAAAAAAACTTTTAAAAAAAGTAGAAGAGGAATTGACAATAGTCTTCTTTAATCATATAATAAAAGTACTTAGTATAGAGTTGCAGTCAAAACAAAAAAATTATTTTTCTTAGTATACTTTTATAATAATAAAACTATACGATTCTTAATGTTTCCTTTAAGGAAATGTATTTCAATTTTTTTACGACTGCAGAAAATGGAGTGCTTTATGATCTAATTCGGTTCATGGTCTTTTGGTCTTGATAGGTTACGTGAAAAAAGCCAATTCCGTTTTTTAGCGAATGTCTTCGGATTATAACAGCGACTAAGTATGCACGTGTCATTGAGAAAGAAAACTCAGAAATGTTATAGGGATCTGTGACTACTGATAATAGTTACTGTGCTCATTCAAACTCGAAAAAGACTTCTTAGGTTATCAGACTAGAGTCTTTTTTTGGTGTGTTAAGAAGCTTTTTAGCAATTTACATTTGAAAAATTATCTTGTATAATAAAATTAGAATAGAGAGTGGTAGTCATGAGAGAAAAAGAGATTAATCGGGTATTTGTAGTTGCAACGTTTGTGGTTTTTGCCATTGCAATGGTGTTTGTTACTTATTATATTGTCAATGTAAAAAATGGGAATGGAAAGTATTTTCAAAAATATAATCGTGTAGAAAAAAATGAATTAGCTACTATCTTAGCTAAACAAAAAGAAATGAATGAACGTGTAAAAAAAGAAATGATGAATGACGAGTACACTCTAGAAAAGCCTTTGATACTTAAAAATCCTTATGAGATTAATCCTCTATCAGCACTTATTATTTTTAAAACAAAAGAATTAACCCAATATGATGTCTATATAAATGACCAACTTATTTATAAAACAGAAGCAAGTCAAAATCATGTATTACCCATTTATGGTTTATATGCAAATGCTAATAATTTAGTTACTTTAAAAAATATAAAAGAACAACAAGAATACGAGATAAGTACTAATCCATATAATGATGAAACGTATGATTTCGATATTCCTTCTCGTATAGAAGATAAGACACATTATTTTCTATTGGGAAATCAACTAAATAAAGAATCGAATCTTCGTGGATTTGATCATAATGCCAATCTTATTTTTAGTTTAGAGCTTAACACTCTATCTTCTGTTCGTTTTTACAATGATCGTTTCTATGTTGGCTATAATGGTAAATATTCAGAGGGGAATATGCCAGACTTGACGTTGGAGATGGATTATCTTGGGCATATTTTATCTATAAGTTTAATGAGTGACTTAGAGAAAAATGCGAATTTAGAAACAGAAAATGGAAAGTATATTGGAGTTCCAGTTTCTATCTATCAAGAAGTAATGCCTAATTATAATCCTGTAGATACAATTGATCAAGTAGAATATACAGAAGCTAGTAAAGTCTTAACTAAAGATATTGAAGAAAAGCTTGATAACGCGAAAGTCTATGATAAAGATTTCCTCATTTCTTCTAATGGAGAGTATTTAACTTATCAAATTGAAGGAAAAGCTGTTTTAGCTTTAGTAAGTCGCAATAATGAATATACTAAGCTTATTCCTATTACTGAAAGTGGTATTATTAAAGTGGAAATTGGCACTGGTCTTTCTCTTTATGTAGTTGAAGACAATGAATATTACAGTATGATGACAACGATTACGAAATGATGAGGTTGAAGCCTCTTTTTTTGTGAATGATATCTTTACAAAAGCTTATTTTTAAAGTATAATAGGAAAAGTTTTTTTAGGAGGAAAATGCTTATGAAAAAGAATAAAATGGCTAAAAAAGTGGCTGCAATATTTAAGCTTATGGTTGGAGCTACTGTCCTATCAAGTTGTGGAAATAGTAATGGTATTGCCAATGAAATTGTTGATGAGAGCAATGAAAATGCTTTTGAAATTAATGATAGTGGAATATATATCGTCGATCTTCCTTACCAAATAGATGTATGTGACAGTGAGAGAAAAACAGAAATGACGGAAGAACTCTATGAAGAGATTAAGATAAGAGTGGAAAATTGTGAATACAATAGCTTAGTTTTTCATCTAAATACTACACCGATTGACTTTACTGATATTAATATTGATGGCTTTAGTGACTTATCAATTGATTGTCCAGACATTGATTTTAACTATGCTCCTTTTTATAATAGAAGCTATGAATCTCTTTCTATTATAATTAGTAAAGATACCAATAAAGAGGCCATTCAAAAACTATTAGAAACAGCTACTTTTAATGACTCTTACTTAGGTTTAGAATTTACAGAAAATGTTTCTTCAGAGGCAATCAATGCCTATTTAGATGAAGTATCAAAATTGAAAAACTTAGATTGGGTACAAATAGAAACAAGTGCTAATCTAAATGATTTAACGTTTGCTAAAATAGCATGTAACAATTTATCTATCTCACATTATACTGATGAAGATATGGATTATACGATTGAACTTAATGACTATGTTAAAAAATTAGATGTGACTTCCTCTTATCCAACAGACTTTAAAAATACTACTTTATTAGAAAATTTGAAAGTAATATCTAACAGCGAAGAATTAGAAATTAATCAGCAAGTGTCTCGTTATGCCAATGCTGAAGATTTTTCTGTTGATGTAACAAATGAGGCGACAATCGATTTACCAGATAAAAGTCAGTATTCGATTTCTAATGCTAATGTAAATGATATAGGAGATGCTTGGTTTAAACAATTTTCTAATGTTAACAGAGTGAAGATAGGCGAGTTTTATTATAATTGCCATGAGGGAACACTTAATGAAGCAATAAAACAAATGCATTTTGAAGAATTAGAAAAGGAGATGCTTGCCTACTTAGAAGAAAATGGTATTATAGTATCTGTTAACGAAGATCTACAAATGCTGAAATTTAGAAAAAGAGGAGAATCAAATACCATAACCGATTCTAAAGTATATGATTTTCTGAATGAGACTATAAAACATTATGATATTAATAGGATTAAGGTGACAGGATTAGAAAAAGAGATTGACTTTAGAAAACTAGATTTATCCAATATCACTTTCACTGATCTAGCTGATGTAGGCTATAATTTTGACTATCAACCTTTTATCGAAAATAATGCAAAGAAACCACCTGTTAATGCTTTAGATATTCTAGTAAATCCGGAGAATAATCATGAGAATAAAATAAATTATATCAAGAGTTTTCCTCTTATAGAAAATGCCTACATATCAATTCATATATCAGAGGATGTTGATGTAGAAACGGCTTCTTCTTATTTGAATGCACTTGATTATACGAAGATTTCGCAATTAAATATCTCTTATGAAAAAATAAGTGAATTGGATTTGAGTAATATCAAAGTTTCAGAATTGACCCTAGTGAATGACTTTCATGGTGGTTCAATCAATTATGATGTAGAAATAAATGAAGAGGTTCAATATTTAGCACTTGGAGCTTTCATTGATTCAGAAAATGAGAAGTGTTCTGTTATTAATAAGATAAAAGTTCAATCCCAAAATCAAAATCTAGAAACTATTGTAATAGCAAAGGGAGAAGATCTTTTGGATATGTCTATTAATACAGCAATAGATGAGGATACGATTATTTCTGTTCCAAAAAATTCCGGCTTAAGTTTATCATGTATAGATGAATCGAGTGTATCAGAAGAAATCTTAGAACAATTCAGAGATTTAAATACAGTTATAATTACAAATAACGAAAATGATTATCAGTACGAATATCGCGATGGAAAGTGGAATTACTATAGTAAAGAGGATAAGAAAGAAAAAGTAAAAGGATATTTTAACTAAAGAGGGAAAAGTTCATAATGACTTTTCCTGTCTTTTTTGTTATACTTATACTAGAGAGTAGGAATTCATGTGAAAGCAGTTCAATTTATTAAACAGCCAAAGCATTTATATTTTAGTATTGTAGTAATGCTTACCATTGTTTTAGGTCTTGTATCTATCTCCTTTTCATACTATGTAGATGAATCGAGTAATCAAACAAAAATGGTAACACTAACGAGCGTAGAAAATGAACTTAGAAGCAACGACTTAAATGAGGGAAAAGTAACTGTACTTCCAAATGAAACAAAAGAAATTGTCCTTTATATCGTCAGTAATAATGCTTTTGCCAGTCAATGTAAGTTATTTTATATGAGCTCAAGTGACATAGAAGTCTATACAAGTGTTCCTTATCAAAAAGTGGATGCTTTTGAAGCTAAAAAGGTTCCTATTATCATTCAAAATCATGGAAAAACGGAGGAAGTAGTTTCTATTGGAATTGAAAATGGATTTTTAAACCAAGAGATTCAAGTAAAAGACCATGAAATAATCGAGAAATAGGTGAGACAGAAATGAAGTATATATCATTTGTTGTTCCATGTTACAATTCAGAAGACTATATGGAGCATTGTATCGATACATTATTATTAGGAAAAGAAGACGTGGAAATTATCATTGTTGATGATGGGTCAACTGATAAAACAGGTAAAATAGCCGATAATTATCAGAAGAAATACCCTTCCATTGTAAAAGCAATTCATCAAGAAAATGGGGGACATGGTGAAGGAATTAATATGGGTTTAAAACATGCGAAGGGAAAGTATTTTAAAGTCGTTGACAGTGATGACTGGGTCGATAAAAAAGCCTATTTAACATTGCTTAAAAAGATAAAGAAAATAGATTCAGATTTAATTATCATGAATTATGTCTATACTTATACTGATGGAAGAAAAGACCAAACCATTTCTTTTAAAAATGTATTTCCTAAGGATAAGGAATGTGGTTGGAAGGATACGAAGAGATTTAAGACAACTCAATATTTATCTTTACATTCTTTAATGTATAAAAAGAGTATATTGGATCAAAGTGATATTGATTTGCCTAAACATATCTTTTACGAAGATAATCTATTTATCTATCTTCCCTTTCCCTATACAAAGACGATAACCTATCTCGATTTAGACTTTTATCGTTATTTTATAGGAAGAGCTGATCAATCTGTTCAAGAGCCTCAGATGATTAAGAGAAGTCATCATCAAGTGCTCGTCTCTAAAACGGTTTGTAATAAATATGATTTAGAGGAAATAGAGGATAAGAAATTACGGAAGATGATGCAAAGAGAGTGTATATTTTTAATGACGATAGGCGTAATATTTTCAAGACTTGCAAGAACCCCTGAAGGGGAAAAACAATATAAAGAGTTATGGGAAGAAGTTAAAAAGGGCAATCCAAAACTCTATAAAAAAATCCGTTATAATACGATGGCTATGTGGGTAAGTTTGCCGGGAAAACTTGGTAGATGGTTAGCCTTAAGCGG